>NZ_CP102772.1:602000-903000 GCF_026020075.1 Bosea sp. NBC_00550
CGAGGCCTCTTTTCGCAGGGAGCGCGACCTATCCGCGAACCTGAATGACCCGTCATGGTACCGCCGAACGAACTCACCGAGCTTCAGGATTTTCCCTGGGTTCTGCTGCGCCTTCGCTGTCACTTCTGCCGGCGCGAGCACGACGCGCGAGTGGTTGTCCTGAGCTGGCACCACGGCGTGCACGCCACAGTCGGGCAGATGGTCGACATCTTCATGTCGCGTTGCCCATGGGACCCTCACAACCCGGCCCGAAAGCCTCAGAAATACGGCAGGAAATGCGGCGCCTACTGCCCGGATGTAGGCAGGACCTCTCCGCCGGACTGGCCACCGCCAATGCTCGGTTTCACCCTGATTGTAGGAGGAAAAGATGGACAGCTTCCAGCTGACAAGCCCCGAGAGCAGCGTCGAAATCGCGTCGGAGGTAATCCAGAGGATACGTGAATCGCTGGCGGAAACCCGCGACAAGGGGGTTTCCGGCGCCGTCGGGTTCGACGAGCTCAGGGATGCGACCGACGTGATAGCGCAGCTCGACGACCTGGCAGAGGAATATGGGTGCCTGGTGACCGGCCCCTATGACAGCGAAGAAACGAACGGCGGAGGCTACTACCTCTTCGAACGCCAGGACGCCCCCAATGTTGTAGATGGCTGCTGGCTCACCAAGCCCGAGCCGGAAAGCGCCGGCGACACCCTCGGCTATCTTGGCCTGGCTTGACCGGTTCGCCCGTCTCGTCGAGCCTGAGGCCGATCAGGAGACGCCGATGTGCAACCTGTCGTCGTCTGATTGCGGTTGCTCGCGCAAACCGTTCCGCCAATCGCGCTGCCTCGCCCCGTAACGCACGTTCCCGAGGTCTTAAAAGGGTCGGAAGCGGACAATTACCGGCCATTTCATACGTGCTAACGAGGCATGGCAGGCCACGCCGCGGAGTTGCGAACGCTCATGACTAATTCGCCAATGAACTGGCTCACCACGGTGGTGCGTCCGAAAGTTCGCTCTCTGTTGCGAAGGCAAGCTCCAGACACTCTTTGGATTAAGGACCCAGAAACGGGCGAACTTGCTTATCAGAAGGATGTCGAGGCGAACCTCTGGGTGTTTCCGGGCTCGCAGCATCATATGCGCATCACAGCGGCGCAACGGCTGTCGATCACGCTTGATCCAGGCTCGCAAGAGGATGTGCACGTACCGGAAGTGACGGCTGACCCGCTGCGCTTCAGGGACACCAAGCGATATATCGACCGCATTAAACAGGCGAGAACGCTCACCGGGGAGCCGGACGCTGTCAAAGTGGCCTGCGGCACGATTGAGGGCATCCCAGTCACCGTAGCGGTGCAAGACTTCCAGTTCATGACTGGTTCGGCGGGCATGGCGGCCGGCGAAGCCATCGTCTCGGCAGTAGAAGCCGCGACCTCGCGTTGCACCCCTTTAATCCTCTTCGCATGCGGCGGCGGGATGCGCATGCAGGAGGGCATATTGTCGTTGATGCAAATGTCGCGCACGACTGTTGCCGTGCGGCGTTTACGGGCGGCAAAATTGCCGTATTTCGTGGTGCTGACGGACCCGACAACGGGCGGTATCACGGCTTCCTATGCAATGTTGGGCGATGTCCATATCGCCGAACCCGGCGCACTCATCGGCTTCGCGGGACAACGTGTCATCGAGCAAACAATCCGCGAGAAGCTGCCGGAAGGCTTCCAGCGAGCAGAATATCTAAGGGAACACGGCATGGTTGATATGGTTGTGCCCAGAGCCGAGATGCGCCCAACGCTCGCAAGTCTTTGCGGCCTTTTGACTAAGCGGCCGCTCGCCAAGACAGGCTAGCCGCTTCCCAGTCTCGCGGACGCTCTGGTCCGCTATGGGTCGTCGAGACGAGCCCTTCGCCTGGCTCCAAGAACCGGACGCTGGCAGGCCGCATTGGCGCCGATGGCTCGCGGTAGAAAGCCGGTGCCCGGTGCTTTCACCAACTCCAGCGAATTTAACAAGGACGCCGGCGGCGACATTTGGTTCGCGTTCGGTGAGGAGGGGCTGACGGCATTCTTCGCCGGCATGTGGACGCTCAATGGGCCAGCGTCCGCAAGATCAAGAACGGCGAGGAGAGGATCGATCTCTATGCCTTCCTCACCACCGATCCAAGTGCCGAGGTCGGCGCCGTCCACCCGAAGGCTATGCCGGTGATCCTGATGAGGAAGCCTGGCGCTCCGGCATCGAGACGTGCATGGCGTCACAGAGGCGAAGTGCCTGCAGCGGAGGCGAGGAAGGCGTTTGATACTGCAGCCCGCCGAGTGCGGCAAGCACGTCTGATTCCGCAAAGCCCCTGACAGCCACCCTACACCCCGAGCGATGGCGAAGCCGTTGGCGCGGATCATGGGGTGTCATGAGAGCGGATGCTCTCGTTTCGCTTTGCGATGGCAAGAGCGATGAAGGCGTCGGAAGCAGCAAGCGCGGCCTCCACCATGGGCCGGACGGCGTTGCGCAGATCGACGCGCCACCCGCTCCCGAGCGCATGCAACCCGACCTCCAGCGCGGCACGGCGTGGATCTCGGAGAGGTGCTGCCATGGTCCTGCCAAATCGGCGATATCGCCGATTTGAGATGCCACCTCTGCCGCATCCACCTCCCTGCGAACGGTGCGAACTTTAGCCCATGTGGGCTAACTGCAGAGGCGACTTTTGCTGCCGAGATTCGATCGAGAGCCTGGGGCGGCTTCTCGCGCTATTCCACCACGCAACGGGCGGCGGTGGCCCTCCTCCAGTTTTCCGTCGCGGACTCCTTGGCCAGGCTCAACCTGGCCGGCGTCGGCGGAAACGTGGGCAACTCGGACAGCCTGGAGCTGCTGGTGCTCGGACATGCCGGCGTTGGCGGCGGCCTGGCGCTGCGAGAGCATACGTGGACGCCCACGGTATGCTGATTATTGCCCTGCCCATCGAGTTGCTTGAGCAGTTCCCCGGCGCGGCGAACGGCGCGGGCTCGGATGCGGGTCGCCATCCGCATCAGTTCCTCGTCGTCGGCCTGTTTGGCGTAGGAGGCGAGCGCGGCGGCTTCGTCTGCCCAGGACTTGCACTCGTCGAGCGAGACGCATTCCGCCAGCGCGTTTTTGGCGCTCTCGTAGGTCTGGGGGAGGCGAGCGGCCGCCGGGCTGATGACAGAGGGCGCGTTCATCAGGCGACCTCGCGGGCGCGCTGCTGGCGCTCAACTCGCATGAAGGCGCGGATTTCGGCTTCGGTTTCGGGCCAGACGCGACCCGGTCGCGTGCCATGGATCGACCGGCGCGCAGCCGCTCGACCAGGCGACCGTGCACACGCATTTGCGTGAATCATGCTAATGAGCAGGCCATGAATACGCATCCCCCGGTCGCCTGGCGAAGCAGGCTGCTCTGCGCGGTTGACGCCTCGGGGCGCTCCGATCGCGAAATCAGCACAGCAGCGGGACTCGGCGTCAACGCGGTGAACGAGCTACGCAACACCGACAAGCAGCCCAGTGTCGATAGGGTGCTTAAAATTGCCAGCGTTCTCGGGATCAGCCTGTCGTTTCTCTTCTTAGGGAGAGAAGCCTCGCAAGAAGAGGATGAATTCCTGACTCTTCTGGCGGGTGCCACGGATGCGGAGAGGAAGGCTGTGGCCCTGCTCCTCCGCCGGAATTCCCCGACCGAAGCAGTCTGATCGCCGCGCATCTGGCTGGCCTACGACCAGAGCGAACTAGAGTGCGGGGACATTTAGGGCAGGGATCGGGGCAATGCTGGGCAGTCGTTTGAAGCGGTGGCGCAAAGGCGCGGGCCTGACACTGGAGCAGGTTGCCGAAAAAATCGGAACCTCGAAGGGCCACCTCTCCGACATGGAGAGGGGCATGAGGCCGGTCAGCTCACGGTGGCTTGCAAAGATTGCGGCGGCTTATGACGTGCCGGAAGCCGCTATTTTAGAGGACGACGGCGCTAGCCTTTCGCCTTCCGATCTGGCGCGGGAGCAGGCTCTGGCGCAGTTTCTTGAGCTGACGCCGGAAGCCCAGGCGGATGTCCTGGCCCTGATGCGGCACATGCCGAAGCGAGCGAAATAAGGACCAGAATCCTATTTCTGTCTCTTCGCCCCGATCGCCCTACGACCAGGCCATCAGCGAGGCCTTCAACCTCCGGCGACAGCTCGGCGATCACGGGCCGATCGATAGCCTGATCTGGAAGCCTAAGTGGATGCGCCGCCGCACCTTCGACCGGAAGGTCGATCGGATCGACAGGGTTGAGGCGAGGCTCAACTCCCGCCTGTGGCGGCTCATGGAGCAGCGTCAAGCGAGGCGGTCTGTCTAGAGCGGAATTAGCGCATTGTAGCGCATACTAGTCCGCGAGGCGGCGTTTGGCGCGCCGGCGAAAAGGGGAGTAGCGAGATGGGCGACGTAACGATTTGGCAGTGGCTGGTCACACTGACCATGATTGGCTGCACAATCTGGTTCTTGGTGTCGACTGCGAAGCTCCTGTCAGCGGCTGGCTTATCGGCGGCCTGGGTGGTGCTCGTCATCGTCCTTCCCTTCTTCGGGACAGCTATCGTCCAGAGCATGATCGCCAAGCGGCTATCTTAAGCCCATCGCCAAGCCTCTTTGCCTCTCGGACATGCCGGCGTCGCTTGCCGCTTGCCTTTGCGTCGAAGTAGAACCGTCGTCGGCGGCGGTTTTGCTCCTGTCTCCACCGCGACCGTCAAGTTGGTGGAGCAGTTCCCCGGCGCGGCGAACGGCGCGGGCTCGGATGCGGACATGAGCAAAGACACAGTGAAAGGAGCACCGCGCCAGTTCGTGCGCGCGTGGCGCGTTTACCGGAAGCTCTCGCAGGAGGCGCTCGCTGATCGCCTCGGCGTGACGCACGGACTGATCTCGCAGATCGAGCGAGGCATAACCGGGCTGACGCATGACCGCATCGAAAGCCTGGCGGAAGCGCTGGGCTGCGCGCCCGCCGACATCTTGTCCGGGCCGCCGAGGTCCCCCGCGCGTCTGTCCGCGGGGGCTCGGATGCGAACTGCCGCCGCCCCGGCAGAGGAGCCCGACCCGATTGTTGAAGCATTCTCGCGACTTTTGCCGCATCTGCCAGAAGCCCGCCGTCAGCGCTTCTTGGCAGACCTTCAGGACGCCGCTCGTCTAGAAGGGCTTGAAGAACCCGCTCCTGCGCCTCGCGCGGGAGCCAGAAAAACAAGCGAATAGTCTCGTCGGCATCGTTCATCGTCTCAGCGCCCCCCCACGCGCTAGTAGGGGACCCACACCATGCTGATGCCCTGCCCCGGCTCGATCTCAGGGCAGGGGCGTAAATCCATCACCGATGCAGCATCGATCCATCATCATCGCGAGTTCCAGGGAGGAGCGCCTTCCCCGGCTTGCGGTACTGCATCAGTGATGGATCGAGCCTCATGATCATCCCCAAGAAACGCCACCCCGAGGCCGGAACGAGCAACGCTTTGGCGGGAAGCAACAAGCGGCTGACGCAGCGGTAGCGTATTTTCAGCAGGTCTGATCCGGGCGTTCCAGCGTCCCGGGCTATTCCACAATGGTCGTTGCATCATGAAAAACCTGCTTCTCTGGTATATCCCGCAGGCGGCGCTGGTCGGCGCTCTCGTTGCCGGGGCGGTGCTGTTTTCCACGAACACCGCCATCCTCTACCGCCAGACCTGGGCTTGGGATTACGGTGAAAGGGTTGGGCTCCCTGAACAGTTCCGCTCGACCGGCATTCATTGCGAGTATTTCACCCCATTCTCGGTGTTCTTCAGGAGGTTCAAGAACGCCGATGTCTGCCCGCGAACTCTAAGCGTGTCTCAACAATGATCCAGCGCCGCTGCGGTCGCAGCGGTGGGTTTGGTCACGGCCAGCCAGGCGCAGCACCCCCCGTCCTGGGACGCCCAGCACAGTGCAGGGACGCCCAGCACAGTGCACCAAGCTCTTTGGCTTGAAATAACAAGCAGCGGACACAACGGAGCCCCAAGTTGGTCGGTGCGAGCGTCTACCGGCATCAGGGGCGGCTTGGCGCTGGGTCAGAGTAAAAGTGGGTTCGCCCCCACTTTTGCTCTGGTTGTCACCACCGGGACCGTCGATCTGCTGGAGCAGATCACCGGCACGTCTATCAACGCGAACGGAGCCCCGATGACCACCCCCTACAGTCCCGGCGCAATCGGTGCCCGCCTGCGCATAGCGCGTGAGATCATCAAGGCGGCGGGCACGCTCGCGGACATGGCCGAGCTGTTCGGGGAGCCGCTACAGACGTGGAGCCGCTGGGAGATTGGCCACACCCGGCTGACGATCGAGATTGCGTGGAAAATCCACGAAAACTACCCGATCGAGCGCGATTGGCTGCTATTTGGCGAGACGAGGTTTCTGAATGCGGCCCAGCGCCAGGCTATTGCCGACGCCGAGGCCCGGCTCGCTGTCACCCAGCCGAGGGGCCGCGCACGAGTGTCGTGAGCGACGACATTCCCACCATCTACTCGGAGTTCGGGACATGAATGGGGAAGCCGTCATCATGACGAAGGGTGATCGAAATCTTGGAGCGACTTACATCAAGGAGTGGCGCCGCGCCGCAGGAATGACGCTAGAGGCGCTCGGCGCCGAGATCGGCATGACGCATGCCAGTCTCAGCCGGATCGAGGCGCGCAAGCAGCCCTATAGCCAGGGCATTCTCGAGGCGATTGCCGATGTGTTCGGCTGCAAGCCGAGCGACCTTCTCAGCGGGCCGCCGCCCGCCATCGACGAAGGGCCGGGCACGAGTGTCGTGAGCGACGACATCCCCAGGCAGCCGCGCCGACCCCATCATCTGAAAGCATGGGCGCAGAAGCGTGGCCTCGCGCGCCCGACCGACCTGGCGCGCGAGTTGGACATCGACAAGAGCATGGTGACGCGCTGGTTCCAGGGAACCACGCCATCCGAGGAGAGCCTGTCGAAGCTGGGCGCGCTGTTCGGCGTCGAGCCCGAGGCCCTGTTCCGCGATCCGGAGGAGGAGTGGGTCGCCAGGTTCCTGCGCGGCAGGAGTGCGGACGAGATCGAGCGCATCAAACAGACGCTCGAGGTTGCCTTCCCACGAAAGACGGGCTGATCAGGCGGCAGGCCCTTACGAACCACTCACAGCGGTGTAACGCTCGCCTTTGGTTGCCCGTCGTTGATGACGAATGATGACATCAGGAAGCGGGTCGCCGATCTCCAGCGAGAGCCTGCTCACCCAAGGGCCTGTGCCGTGCTCTTCCGGGAGTGCGGAGCGATGCGCGAGAGGACTGGAAATCCTTGCGCGACAGCCCACGCGCGGCGGCCCCGTTAGACCGTGCCCGGCGAGACGCCCAGCACAGTGCACCTGCCTTGCCTTGTAAGAAATCTAAATGCTCGTATAGTGTACTTACATGCCGGTAAGGGACAGGACATGAAGCGGGCGGTTGGGTACATCCGGGTCAGCACCGCACAGCAGGGACGCTCCGGCCTGGGCATCGAAGCGCAGCGCGCTGCCATTGCCCGCTTTGCCGAGGCCGAAGGCTTCGAGATTGTCGGCGAGCACGTCGAGGTCGAGACAGGCAAGGGCTCCGACGCTCTCGATCGTCGCCCGCAGCTCGCCGCCGCGTTGGCTGAGGCTCGCCGACACAAATGCGCGGTCGTCGTCGCCAAGCTCGATCGCCTGTCCCGTGACGTGGCCTTCGTCGCCGGTCTCATGGCGCAGCGAATCCCGTTCATCGTCACGGAGCTCGGCGCGGACGCCGATCCGTTCATGTTGCACATCTACGCCGCGCTGGCCGAGAAGGAGCGGGCGCTGATCGCGGCGCGCACGAAGGCTGCGCTGGCCGCTGCCAAGGCCAAGGGCGCGAAGCTCGGCAACCGGACGAATCTGGCCGAGGCACAGGCCAAGGGCGCGGCCACTGGCCGGGCCAATGCCGATCGCTTTGCCGCGGCGCTCCTGCCTATGATCCGCGATGCCCGCTCCTCGGGCGCTTCGCTCCGGGCCATCGCGGACATGCTCAACGCCAGGGGCGTCCAGACGTCCCGCAAGGGCAAATGGGCCGCGACACAGGTGCGGGATATCCTTCTCCGCGCCTAGTGGCCGTGGTTGTCCGCCAGGCCGACCTTCGTGGGATCGAGCGCCCACATCTGCTCGAAACACAGGTCATAGAGGTCGTCCTGCAGGCTCTCAGCCAGCACCTGCTCGGTTTTCGAGTCAATCTTCATCACATCGAGCAGGGGGGAAGTAGCGGAAGTGCGGGGGCGTAGTGCCAGAACGCGGCGCCTCGCGGTCTGAAATTAGCCCCGTGCCGCGCATCGACGCCGTATCTTCTCCACTGTCGCTGCCATGCTGGCCAAGCTGCGCTGCTCGAGCGCCATTGCTGTCGCATGGGCGCGGTCATAGGTCGTCCAGTGCATTCCCTTCGGCTTGGGCGGGAATGACAGCGTGAGGTTGGGCGAACCTCCCAGGCGCTCCCGTATGCGCTGCGCTCGCCGCACCGATAGATAGCGCTTGTCCTCGTTCTGCGATGGATAGGCGATGCGCTTGCAGGACCGACAGGTGAAAGCCGGGCCGCCGGCATGGGACGAGCCGTAGATCTTCGCCGCGAGCCGGCTGCATCGAGGACAGCGGAACCATGGGCGAGCGCCGCCGAGGTGAACGGGCGTTTCCTCGATCACAATCCACTGCCGATGGCCCGCGATATTGATGACGCCTTCCCCCTCTCCGGCGAGGAAGGACAGGAGGCCACGCCGGCTGCCGTTGACGATTTCCCGCACCCAGGACAGCTTGCCGGGCCGCAGCATGTCGTGCCGCTTCAGCCACCTGATATCGAGTTCGAAGAAACTGGCGGGCGTCGGCTTCCCGCCTCCCCACGGCCTACCCATGGCGCCGCTGCTCAGCCTGAAGCTCGCGGACGCGTCCGGCGATGGGCGCCCAGGTCGTGAAATCATTCAGCGCATGGCCGAATTCGACGTCCTTGCCCCGCTGGTAGTGAGCCAAGAAGGCCGGCAACCAGGCATTGCCATCCTTCGGCAGGGTGATGCCGGCATGGGCGCAGAACGACAGGAGACCGTCCTGCGAGCGATCCATCAGGAGATCGACGAAGAGGCCGCAGAGGAGGCCCTCCTGCTCGGACCTCGCCGTCTTTGCCTTGGTCCTGCCGCGGGCAACCTTCGCACATTTGCCGGCGCCTGCCGCCCTGGCTGCCACTACATCAGGTCGCATCCGAGCCTCCGAATTTCCGAAATCAATTGGCAAATCTGCAATCAATCAGATCATTTGGCTCGCCAGATTATGCAATATCGCCATTGGAAATAACACCCGAGAATGGGCGCTGCCGGATTAGGGAAGAATGCCCAGAGGCCTGGGTTAGGCCAGCTGGCTGGGCGATCGAACCAATGTGGGCCGCATCTTGAACGACCAGCCGCGAAGCAAACGCCCGCGGACTTACGCCAGCTGAGCGCCAGCTCGGCCTACTGCTGCGCGCGCGTTGATGGCTCGTGACGCTCACAACGTCAGCTTCCGGACCGAGATCGAAGGGGCAAAATCGACCCAGGTAAGACATTCGATTGTGTGCCGGGTGCTGGCGAAAGTTGGCCCATTCCGGACGTTGCGAGTGTCCGATTGTGGGCGATCAAGGTTGCTGATGGAGCTGCGACACGGCGCGCCTGCATCAGACGACGTTGCTTGGCCGCGCCGAAACGCGGAATTGAACAGCGTCGAAATCGATCCGAACGAGGTCACTCACGTCACTGCCATGATCATGATGATTTTGGTAGACTTCGCGCTTGACGACGGCGATCCTGCTAATCAACGCCTGAGGTTGTTCCAGGCGAAACTGAAAAAAGCACAGTTGCCGCCATCACCGCCGTCAGTCTGGCGGTTGTACCTCGCCTTGGCCTAGAGCGATCCATGCACACTTGCCCGCCTCCGGTCTCCGCCATTGGCTCAAAGAAACCAACAAGAGCAACGGCAACTACGGCCATTTGCTTCTAGAGCAGCAAGCGCCGATCGATCCCACCCAGCTTTGTCCCTATTTCGAATCAGCATACCTCGACGCAAGAGAGATCTTCCACGGTGATGCGGGACTCATCGCAGCGATTTCGAGCTCCTGACAGAGGGCGCGTCGCATGTCGAACGCAAATTCGAATGGCGAGGGGGACGTATCAAGGAGCCAGCAAAGGCGCAGCAGGTTAAGGGAGTCAGTCCCGCAGCGGAGTAACGAACGTACAGCTTCTTTTCGGGCTAGTTCTTTGGAGGAGTTTGTATTTCGCAGGGTCGACAGTTCGGGCTTCGAGGTGACGGTGCTGTCGCCAAGCTGGCGCGCCACCGATGTCGTGCGGCGAGAGGCCGGCGTTCTCTCGGAACGTGCCAGGGTGCTGACTGGTTTGCCAATTTCCAGCAGATCGACGCCGCGCTTCCGTGGATTGTACTTTGCGGGGTGTGCAAATGATGATCGGACCGAGCCGTCATCGGGCGCTGCCGCATGAACCTTCTGTACTTCTCCGCTTTCCGCGCTGTGATGCTGACCGGAACAGTCAGTGCCGCAGCCGAACTCCTGGGCCGCAGCCAGCCCGCGGTCAGCCGCCTTCTCGACAAGCTGGAGGCCGAACTCGGCATCACGCTGTTCGAGCGCCGCAAAGGACTGGTCACGCCGACATCCGTCGCGCATCTCCTGCTCGACGAGATCGAACGTGCCTACATATCTCTCGATTCCCTGAAGAGCTTCGCTGCGCGCGTCGCGGAGGGGGAGGGTCGGCGGATCGATACGGCGATCATGCCGGCTCTGGCGCTCGGCTTCGTCCCGCGGCTTCTGGGCCGGTTTCGAGAAGACTGGCCGCAGACGAAGATCCGGGTGAACGTCACGCTCTCGCTGAAGGTCGAGGAATGGGCCGCGTCGCAGCAGATCGACGTCGGACTTGCCGAGCCGCCATTTCGCAGGTCCGGCTTCCGCGTCGAGACCTTCGGCAACACGCCCTATATTGCGGTTGTGCCGGCCGACCACCCGCTGGCCGGGCGAAGCTCCATCGGGCCGACCGATCTGGTCGGCATCCCGTTCATTGCCTGGTCGTCCATCACCTCCGCCGGCCAGCTTCTCGAACAGGCCTTCCGCTCCTGCGGGGTCAGGTACGACGCCGCCTATGAGACGAACGTGTCCGCGACGGCTTTAGAGATGGTCAGGGGCGGCGTCGGTGTCGGGCTGATCGACCCCTACACCGCCGTTGCCGAACAGGATGATGGGGTGAGGCTCATTCCGTTCACGCCGACGATCCCCTTCAACGTCGCCCTGCTGCGGCCGGATTCGCGCCCGGCGAACCGCGCTGTCGATGCGCTGATCGACCTGATGGCGTCCGAGCGTGACAAGCTCATGGACCGATTGCCGCGATAGGAGGCCTCGCTGTGAGGGACGACGCAACGAAACGCATTCTGGTTGTTGGAACCGGCCGTCTGGCGCAGGCCATGTCGCCGGCGTTCGTCAGGGCCTGGCCGGACTACGAGACCGCTGTCATGGGGCGCAGCCCGGAGGCGCAGAACGCGCTCCTGGCAGCCCATCCTCGCCTTGCCGCAGGCAGCCTCGCATTCGCCTCGCGCTGCGATGTCGCTGTGCTCGCCGTGTCTCCAGATGCCTACGAAGCCGTTCTGGCGACCTTGTCACCGCACCTTGCGGCGGAGACGATCGTTCTCAGCGTGACCAATGCCGTCTCGCTGGCGGATATCGGTCGCTGGACGATGAACCCCGTGATCAAGGCCGTGCCGACCATCGCGCAAAGCGTCGGTCGGGGCGCGGTCCCGGTGGTGACCGGCCCGCGGGCGGGCGCTGCCGAGATGCGGCTGGTCGTGGACTGGTTCGAGCGGTTCAGCTTTCCCGTTATCGTCGCCGAGGAGCACATCCGCATCGCATCGAATGTTGCAGGATCGGCTATCGCGGCATTCGCGGAGATCGCAAATGCATTCGTTTCAGCCAATGCGGAGCATGCGCCGGGGCTCGATCGCGCCTCGCTCGAGACGATGATGGCCGAGACGCTGATCGCCGTCGGTGAATTGCATCGTTCGGGGCGCGGTTTCGAGGAGATCATCGGGTCGATCGCCACACCCGGTGGCGTGACCGAGGCGATGCTGGCGCCTCTGCGTGCCGCAATCGACGACGTCTGCCACGCCATGGTTGCAACGAGCATCCAGAAGCAGGCCCGACTTCAGGCGGCGGCTGCGGGCAAGCATGGACACTAAGCCCGCTTATAACATGGCCGCCGGCCGTGATCGGGTCGCTACAAACGGCTGAGAGGTTGCCGCGGATCAAACTGCGGCGTTCGGCAGCTGCCTGAGAGCCTATATGCAAAATTGGCATAACGATCGCTAATTATTCGATTTTGAACATTTCGACTTTGACGATCTACTTCCGCGCAGTTCCTCAAAAGGGCGAAGACGCCACTGGCATGACGTCAAGGCAAGCTCAACACGAAGCGTTCGACGTCGTCGTGATCGGCGGCGGCATCAACGGGACCAGCACTGCGCTGGAGCTTGCCGCGACGGGCTATCGCGTGTTGCTCGCCGAGAAATCCGATCTGGGCAACGGCGCGTCGAGCCGGTCCTCGCGCATCCTGCATTGCGGCCTGCGCTATTTCGAAACGCACCATCCGGTCAGAACCTTCGCCCGCTCGCCGGCGCGCCTTCTGGGCGCCGTCAGGATGGCCAGGGCGGCGATGGAATCCAGGGCGGAACTGGTCCGGCTGCGGCCCGCGCGCTGCAAGCCCTTCACCATGTGCTTTCCGCTTTTTCAGGGCGACGACATTCGCGGCTGGCATCTCGACATCGGCTTTGCCCTGCTGAAACGCCTGGCCCCGTCGGGGCCGCCGCTCGACTATCGCCGGGTCCGCAGCCATCGCGATCGCGAGATTCCGTTCGCTGCCGATCTTCGCGACCGGACCCGGTTGAAATCGGTCGCAACCTACCGCGAATATATGATCGATTGGCCGGATCGCATCTGCGTCGACAACGCCGTCGACGCGGAGCGCGCCGGCGCGCAACTGCGTCTGTTCACGAGAGCCTCACTGCGCGAACGGACCTCCGACGGCAACTGGCTCGTCGATCTCGCCGACGGCTCGGGAGATGTCGAGACGGTTCGCGCCGGGGTCGTGCTGAACCTCGCCGGGACCTGGGTCGACGAGATCGTGCCGCCGGGGCGCAGCCCCAGCCAGCCGCTCGTGCGAGGCACCAAAGGCTCCCACATCGTGGTGCGCCTGCCCGAACGATATCGGGGTTATGGTGTCGCGACCCTGCACCGCGGCGGCATGCCATTCTACTGTCTGCCGCTCCAGGACGACTGGTTCTATTTCGGCCCCACCGAGACGGCCTACGACGCCGACGCCGACGAGGCGAGAACGACGGGCGAGGATGTCGATTTCCTCTTGGGTGAAGCCAATCACCTGCTTCCGGGGCTGTCGTTGCAGCGTCGACATGTGGAATTCACCTGGGCCGGGGTGCGCCCCCTGACCTTCGATCCCGCCCAACCGATGGGGCGGCGAACGCGAGAGATCCACGACCTCTCGGCGAGAGGCATGCCCGGTGTGCTCGCCATGACGGCGGGGCCGGTCCAGAGCCATATGAGCGCCGGCAGGGAGTTGCGCGACGCCGTCGCCCGGATGTTTCCGCCTTCGGGCGAACCCGTGGCGACGGAGTGGGGCACCGCGCTCGGGGCCCCGGATCCGCTTAACGCCCGAGAGGCCTATCGGATCGCCGTTCGAGAGGAACACGCGCGCGATCTGCGCGGCATCCTCTACACCCGCGTCGGCGTCGCCTGGGGGCGGCATCTTGACCGCAATGCTGCCGAGCACGCGGCACATAGCGTTGCCGATCTGCTCGAATGGAGCCCTGCGAAGGTCAACGAGCAGGTCGAGGCGTTTCTCGCATTCCAGCAACAGGTCTTTCCAAAAGGGGAGGCTGCCTGACGCGTATCTGCCGATCAATCGTCCACAAAAAAGGGGAATAACATGTCGTTTTCGCATAAATCCTGGTTCCGCTGCGCTCTCGCCGGGGCGTTCGCAGGCTGCGCCGGACTGCTCGCCTCGGCCCAGGTGCAGGCCGCCGATGGTCGTCTCAAGGAAATTATCGACCGCGGAACGCTTCGCGTGGGGGTGCAGGGCGCTTTCAAGCCCTGGTCCTTTCCGGCCCCGGACGGAACGCTCCAAGGCATCGAGGTCGATCTCGGGAAGTCCGTCGCCGAAGCGCTGGGCGTGAAGTTCGAGACCGTCGTCATCACCTCGGCCAACCGGATGCAGGTGCTGCAGCAGGGCAAGATCGACCTGATCATCGGCGGTATGTACGACACGGCCGAGCGCCGCAAGATTATCGGCATCATCGAGCCGTCCTACTGGACCTCGGGCCCGACGCTGCTCGCCAAGAAGGGTGTGATCAAGGACTGGAAGGATATCGCGAACAAGCCTGTCTGCGGCAAGCAGGGCAACGCCTACAACAAGATGGCCGAAACCGAGCTGAAGGCGAAACTCACGGCCTTCGCAGGGAATACCGAGGGCAAGGAAGCGCTGCGTACCGGCAAGTGCGTCGCCTGGCTGTACGACGACGTCAGCATCATGGCCGATCTCGAGACGCCCGAGTGGCAGGACTACGAGATGCCGGTCCAGACCCTCTTCAGCAATCCCTGGGGGGCTGCCGTGCCGCTCGAGGAGCTGAACAAGGGCTGGGGCGCCTTCATGGCCGGAATGGCTTATCGCTGGCAGGCCGAGGGCAAGCTCCTCGAACTCGCCAAGAAGTGGAATGTGAAGGCCGACGCCTGGTTCTCCGAGCAGCACAAGAAGCTGCATTGGGACACCTCCTACCTGACGCCGAAGAACTGACGCGCAGATCCTGAGAGCGGACAACGCTTTCAGGCCTAGGCTGACGGCAAGCGCCATGGGGATCGATGCTCATCCGGAACGGATGCGCGGCGATCCCGGTGGTTCCCCGGTCCGAGCCGCTTTGTGATCTCTGTGATCGATGGACAGGTATGCTTGAAATTATTGGGCTATACTTCAGGCGCCTGTACGAGACGACGGGACTGAACTTCAACGTCTTCTACGATCGATATGAATTCGATCGGTTCCTGAACGGTGCCAGCAATTCGCTCCAACTGATCGTGTGGGCGTTGTTGCTCTCGCTGCTCATCGGAGTTCTTGGCGCCTGGGCTCAGAATGCACGGAGCATAGCCGTAAGGGCTGTGATGGATGCCTATATTCAGGCCTTCCGCAACACGCCGCCTATGATCCAGTTGCTGTTCTTCTTCTTCGGCTTGGGCACCATGATGCCGAGCGTCGACATGGGCGGTTATTCGCAGCCTCTGATCTCCTCCTTCGGATGGGCCGTAATCGCACTGGGTATCTTCGGAGGAGCATTCAACGTTGAAATCTTCCGGTCGGGCCTCGAAGCGGTGCCGGAATCGACGCTTGAGGCGGCTGAAAGCCTCTGCTTCTCGCGCTGGCAAACCTATCTCTACATCACCTTGCCGCTGGCCTTCCGGATCAGCCTGCCGGCCCTGACAAACAACCTCGTCAGTCTGGCGAAGACGACATCGCTCGCCTACGTGATTGCGGTTCCCGAAATGACCTATGTTCTGAACCAGGTGTGGTCGGACAACGTCAATGTCCCGGAAATGATGCTTCTGCTCTTCCTGTTCTACATCGCCGTCGTGACGTTTCTCGCCAGCGCGCTGCATTCCATCGAGCGCAAACTCGTCCTGCCGGGGTACGGCCAGTGACGGCGCGCGCATTCGTTCTCGACAAGGAGCGCTTTTCGCCCTGGCGCCCGCTCTCTCATGTCACTTGGCGCTACGGTCTTTGCCTGGTCGCAGCGTTCCTGGTGTCGCTGGCCTCTGCGCTGGCGCAGTCGCCGGTGCCGGGCCGCGCTTCGGCTCTGGAGACGCTCATCATCTGGTTGCCGTTTATCCTGAAGGGCTTCGCGCTGAACCTGCTGATGAGCTTCCTTGCGATGGGGCTGGCGACGGTCACCGGCGTCGCGCTCGGGCTCATGCAGATCAGCCTGCTCTGGCCTGTGCGGGTGCCGTCGCGCTTCGTCACCCATCTACTGCGGAATTCGCCCTGGCTCGTCATCCTGTTCGCCATCATGTTCATGCTGCCGGCGGAACTTCGCTTGCCGGGCGGCTTCAGGATTCCATTGCCCGACTGGGGCAAGGCGACCGTCGCCTTCGCCCTGCCGGTGATGGGCAATATCAGCGAGATCGTGCGCGGCGCCGTGTACTCGATCCCGACGGGGCAGTGGGAATCGTCGGAAGGGCTGGGCTTCACGCGGTCGCAGACGCTGCGCTGGATCATTCTTCCGCAATGCGTGCGGCGTGCGATCCCGCCCTGGATGAACTGGTATGCGCTGCTGACGCTGTCGACGCCGATGGCCTCGATCTTCAGCATTCACGAGGCGGTATCGAACGCACAGGCCGGCATGGAAGCCGCGGGCGCGCGGCCAGACCTCCTCTTCCCCTTCTACCTTTTCCTGCTGTGCCTCTTCTTCGCCTACATCTACCCGATGGCGCTTTGGACACGAAGGCTGGAGCGTAAATATGCCCTCTGAGAACAGCTCTGCCCCCGCAGCCGTGGCCTCGCCGCCGGGTGAGCCGATCGTGTCCCTGCGGGACGTCCATAAGGCGTTCGGCGCGCTGGAGGTCATCAGGGGCATCAGTTTCGACGTCCGCAAGGGCGAGGTCGTCTGCATCATCGGGCCGTCCGGCTCGGGCAAATCGACGCTGATCCGCTGCATCAATGGGCTGAGCCCGATCCAGCGCGGCTCGATCAGAGTCGCGGGCCAGGAGGTCAACGATCCCAAGCTGGACAAGCTCGCCTTGCGCAGGAACGTCGGCATCGTCTTCCAGCAATACAATCTGTTTCCGCACAAGACGGCGCTCGAGAACGTCATGATGGCGCCGCTCAAGGTGTTGCGCGAGCCGAAGGCAGAGGTCGAACAGCGCGCGCGCGCACTGATCGCGAAGGTTCGTCTGACAGGCAAGGAGGATGCCTATCCCGGCCAGTTGTCGGGCGGACAGCAGCAGCGTGTGGCGATCGCCCGCAGCCTCGCGATGCGTCCGGGCGTGATGCTTTTCGACGAGGTCACTGCGGCGCTCGATCCCGAGACGGTCAAGGAGGTCCTCGCGACGATCAAGGAACTGGCCGCCGACGGGATGACCTGCATCCTCGTCACGCATGAAATGGGGTTCGCGCGCGAGGTGGCCGACCAGATTTACTTCACCGACAAGGGCGTCATCGTCGAGCACGGGCCGCCAGCCGAATTCTTCACGAACGCCACGGATCCGCGGACAAGGCAGTTTCTCAGCCAGGTCCTCTAGCAACGCCATCCGTGCCTCGCGGCACGGGACTTCGATCAGCAACGGCCAGCGCCGCACGAACCGAGCCGTTCGTGCGAACGATGGTCCTCGCCCGGAATTCAGGAGGCCACCATGTACACGCCCAACCCCGCGATCGTCGCAAAGGATCCGCTGCTGCAGCCGCTGACCATCAAGCATCTGACGATCCGCAACAGGATCATGAGCACCAGCCATGCCTGCGGGCTGGAGCAGAACGGCATGCCCGACGATGCCTATCAGAGCTATCACGAGGCCAAGGCCAGGGGCGGCCTCGGACTGACGATGTTCGGCGGCTCGTCCAATGTCGACATCGATTCCCCCAATATCTTCCGTCAGCTCAATGTCGGGACGGATGCGATCATCCCGTATCTGCAGCGCTTCAGCGCGAGGATCCACGCGCAAGGGGCGGCCCTCATGTGCCAGATTTCTCATCTGGGCCGCCGCGGCGACCCCTATGGCGGGGACAGGCTCCCGACCATCGGTCCCTCACCGGTCCGTGAGACGGCTCATCGCGCCATCCCCAAGGAGATGGACGAGCACGATATCGATCGCGTCGTGAAGGCCTTTGCGCGCGCCGCTCTGCGCTGCAAGGAAGGGGGGCTCGACGGCATCGAGACGATGGCCGGCGGGCATCTGATCGGCCAATTCCTGTCCAGCGACACCAACAGGCGTACCGACCGGTTCGGCGGCTCGCTGGAGAACCGCTGCCGCTTCGCGATCATGGTCCATGAGGCGATCCGCAAGGCCGTCGGCGACACCTTCTTGCTCGGCATGCGCTTCACCATCGACGAGGGGCCCTACAGCGCGCTGCGTCTCGATGAGGGCATCCGCATCGCCCTGATCCTAAAGGAGGCGGGCGCGGTCGATTTCTTCAACGCGATCTATGGCTCGATGGAAAACGTGCCCGCGCTCGCCGAATACAACATGCCCGGGATGGGCACGCCGCTGTCGCCCTGGGTCGAGCCGGTGGGCGTGTTCCGGCACGAGGTCGGGCTTCCGGTCTTCCACGCCGCGCGCATCGCTGATCTTGCGTCCGCGCGCTACGCGGTGCGCGAGGGCAAGGTCGATATGGCTGGGATGACCCGCGCCCAGATCGCCGACCCCGACATCGTCGTGAAGATGGCAAGCGGGCGCGAGGACGAGATCAGGCCCTGCGTCGGGGCGACGCATTGCCAGTCGCAGCACCGGCCATCCTGCCTGCACAACCCGGTCACAGGTCGCGAACTGACCCTGAAGCACCGTATCCCGAAGACCGACGGCCGGCCCCGCAAGGTGGTGGTTATCGGCGGCGGCCCGGCCGGGCTGGAGGCGGCCAGGGTCAGCGCGGAGCGCGGGCACCAGGTCTCGCTTTACGAGGCCGCGGCGGCATTCGGCGGACAGATCCTGATCGGTGCCACGGGTTCGTGGCGGCGTGACCTCAAGGGCATCGTTGAGTGGCGTGTGGCCGAGCTGGAGCGTCTGGGGGCCAGCCTCCATGCCAATGCCTACATGGACGAAGCCGACATCACCGCGCTGGAGCCCGACGTCGTCATTATGGCGACGGGCGGCCTGCCGCTCGTCGATATCGGCGCGGGGGCCGAGCTATGCACCAACACCTGGGATGTGCTGACGGGGCAGGCGGCGCTTTCGGGCGACGTGCTGATCTTCGACGGCACCGGGCGGCATCCTGGTCCCCTCGCGGCAGAACGCGCGGTGGAGATGGGCGCGAGGGTCTCATACATTTCCATCGACGCCGTCCTTGCCGAGGAACTGACTTACGCCGAGCGGGCGCGCTGGAAGAAGCTGTTCCTCAAGCACGCCATCCATCCGGTTTCGGAGACGCGTCTGCTGTCGGTCGAGCGTCGTGACAACCGGCTGCTGGCGACGCTCGCCAACGATATCTCGCACGAGATCATGACGCAGTCCGTCGATCATGTCGTGGTGGAGCAGGGCAGCATACCAATGGCCGAGGTCTTCGACGCGTTGCGTGGACGTGCCAGCAACGCCGGCGTCACCGATCTCGAGGCCATGGTAGCCGCCGGCCCGCAGCCGCAGGCGTCGGCGGCAGGCTTCGAGTTGCACAGGATCGGAGATGCGGTGGCAAGCCGCAATATCCATTCGGCGATGCTCGATGCGCTCCGGATCTGCAGCGCGCTATGACGTGCGGCTGTGCCCGGCGATCAGCGGCCGATCCGGTCGAGGAACTGGTACCAGCCAGCAACCGTCCGCACGGCCGGCTCCCGCAGGAAGTAGAACGGGATGGACTTCGGCTGCGCGCGACGCATCAAGGCGAGGTCGACGGTCTCGCCCATCACCAGATCGACCGCGTGCCGGCCGAGCAGGCTCGCCATCGCGATGCCGGTGCCGTTGTAACCCAGCGAGAAGGCAGTCCTGGCGTTGGCCAGTCCGATCTGCGGCAGGCTGTCCATCGTCATGGCCACGAGGCCGGACCAGCGATGGGTCACTGCGACCGAGGCGATCTGCGGGAAGATCGCCTTCATGGCCCTCTCGAGCGCGGTAAAGGCCGGGGCGGAGTCGGCTTTGCCGAATGCGCCGCGGCCACCGAACAGGAGGCGGTCGTCGATACGGCGGAACCACCGCATCATGCGCCGGGTCTCGCTGTAGCTGCGGCTGTTGGGGATCAGTGTGGCAAAGGTCGCCGCAGGAAGCGGCTCGGTCGCCACCATTGCGCTGCGAAAGGGGATGACCGTCTGCCGAACCCCGGCGGTGGCGCCCGAGAGATCGGAATATCCATTCGTCGAGATGACGAGGCGTTCAGCCCGAACCGAGCCCTGCGCGGCCGTGACTTCGATGCCGGCAGGGTCGGTGAGGGTGCCTTTCACCAGCGTATTCTCGAAGATCTCGCCACCGCCCTTGCGGACGGCCTGCGCCAGGCCGCGGGCATAGTCCAGCGGGTGGATGACGCCGGCGTGGCTGTTGAGAACGCCGCCCACGAAGCCGTCCGAACCCGTTTCCGCCGCCGTTTCGTGCGCATCGAGCATGCGGAGGCTGGTGTCGCCAAAGGTCGTCCGGACCGTCTCGACCTCGGTCGCGAGGGCGGCCAGCACATGGGCATTGTGGGCGCAGCGCAGATTGCCGGTCTCGGCCAGGCCGGCAGCGATGCCGTGCTCCTGCACATAGCGCCCGACCCGGTCCATCGCGTCATGGCCGAGCTGGTTCATGCGCTTCGCGGTTTGGACGCCATGGCTCCTGGCCATGTCGCTTAGCGAGACCCGGTATTTGGTCGAGACGACGCCGCCATTGCGCCCCGACGCCCCGTATCCGACCTCGCTTGCCTCGAGCACGATCGGCTTGAGGCCGAGCTCGATGGCGCGCAGGGCGGCCGAAAGACCGGTATACCCCGCGCCGATGATGGCGACGTCGGCCATGACCAGGCCCGACAGCGCGCGCGGCGGCGGGGCCGGCGTCGCGGTCTGCCGCCAGAGCGACTCAGGGAGCGTCAGCTGGTTCATGGTCGATGATCGGTCCTCGACGGGAGCGATAGTCTCACTCCCGCTCCACGGCGTCCGCCAGTTCGCCCAGCGACGAGAAGTGGAAATCGGGCTTGGTGACCTGCTTGGGGACCGGCGTTCCGCCGAACCCCTTCAGCCCCTGGCGCCGCTCGATCCAGCAGACCTTGTAGCCGAGCTCCCGCGCGACGCCGATGTCATGATACTGGCTCTGTGCGACATGCAGGATCTCGTCCTGCTTGTACCCGAATGCCGATTGCCGCCCGAGATTATAGGAGAAGAACCGCGGATCGGGCTTGGGATAGCGCGCCTCGTCGGAGGTGACGCTGTCATGGAAGGGCAGGCCGAGCTTGGTTGCGCAGTTGGTGAAAGCGACCCGATCGTAGTTGGTCATCGCAACCAGGCGGAACTTGCGCCGCAGGCGTCGCAGCGCGTCGACAGAGTCCGGAAATGCGGGAGCGCCGAAGAAGAAGCGGAAGTAACAATCGGCCGCCGCATCGTCGGCGGGCAATCCGAGCGTCTTGGCGGCGCCGAGGTAGACGTCGCGCATGACGGCGCTCGCTGCACCCGGAAAACCCTCGCGCGACTTGAGATAGGCCGCGAAGATCTCATCGTCCGTGAGCTCGGCGGCGGCTGCCCCGCCGGCTGCCCGGAAACCATCCAGGACACCTTTCTCGAAGTCGATGCACGTCCCGACGATGTCGAAGGTCAGAACTTTGAAGTCAGCAAACACCATGCATGAGCCCCTTGAAATCATCGATTGGTGCGGTCGTCGTCCGCTTCGTGCTCAGGAGGCCATGAGATGAGATGCCGTCGCAAGTCTCCAAATAATCACCGAGGGGGTTACATTTTGTAATGTCGCAGATCAGGCGCCTGCTGCCTTCCCTCAACACCCTGGTCGCGTTCGAGTCTGCCGTCCGATGCGGGACCTTCGCCAAGGCGGCCAGGGAACTCGGCGTCACGAGCCCGGCCGTCAGCCGGACGATCGGCAGGCTCGAAGGGCACCTGCGCACGCCGCTCTTCCACAGAACGCCAACCGGGGTCGTTCTCACCAGGGACGGCAGCGATCTTTTCGCCGGGGTATCGAGAAGCTTTAGCGAAATCGAGCGGACCGTTGCGGAGCTTGTCGATCGCCACCGGTCGCGCCAGCGCCCGATCGTCCTGTCCGTGTCGGCTGCCTTCGCCACGCACTGGTTCATGCCGCGACTGTCGCGGTTCCAGGCCCGCTTTCCCGGACAAGAGATCGAGTTCCAGCTGATCAATGGCCCACTGGAAGGTCCGCTCGACGGGGTCGACATCGCCATGCGGTTCAACGGGGGAGGCGACACGGAGACGATCGTCCATCCGCTGATGCAGGAGATACTGCTGCCGGTATGTGCGGAGCGCTATAACGGGGCGCGCTCCAAGGCCGACGCGCTCCTGCCGGCGGCTGCGCGCATGATCTCGCTCAGCGGCTCGCAGTTTCAGTGGGCCGATCTGTTCGCTGCCTCGAAGTACGGCGAACCCGCCAACGAAATCCTCCTGACCGACTATTCGCTGGTCGTGCAGGCCTCGCTAATGGGGCAGGGGCTGGCGGTCGGCTGGTTCAATGTCATTTCCAGTTTGCTGGCGACGGGCGCGCTGGTTCCCGCTCAGTCGACAGTCATCGCGACCGGGCGACAATGCGATCTCGTGATGCCGCGACGGGCGCCTTCGAACGTTCTGCCAGCCGTCTGCGAGTGGATGTCGGCCGAGTATCGTGATGATCTGGCAGCGATCCGATACCGCCACCCGACGCTTGCAAGTGAGATCGGAACCCTAGCCGGTTGGTCAACTTCCATGTGATTTACTTGTATTTCTAAATGGGCAGCGACCCAGTAATGACAGGCAATATGCCATTAAAATTAGCGGGTTGAAGGCAGAATTCGAGAGGTCGCTCTTTGGCGCTTATTCACAACATCCACGCCGCGCTGCTGGATGCGATGCGGCTCTGCAAGGACATCTGAAGGCAGCGACATGAAGATCACGTCGGCACGCATCTATCTGATCGAAAGCGGCGGCATCCGCCCGGTCATCCTCGAACTGACGACCGACGAGGGCATTGTCGGCCTCGGCGAGGCCTGCATCGCTTATGGCATCGGCGGCACCGCCTCGGCCGGGATGCTGAAGGACATCATCGAGCGCTACATGATGGGCGGGATCGACCCGTTCCGCATCGAGGCCTTATGGACGGAGATCTACGACCACGGCTTCTGGGCCAAGGGCGGCGGCCCGATCGTCTATGCGGCGATGAGCGCCATCGAGCAGGCGATGCTCGACCTCAAGGCGCGCAGCCTGAACATCCCGGTCTACGAACTGCTCGGCGGGCGCGTCCATGACAGCCTGCGGACCTATTGCAACGGCTGGTATTTCGGCTGCACGCAGGACAGCCAGCTGCCGCACGCCGCCACGAAGGCGGTCACGGACGGCTATGACGCGCTGAAGTTCTACCCCTTCGTCTCGATCCTGCCCGAGGGCAGGCTGCGCCACCCCTCCTTCCGCGCCGCCAGCGACCGCAGCGTTGTCAAGCGCGCCGTCAGAACGGTGAGCGAGATCCGCCGCGCCGTCGGACCCGATGTCGAGATCATGCTTGACCTCTCGGCCGGTCTGACGACCGACGACACGATCCGCTTCTGCCGCGAGGTCGAGGACCTCGACATCACCTATGTCGAGGAGCCGGCCGTGCCAGGCGATGTCGGCGCACTGGTCAAGATCGCGCAGAACATCTCGCAGCGTATCGCGGTCGGCGAGCGGGTGTATTCGCGCTACGGCTTCCGCGACATCCTGGAGAGCCGCGCCGTGGACATCCTGCAGCCGGACATCGGCAATACCGGCGGGCTGCTGGAAGCGCGCAAGATCGCGGCGATGGCCGAGGCCTACAGCATGAAGGTGCAGCCTCATATCTGCGCCAGCGCACTCTCGACCGCTGTCGGCATGCATTTCTCGGCCTCGATCCCGAACTTCTATATCCAGGAGCATTTCCCCTACTGGGCGCGCATCCCCGGCCATGTCGACGTGCTGGAGAACCCGATCGAGGCCTCCGTGAAAGGCGGCGTCATTCCCGTCAGCGACGCGGCGGGCTTCGGCGTCCAGCTGCGCCGCACCGCGCTCGACAATTCGATCTTCGGCGAATACGCGCTGTCATGACAGCCGTCCAAAGACGCTCCCATTCCCCGACGAAAGCAGGAACACGATGTTCATCGCTCTGAAGATCAAGGCGAAATCCGTCTATCACGGCTACGATGAAGAAGGACGACTGATCATCGACCCTGTGGAGTCGAAGGGGTTTGTCGAGAAGATCATTAAGATCGACAGGATTTTGTCGTTCACCGAGGATTACATCTTCATCGAGTGCCCGCACGATACCGTGCAGACCTGGGAGTATGAGGGCTCGCTGGGCGACATCAAAGCCAAGCTTACGTCGATTTCAGCGCTGGTTTGACAATCGACACGAAGCGGCGATGGCTCCACCTCAAAGAGGGGTGGAGACAACCGATTGCAGGTCCGCCTCATCCCGGATCGACGGATCGGCTCGATCATCGCTGTCCGCATTCTCGAACGTCTGATCGCACCAGGCACCGCCTTGGGCGCAGAATCCGCGGCGTCCATCGCGTGTTGCGAGATGCGTTCCAAAGTCAGGGCCGGTAGCGTCCGCTTCCCGGCAGCCTCCCAATGCCAGCTTGTGGCGCGACCCAGCCCCTTCGGTGGGCCTTGAGGAACGTCCGCAGTCCACCCCTGGCTGTCCCAAACAACGTCAGCTCTTGGGCACATTATCGAACGATAAAGCTCCAGTTCCGATGAGCCTGATCAGCGCCGCGGGCTGGTCGTTGTTCCGGTCACGCGACCGCTGGAATCGCGGAATGTCGTCGTCCCCTGGCTGTCGGTCGAGGCGCGCCCCGTCGTCCTGCCATCTGGGCCGTAGAAGGTCTGGTTGCCTTGGCTGTCGGTCGTTGAGCGGCCTGTGACGCGCCCGGAACTGTCGCGGAAGGTCTGCTGCGACTGCTGCGCCCCTGCATCGCCCGCCAGAGCTGCGAGCGTCAGGCCGAGGATGATGGCGGTCGTCCTGCTCATGGTCGCCTCCCAGTTCAGTCTGTTACGGACGCCCGCTCTCGGCGCTCCGGCCGGCCGGGCTTTTCCATTCCGGCCGGGAACCTTGGCTTCGCGTCGCGGTTGGCCAAAGGTTTCCTTTCGGTTTGAGCGAACTACCCCGCTTGCGTGCGCAGGCGGGGATTTTGTTATGTCAAAAAATATTGCCTCCGCTATCGAGATGCATAGATTCTCGCCCGTATCCAGGGCGGAGGAAGGAGCCATGCCATTCTCATCGTTGAGCGACCCGGTCGACCTGGCCCGCGCGCAAGCCGCGCTTGATGCTGCCTGGTCCGAGATCCGATCGACCACTCCCGATGCATTTGACCAGCGAGATCGAACGAAGCTGGCTTACATCGTGGCAAGCTTGGTCGCAGTTGCGGAGGATGAGGACGATCTGACGCTTCGGGCGATCGAGCGATTTCGACGCTCCCTCGTTGTATGAGGTTTGCGTCGGTGGAACTCCGCTGCCGCTACCTCGTTTTGGAAGTGCTACTGTCGCGACGTGACCCGCGATGGTTGTGGTGGCCACCTGCCCAGATGGTTACCGAAGGGAGCCGGTACAGCCCCCCAGCACTCGGCTCCCTTCTCCCGCCGATCGGGAAGTTAGCCGCGGATGTACCGGCGGCACCGATCGGCCGGTAGACCATGGAATTCAGAAGCGGCCGTTCGCCCGCGCGCGACGACGGTCACAGGCCCGGCACTCCGAAAGGGGGCCGGGCCTCTTTGCTTCCCCTCCGCAGCTAAAATGCTGGTCGGTCAGGGCCATTTTTACTTCTTCTAATTAGGAACTGAGACGAGGCGCTTGCGTTGATGGCCGTCGCACCGAGGTGCGTGGACTGGAGAAGGGGCCTGAAAGGAGAAGCTATGCGAATTTTTGCGACGATCGCCACCTTCACCGCAGTGGGAGGATACTTCGTCGCCTTGCATTGGCTGACGCGTCCGTCCGCCTCTGACGCTGGCACGCGGATTGACGTCAAAGGCCCACCTAAACCGGGAGGCCGCTGACGTAAATGCCGGCGCTGTTCGTACTGGCCGCTCTCACAGCCGTGATACTCGGCGTGATCGGATACGTATCTTTCAGGTGAGAGGAAGGAGTGGTGAAGAAGCGCGCAAATCCAGGGTGATGTTGTTTCAATTACCGGGAGGACATCAGAATGTCCCTACGCGCAAGGTGCTTCGTGGACAGTTGGATTACGAAAAACGTTCGAACGGGACCAGGGGACTCCAAGGAGTTGGCCTTGCGTCTTTTGATTGAGGCGAACGCCCTTGGCATTCCGCCAACGGAAATCACAATGGAGTGCGGTGACCCCAAAGCTACAATCGAGAGCGCCCTAGGCGGTATTGGCTTAAATCTGTCAGGAGGAGGGCAAGGAGCACATACCGTGGCGCACGTCGTTTTCCCCGAGGAATAGCGGTGTGCGGTGTCCAATTTGGAGGGATGCATCGCGCCGTCTTCAAACGGGGAAAACCGGCTCAATATCTCGTGTGGGTCGCGGGGTGAAGCGCGAGCGCCTTAGCTTTTGACGTAGTCGGCAGGTTCGGCCGCCGGCATGATGCGCCCATGGTGAACGTTCAACAGAGCCCTAGCCAGCCGAGCGCCGCCGAATGGCGTGAACAAGCGGAGAAGGCGGTCCACGACCTCCGCGCCCTACAGGATCTGGCGGAGGCCATCTTGCACTGGGACTCTGCAACGCCTGAGCAGCTTAGGGCGGCCGCGAATGTTCGGAATGGCCTTCAGGTCGCTTCGAAGCAAGCGCAAGCCCACGGCCTTGCAGCTAGATGTTGCAAGACGTCGGATCGAACTCCTGATGCAAGTGCTGGCGCGCTAACATCGCTTCGATCGCAAGGCTCTGAGCAACGCCTGCTGGTTCACCTGGCTCCTGCATCGGGGGGCGCCGCCGGCGTTAGGCCGTGACGGCGCATGATTTCGACCATCTTGGCCCGGTCCGGTGGACCGCCAGGCGTGGCGTTGACCACTGCGAAGACCTCGCGGAAATACTCCGGACCGATCGCAGCCGGCGTAATCACGCAAAGTGCTTTCGCGTCCTGGCTTCCATTGTTATCAAACCGATGAACGGCGCCTCGCGGAATGCACAGGGCCTGCCCCGGTCCAACATCGATTTGTTTCCCGTCGACCGTCCAGGTCAGTACGCCCGCGATGCCATAGATTGTCTCTTCATAGTGGTCGTGGCTGTGCGGGGGAGCCGGCAATCGCTGAGACGCTGGAACCAGAAGTTCAAACGCTGCAATGCTGCCGTTCGAGTTGTCTCCGGTCAGCAGGAAATGGACGGCGAGCCCCTTGGTCACAATGGCTTCGTCGGACGGGTTGGTGCGAGGACCTACGGCTAGCTGTGGCATTGCGAACCCCCTTGAGGTAAACTACGTTTACCACTGCAGTGGTAAACTTCATTTACCGGAAGTCAATGCCATATCTCAGAGAGCCTGCCGATGAGAACCGAGGACATGCTGATCGGCGCCTTGCTGCGCGTTCCGGCCCAGGCAATCCAGCGGCGTCTCATCAAGGAGCTCAACGCCGCAGGTTTTGACGAGTTGCGCTTGCCACATATGGCGGTGTTGCAGTTTCCCGGTCCTGATCAAGTTCGCCCGGCCACGCTCGCCGAGCGAGCCGGCATGAGCAAGCAGGCCATCAACCAACTGCTCCGAAGCCTGGAGGGCTTCGGCTATATCATCCGGTCGGATGTTCCGGGCGACGGCAACGCGCGGGAAATCCGCTTTACCGAACGTGGACACGCTGCATTTCGGAAGATGGTCGATATATTGCGAGACATCGAGCACGAGTGGAGCATCGAACTTGGGCCCCAGCGTTTCACCGAGCTCAAGGCCCTGCTGTTTCTCGTCTGGGATGGTCCATTGGCTCGCCAGTAACGTGACTCTAAAATACGCCGCATAAGGTGTTTTCAGCCTTTTTGCAGAAGCGCCTAACGGCCGCGAGGGCCTCGTCGGAGAACTTGATCCTGGCCAGCGTGATCCAGGCGAAGGTCCGCTCGACTATCCACCGCCGCGGCAGCACCTCGAAGTCCTTGGCGTGAGCGCCGCGGCGGATGATGTCCAGAGTGATGTGGGTCTTGTCGGCGGTCCATTGCGCGAGGCGACCGGCATTGCCGCCTTCAGCGAAGAGGCGGCTAACGAAAGGGTAACGCTGGCGAGAGCCTTTGAGCGGCAGCTTGCCGCCATCACCATCCTGCACGTCGGCGGCATCTCTGCGCGCGCACATCGCTCGATTGCGGCGAGTCATGGTAACAAACGCTTTAGCTTAAGCGTTTCTGGCTTCACTTACGATTCACCCAAAGGGGTAAATCTCCGATTCATCCTGATATTTAAACTCGTTTTCATCCGTGCCGCCTATGGTGTTCTTCAGAAGCGGATCGGGAGTTTAATCCTGACCGATGCTCAACAGGCGGGATATACCATGAAAGCGAGCGTTAAGACTTCAGCTGATCCGAAGTCGGAAGAATCTGATCTGAATGTGAAGCCTCTTTACCTTGAGTCTCTGGCCCTGGTTGAACGGCTGCATCGGCGTCTTCTGGACGTCATCAAGGACGAGTTCGAGCGCCGTGGACGCGACGACGTCAACAGCGTCCAGGCGCTGCTGCTCTACAATATCGGCGATGCCGAGCTCTCCGCCAGCGAGCTGCGGACGCGCGGTTACTATCTCGGCTCGAACGTCTCCTACAACGTTAAGAAGCTGGTCGAACTCGGCTACCTCCATCATGCGCGGTCGCGCATCGATCGCCGCTCGGTCCGTATCAGCCTGACCGAGAAGGGCGCCGAAGTGCACAATCTCGTGAGGGGCGTCTACGACAAGCACGTCCGCACAGTCGAGCAGATCGGCGGCATCGCCCCTGACGACTTCGAGCGCATGAACAACGCGCTGCTGCGTCTGGAGCGCTTCTGGTCCGATCAGATCCGCTACAAGCTCTGAGAAAAGTGCCGTCCAGCCTGCCATCCGCAGGTCCAAGCGGCTCTTCGAAAGCTCCCTGCCCAACACGTCCGCCGGCCGGATTTGCGCCCCAGGCCAGTTTCCAGATAGGCCGCGCCGACGAGTAGCGTGCTTGCCTCGCTGGTGGGACAACAACCGGAAAACTGACTTTCAAACCGCGTGTTCAAATCCTACGAGCATGCCGACGTGTCGATGCAACGGGTTGAATGACTGCTCTGCCGCTTTCTTCTTAGGTTCGGCGGTTGTGTCCCATAGCGTGGTGTAGCTGAGGGTGGTCATCGGCGATTGCCGGTTAGGTTTGGGTTGCGAACGCAAACCTTAAACCGAGAGATCCCCGATGACCGACGAGATGATGAACCTGCGCGGGCTGCTGGAGAAGAGCCCTGACGCCGATCTTCTGCGCGAGATGATCGGCTTTGCCGCCCAGCGCCTGATGGAGCTGGAGATCGGCGGACTGACCGGCGCCGGCTTTGGCGAGAAGAGCCCCGAGCGGCTGGCGCAGCGCAACGGCTATCGCGAGCGGGACTGGGAGACGCGCCGGCACGGTCGAGCTGCGCATCCCCAAGCTGAGGAAGGGCAGCTATTTCCCGGGCTTCCTCGAGCCCCGCCGCATGGCCGAGAAGGCGCTCACCGCGGTGATTCAGGAGGCCTACATCCAGGGCATCTCGACCCGCTCGGTCGACGACCTGGTCAAGGCGATGGGCATGAGCGGCATCTCCAAGAGCCAGGTCTCGCGGCTCTGCGAGGAGATCGACGAGCGTGTGCAGGCCTTCCTCGACCGGCCGATCGAGGGTGACTGGCCCTATCTCTGGATCGACGCGACCTATGTGAAGGTCCGCCAGGCCGGGCGGATCGTCTCTGTAGCGGTGATCGTCGCCGTCGGCGTCAACAGCGACGGAAGGCGCGAGGTGCTGGGCATGGATATCGGTCCCTCCGAGGCAGAGACCTTCTGGATCGCCTTCCTGCGCAAGCTGGCCAGGCGCGGCCTGCGCGGCGTCAAACTCGTCATCTCCGACAGCCATGAAGGCATCAAGGCGGCCGTCTCGAAGGTTCTGACCGCGACCTGGCAGCGCTGCCGCGTTCACTTCATGAGGAACGCGCTCGCCCATGCTGGCCGCTCGGGACGGCGTGTCGTCTCTGCCTTCATCGCCACGGCGTTTGCCCAGGATGATGCGACGGCGGCCAGCCAGCAGTGGCGCAGGGTCGCCGATCAGCTCAGGCCGACGGTGCCCAAGCTCGCCGCTCTGATGGACACAGCCGAGACCGACGTGCTGGCCTACATGACCTTTCCGACGCAGCACCGCGCCAAGCTGCACAGCACCAACCCGCTGGAGCGCCTCAACGGCGAAATCAAACGCCGCACCGAGGTCGTCGGCATCTTCCCCAACGAAGCCGCCATCACCCGGCTCGTCGGCGCGATCCTGCTTGAACAGAACGATGAATGGGCCGTCCAGCGCGCCCGCTACATCACGCTGGAAAGCATCGCGCCGATCAGCGATGATCCCATTGTCAGCCTGCCAGCCGTGGCCGCCTGACAACCCCGGCCAAGCCGGCATCGGGGTGGCTCCGCGAAGCTACACCACCATCAGGGACACGACCGGTTCGGCCGTCAGCGATCGGGCTGCTGGTCATTGTCTATTGGCCTCAGTGCCTCTCTGATTGGGGTCGCTAAGGTCAACCGGCCAGGCTCAAATCGCCCATTTCCGTGACAGTGCAGTGCTGCGCGGTTCTTCTGTTTTCACAGGGGACACCGGGGGAGGCGCTCTAGTATCTCTGCGATGGCGGGGGGGCAAATAGCGGAGCTGGCAAGAACATTCTCCAGCTACCCCCGCCGTTTCAGGAGTGGGTCGTCTCGGACGCGGGGCAACAAGACCCGGCAAGGGGATGACGAGCCGAGAACGATCGAGCCCACAGCAATCTAACGGGTGCGACAATTTGGCCGCGACCTTCGCGGGCGTTCACCGAAATTCACCGGCAGCGCCGAAAATTGCTGGCCTTTTTGTTGGCCTTCGCGGCAATCGATTTAGAGAAATGGATGTAAATACAACGGCATACGGACGTATTGTGTTTCCCGTAGGTCGCGCCACTTCAGTGGCACCAAAGAAGATCCATTGAAAACAACGGGTTTATTGGATTTTATTTCGATGTGGACCCAGTGGGTCTCTTCGAATGGACCCCAAATTTTTGGGAGCGTTCTTCAAGCATGGTGGATGTGGCCGGGCCATGGCGGTGCCGTCGTCGCTTGATATCGATCACCGCGCTGGGCGAAGCTTCCAGCGAACGAGCGGGCATTGAGGTGATGAGAGTGCGCCTTGGAAGCACCACCTGCGGCTCGACGCTGACCTCATCGAGCGATGGGCGTCTAGGCCGCATCAATCAGAGCGTCGATCCTTCCTGGTGGAGCGTACGGTAGGTCACCTACGCCATGCGGAAGCTGGACGACCGGTGAAGCTATCCACTGATCTGCTAACGGCCGCGATTGCAGCGTCCGATTTCCGGCCACCGCGTCGGATTTCAACCAAATGAACAACCACCGAGCGCATGTCACTCGGCTCCGCTCACATTGCGCCTTGCTGGGCCTGGACCGCCGGTCAGGCCGCTCGGCCGATCTTGCGCGGCTTTGCGATTTCGATGCGATTCCGGCCCATCTTCTTGGCGCGGTAAAGGGCGCGGTCCGCCGCGGCCAGAAGCTCGGTCAGGTCGACGTCGCCCGTCCCGGCTTCTGCCAGGCCGACGCTGACCGTCGCGGGGATGCCCAGCCCGTCAGCGCGGGCCGTCATTTCGGCAAATCGCTCGGCGACGCTCTGTCCGACCGCGCGGGCTTCCTGTCCGGCCGTGTTCGGCAGCAGGATCGCGAATTCTTCCCCACCGAGACGAACGCCCATGGCATCGGGCCCGGCAGTCTCGCGGGCGATGCTGGCGAAGAGCTTCAGGACGCGATCTCCGGCGTCGTGGCCATATTTGTCATTGATCGTCTTGAAATGATCGAGATCGAAGGCGAGCAACGAATGCGGCGCGCTTGTGCCCTGCTGCCGCAGCAACTCGGCGCCGAGCTCGAAAAAGCCGTGGCGGTTGTTGAGGCCGGTCAGGTAGTCGGTGCGGGACGCCGCCAGAAGCCCGGCCCGCTCCTCCTCCCGCACGAGCGCGAGAAACGACATGGGCATCGCAACAGAGAACAGCACCGCCTCGTACATCGTCATCTTGGCCACGATGGGCAGCATCCCGTCGCCGTAGAGCGCCACGATGACCGGCACGACGAAGGTGCGGGCGCCGTAGAAGGCGCTATGGCAAACGAAGACGGCAATCGCGATCGGCCGAGAGCGCAGTCCTTTTGCCGTCCGGCTGCGATAGAGCGTGAATGCGGTCAGGGCGCTGATGGCTGCGATGGGAAACGCGCTGACATGGTTCCAGAAGATGCTTCCCCAGCCGGCTCCGGCGAGAAGCCAGGCAGCGCCGATAGCCGCCAGGAGGCAGGCAATGTGACTCGGGCGCCAGCCCTTGCCATCCAGCGCTGCGGCGCCCTGCAGCACGAGCAGGTAGCCGAGCATCATGACGACATTCGTCAGGGCAGGGCCGACGACGCCCGGAAACGCCGCGCGATTCATGGCGAGGACGCAGCCGACGGCGAATGCGGCATAGGCGGCTGCCCAAAGGTCGAGTTCCCGCGACCGCGGGGCATGCGCTTTCCGCTCCCAGAGTGTCATCGCGAACGCGATGAGGAGCGTTCCGATCGTGAGGTACCAGAGGGTCGGAAGATCCATCGGTATCGTCGTATCAACGGGCCTGTGTTCAGCTCCCGGGCATTATGGAGGACGTTCCATTCTGCCTGGTACGTGAGGCTACGCTGGCAGAAATGAGTTAATTTCAGCTTGTGAGCGGGCGCGTGGTGCGGTTGATCACCGTGCGCGAACGGTATTGGTGAAATCTAAACAAAAATACATTTACAGCCGCGATGATCGGTATTCGCGTATATCATGCTATTGAATTTGATATGGTCTCTAATAAATCTCTGAAATAGCGGCGGATATCATTTGCGTAAGATATAAGTATTATTTTCAGCGGGTATTCTGAATTTGGCTGCGCGCGTCGGCGGTTTTGCGCGGTGTGCTCGGAGTCCGCCTTGTCACTCCAAGCGCAGCACATCGTCGCTGTCCCGGTGGAAGGCGGTCGCAGAGCGCCAAGGAGCGGGCGTCGGACGAGCGATCCAATCGCCGCTCTGTAGCGCCGTCATGCCTTTGATCTCTCTTTCGCCTGATTTCGGCTGAAGTTCGGTCTTTACCGACCCGCCGGCCTTTCCTAGCTTCAGTGTAATCGGTCGCGACAAGACCGAACGGATATGGGAGGACGGCCATAGCCTTGCCCTGGCACAGGTTGAGTCCGGACGAGCTCGCGCTGCTCGAGGCGACCTTCTGGTCGGGCGGCGTCGCACGCCACGCGCTCGCGGATGCGCTTCAGTTCTCGCGCAGCAAGACCAATGCGCTCGCTGCCGGCCTGCTCGATCAGGGCTTGCTCGACGAGGCTGGTGTCCAGCATTCGACCGGCGGGCGCCGCCCCGAGACGCTCAGGGTCCACGGCCGCATCGGCGTGCTTGTCGGCGTCGATATCGGTGCGACCAGCCTCGACGTGGCGTTGCTGCGACCGGATCTCTCCCTCATAGCCCGGCATTCGCAGGAGGCTGATGTCCAGGCGGGGCCGGGGCCGATCATGGCGCGTCTGCGCAGTCTGCTGCCCGCCATGCTGGCACAGCACGGTATTGCCGAGGACCGGATCCTCGCGGTCGGCATCGGCGTGCCCGGCCCGGTCAACTTCGCCATCGGCCAGCTCGTCAACCCGCCGCTCATGCCGGGCTGGGACAGCTACGCCATCCGCGACGACATGCGCGAGATCACCGATGCCCCGGTCTTCGTCGACAACGACGTGAATCTGATGGCGCTCGGCGTGCTCTGGCGCCAGCGCAAGCAGATCGACAATTTCCTGGTCATCAAGGTCGGCACCGGCATCGGCTGCGGCATCGTCTGCCATGGCGAGCTCTATCGCGGCGCCACGGGCTCGGCCGGCGATATCGGCCATATCTGCGCCGACCCCGAAGGTCCGCTGTGCCGCTGCGGCAACCGCGGCTGCGTCGAGGCCATGGCGGCGGCGCCGGCGATCGTGGCGATGGGAACCGATGCGGCGAAGAGCGGGCGCAGCCCGGCGCTTGCCGCGAGATTTGCCGAGAAGGGCAGGGTGGATGCGAGCGATGTCGGTGCGGCCTCTCGCGCCGGCGATGCGGAGGCCGATGCCATCGTGCGCCGCTCCGGCCGGCTGATCGGGCAGGTGCTCGCGGCGCTCGTCAATTTCTACAACCCGTCGCATATCTTCATCGGCGGCGGCGTCTCGGCGATCGGACCGATGTTCCTGGCCGCGATCCGCCAGAGCGTGAACCAGCGTTCGCTGGCGCTTTCGACCCGCCATCTCGAAATCACCGCCGCTCCGCTCGGCCCTGAAACGGGGCTGATCGGTGCCGGCGTGCTCGCCATGCGCGAGGCCCTGCGCAGCGGGAGCCTGGCATGAGCGAAATACGGCAGGATCGTCCGGGCTTGTCCGTCGCCTTCGACGGCATCGTCAAGCGCTTCGGGCCGGTCCAAGTGCTGCACGGCGTCTCCTTCGCGCTCGAACCCGGCCGCGTCTACGGGCTGCTCGGCGAGAACGGCGCCGGCAAGTCGACCCTGATGAAGATCCTCGCCGGCTATGAGCAACCGAGCGAAGGCCGCGTGCTCGTCGATGGCGAGGCTGTCGCTTTTGCCGGCTCGCGAGACGCCGAGGCGCGCGGCATCGTCCTGATCCACCAGGAATTCAACCTGGCCGAGGATTTGTCGATCGCCGGCAATGTCTTCCTCGGGCATGAGCGGCGGCAGGGCTGGTTTCTCGACGAGCGCGCCATGCGCCGGGAGGCTCAGGCGGCTCTTGCCGAAGTCGGTCTCGCCCGCGATCCCGAGACGCCGGTGCGGCGCCTGATCGTCGCCGAGAAGCAGCTCGTCGAGATCGCCAAGGCGCTCTCCCGCAAGGCCCGCTTCCTCATCATGGACGAGCCGACGGCGACGCTGACGCCTTCGGAGGTTGCGCGGCTCTTCGGCCTGATCGAGCGCATGAAGGCGCAAGGCGTCACCATCGTCTACATCTCGCACAAGCTCGACGAGGTCGAGCGCATCACCGACGAGGTCGTGGTGATGCGCGACGGCAGGCTGGTCGGCCGTGCGCCCACCGCCTCGCTCACCCGCCACGACATGGCGACGATGATGGTCGGGCGCGAGATTTCCGATCTCTTCCCCGACAAGATCGAGCCGGAAACTTCCGTAGCGCCGGCACTGCAGGTCGAGGCCTTCAGCGTTCCCGGCTGGGCGCGCGATATTTCCTTCGCGGTTCGGCCGCGCGAAATCCTCGGCTTCGCCGGGCTGGTCGGCGCCGGGCGGACCGAGCTGTTCGAAGGCATCATGGGGCTCAGGCCGGGCGAGGGCAGGATCACGCTCGACGGCAAGAGCGTCGCGCTGCGCTCGCCGCGGGACGCCGCCCGCAACGGGCTGACCTATCTGAGCGAGGACCGCAAGGGAAAGGGGCTGCACACCGCCTTTGCGTTGCGCCCGAACCTGACGCTGATGGCGCTGGAGCGCTATGCGACGCCCTGGCTCGATCAGGGCGCCGAACGCGAGGCGCTGAGGGCGGCGGTCGCCGAATTCGGCATTCGAACCGGCTCGCTGGAGGCCCGCGCAGCCTCGCTCTCCGGCGGCAACCAGCAGAAGCTGGCGCTCGCCAAGGTTCTGCACCCCCAGCCGAAGGTCCTGGTGCTCGACGAGCCGACGCGCGGCGTCGATGTCGGCGCCAAGCGCGAGATCTATTTCCTGATCCAGAAGCTCGCGGCGCAGGGGCTCGCAGTCGTGGTCATCTCCTCGGAGCTCGTCGAGCTGATCGGCCTCGCGCACCGCGTCGCGATCATGCGCGAAGGCCGGCTCGTCACGACGGTGAGCGGCGACGACATGACGGAAGAGACGATGATCGCCTACGCAACGGGAGCGCGCCATGTCGCAGCCTGAGACCGTGCAGGCCGGCGCCGCTGCCGGCCGTCGCGACGCGGGAACGCCGCTGGCGGAGCGCATCGCCAGCATCGGCCCGGTGGTCGGCCTCATCCTGCTCTGCGGGTTGGGCGCGTTGCTCAACGGCGATTTCGCCACGCTCGACAACGGCCTCAACGTGCTCACCCGCACGGCCTTCATCGGCATCATCGCGGTGGGCATGTGCTTCGTCATCATCCTCGGCGGCATCGACCTGTCGGTCGGCTCGATGGCGGCGCTGATCGCCGGCTGCGTCATCATGTTCATCAACTGGGCGGCCGGCGTGCTGGGCTCGCCCGTGCTCGCAGTGATCTGCGGCGCAGGTCTCGCGGTGCTGCTCGGCGCCGCCTTCGGGCTGATCCACGGCGTGCTGATCGCCAAGGGCCGGATCGAGCCCTTCATCGTTACGCTCGGCACGCTCGGCATCTTCCGCGCCTATCTGACCTACTTCGCCGATGGCGGCGCGCTGACGCTGGAGAACAATCTCGCCGACATCTATGCCCCCGTCTATTATGGCAGCGTCGCGGGAATCCCGATCCCGGTCATCGTCTTCCTCGTGGTCGCCGTCATCGGCGCGCTGATCCTGAACAAGACGGTCTATGGCCGCCATGTCCAGGCGATCGGCTCCAACGAGACGGTCGCCCGCTATGCGGCCGTTGATGTCGAGCGGGTCAAGATTCTCACCTACATGCTGCTCGGTATCTGCGTCGGCATCGCCACGCTGCTTTACGTGCCGCGGCTCGGCTCGGCATCGCCCACCACCGGCCTGCTCTGGGAACTGGAAGCGATCGCCTCGGTCATCGTCGGCGGCGCTGCGCTGAAGGGCGGGCACGGCAGCATCACGGGCACCGTCATCGGCGCGATCCTGCTGTCGGTGATCGGCAACATCCTCAACCTGACGAGCCTGATCAGCGTCTATCTCAATGCCGCCGTGCAGGGCTTCGTCATCATCACCGTCGCGTTTTTGCAGAAAGGCCGCCGCTAGGGTTTGGACCCTGGGCGAGCCAAAAAAGGGAGAGAAGCGATGTCCATGCAGACCAGACGCAGCCTCATGCTTGCCACCGCAGCGGGCCTCGCCTTCGCGGCGACAAGTGCCGCCGCCGAGCCCGTCAATCTCGGCGTCTCCATCCCCGCCGCGACGCACAGCTTCATGGGCGGCATCAACTACTGGGCGAACCAGGCGAAGAAGGATCTCGAGGCCAAGCACAAGGACCTCAAGATCACGATCCGCACCGCCGCCAATGCGACCGAGCAGGCCAACCAGCTCCAGGATCTGAGCACGGTCAACAAGATCAACGCGCTCGTCGTCTTCCCCTTCGAGTCGGCGGCGCTGACCCGGCCTGTCGCCAATGTGAAGGCCAAGGGCGCCTATGTGACCGTGGTCGACCGCGGCCTGACCGACACCTCGGCCCAGGACGCCTATGTCGCCGGCGACAACACCGCCTTCGGCAAGATCCCGGCCGAATACATCGCCAAGACGCTGAACGGGAAGGGCAATGTCGTGGCGCTGCGCGGCATCCCCACCACGCTCGACAACGAGCGCATGGACGCCTTCAACGGCGTGCTCAAGGCCCATCCCGACATCAAGGTGCTCGACGCCAAATACGCCAACTGGAATCGCGACGACGCCTACAAGATCACGCAGGATTTCCTGACGCGCTTCAAGGACATCGATGCGTTCTGGGCGGCGGATGACGACATGGCCTTCGGTGCCATTCGTGCCATCGACCAGGCAGGCCGCAAGGACATCAAGGTCATCTTCGGCGGTGCCGGCGCCAAGGACATGGTCAAGCTGATCCTCGACGGCAAGGACCCTCGCATCCAGGCCAATGTCAGCTACTCGCCGAAATTCATCTATGACGCGATCCAGCTGACGGCGGAGGCGCGCCTCAAGGGCGAGAAGCTGCCGGCCACGACCATCATCCCCTCGGTGCTGATCGACAAGGCCAACGCCAAGAACTTCTACCACCCCGACTCGCCGTTCTGAGGACGAGCCTGAGACAAGGCGGCCGCCGCACCGGCGGCCGCCAAGACGAACGGAACGACCATGAGCGAAGCAAACGGACGCAGGCTGCGTTACGCGATGATCGGGGGCGGCAAGGACGCCTTCATCGGCGCGGTCCACCGCCACGCCATCGCATTGGACGGGTTGGCCGAACTGGCGGCGGGCGCCCTGTCGTCGACGCCGGAGCGTGCATTGGAATCCGGTCGCGCGCTGGGCCTGCCCGACGCGCACAACCATCCGAACTGGCAGGCGCTGCTCGAAGCCGAGTTGAAGCGCCCGGCCACGGAGCGTGTCGACGCTGTCGTGATCGTCACCCCGACGGACACGCATTATCCCGTCGCTTTGGCCTTCGCGGAGGCGGGCTTCAACGTGGTCTGCGACAAGCCGTTGGTCCATAGGAGCGCCCAGGCCGATGCGCTGGTCGCGGCAGTGAGGACGAAGGGCGGCGTCTTCGGCGTCACCTATAATTACACCGGCTACCCGATGATCCGGCAGGCGCGCGAGATGGTGCGTTCGGGGGCGCTCGGCGCCATCCGCAAGATCGTGGTCGAGTACAATCAGGGTTGGCTCGCCAGTGCGCTGGAAACGACCGGCAACAAGCAGGCGAGCTGGCGCACCGATCCCGCCCGCAGCGGCATCGCCGGCGCGCTGGGCGATATCGGCTCGCACGCCGAAAATCTCGTCGCGAGCGTGACCGGTCTCGCGATCGAGGAGCTCGTTGCCGATCTCGGCTCGCTGGTTCCCGGCCGAGCCCTTGACGACGATGCCAGCATCCTCCTGCGCTTTGCGGGCGGAGCACGAGGCGTGCTCGTCGCCTCGCAGATCAATGCCGGGCTTGAGAACGACCTGCGCCTGCGCGTGTCCGGCGAACTCGGGACGCTCGAATGGCGGCAGGAAGAGCCGAACCGGCTCGTCCATCATCGCCAGGACGGGCCGATGCAGATCCTGACACGCGGGACACCCTGGCTCTGCGAAGCGGCGCGCCGGGCCGGCCGGATACCGCCGGGGCATCCGGAGGGCTTCATCGAGGCCTTCGCCAACATCTATCGCGGCGTCTTCGCCGATATCCGCGCTCGCGAAGCCGGGCGGGACGCCGACCCGCTCGACGCGGACTATCCGACGGTGATCGACGGCGCGCGCGGCGTCCGCTTCATCGAATGCGCGGTTGCCTCTTCGGCCGAGCGCCGCTGGCTACGGTTCGAGCAGCCCAAAAGCACCTGAGGGGTCGCGGCGCCGGGCGCTACGGGCGTCCCGCAATACCCAATTGAGGCTTGGTCAGATAACGCCGGCTCCAAAAAAAGGGAGGCGGCGCTCCTTCCTGTCCGTCTCTAGAGCCTGCTGCGTTTTGATAGAAAGACTGGTCATCCGGACGGAGCGAAGCGCAGATCCGGGATCCATGCCTGAGCCTCCAGCGTACCCGCTCCGGCATGGATCCCGGCTCAAGCCCGGGATGACGGCGTGGTTCCGTGCAAAAGCAGCGCGCCTCTAGATCACGACGAAGCCGTGCGCGAAGGGGTCGCGGTCGTCGATGAAGATCGTGTTGATGCCGGTCATCCGCGCCCAGCCAGCGATAGAAGGGATGATCGCCTCGCGGTTGGCGACGGTGGTCGCCGCGTCGACACGCCCCTTGAACAGCGAGCCGATGATCGACTCGTGCACGAATTCGTCGCCGACCTTGAGCTTGCCCTTGGCCGCCAGCTGCGCCATCCGCGCCGATGTGCCGGTGCCGCAGGGCGAGCGGTCGATAGCCTTCTCGCCGTAGAATACTGCGTTGCGGGCGTGAGCCTCCGGCTTCGTCGGCTGTCCCGTCCACTGGATATGGCTGAGACCCGTGATCTGCGGGTGTTCCGGATGGACGAATTCGTATTTCGCGTTGAGCGCCGCGCGCAGCTTGGGCGACCAGCCGACGAGCTGGCCGGCAGTGTGATCGGCCATGTCGCGGAAGTTCTTCTGCGGCTCGACGATCGCATAGAAATTGCCGCCATAGGCGACGTCGACCACGATCTCTCCCAGGCCTTCAACCTCCGCCGTCAGGCCCTCGGCATGGAGGAAGCCCGGCACGTTCGTCAGGCGGACCTCTTCGACGAAGCGGCCTTCCTGGCGATAGGTGATGTCGACCTTGCCTGCCGGCGCGTCGATCGAGAGCTTGCCCGGCTCGCGCGGCGTGATCAGGCCGTTCTCGATGCCCATGGTGATCGTGCCGATGGTGCCGTGGCCGCACATCGGCAGGCAGCCCGAAGTCTCGATGAAGAGCACGGCGACGTCGCAATCAGGCCGGGTCGGCGGATAGAGGATCGAGCCGGACATCATGTCGTGCCCGCGCGGCTCGAACATCAGGCCGGTGCGAATCCAGTCGAACTCGCGCAGGAAATGCGCGCGCTTCTCCAGCATATCGGCGCCTTCCAGCCGCGGCCCGCCGCCCGAGACGAGCCGGACGGGATTGCCGCAGGTGTGTCCGTCGAGGCAGGAGAAGGTGTAGCTCGCCATGGGTCCGTTCCCTCAGAAGCGCTGGGGGGATGCCGCAAAGAAGTCGGGCCTACAGAGCGCCCGACTCGTCTTCAAGGAAAGCGCAAGCGGCGCATGGCCCTCAGGCGGCGTATTTCTGGACGGCGCCGGGCTGCTTGGTCCAGGCGGCATACCAGCTGTTGAACAGCTTGAACTGCGCCTCGGCATAGCCGCGCTGGCTCTCGGTCAGCGCGTCGGTCTCGTTGAAGTGCAGCGTGTATTCCTTGTCTCCCTTCAGCACCATCAGGTGCTTGAAGTAGAGGACGAGGTCGGGGCCTTCGTCGAAGGAGGAGAGGATGGCGAGCGCCTGCTCCAGTTCGAGCGCGCGCTGGCGTGCCTCGGCATCACCCGCGGCCGCCGCCTGCGACAGCTTGCACAGATGGATCACCTCTTTCGGAAGCACATTGCCGATGCCGGTGATCGCGCCCGTGGCGCCGCAGTTGACGTAGCCATGGAACACGGCGGTATCGACGCCGATCATCAGCGACACGTCGTCGTCGCGGCTGGTGATGTTCTCGGCGGCGTAGCGCATGTCGGCCGGGCCGCCGAACTCCTTGAAGCCGATCAGGTTCGGGTGCTCGGCGCGTAGCGCAAAGAAGAGATCGGCACGCGTCGCGAAGCCGTAATAAGGGCTGTTGTAGATCACGGCCGGCAGATCGGGCGCAGCCGACAGGATCGCCTTGAAGTGAGCCTTCTGGGCGAGAACGACGGTGCCGCGCGACAGGACACGCGGGATCACCATCAGGCCCTTGGCCCCGACCTTTTGCGCATGGGCGGCGAGAGCCGCGGCAGAGGCGGTGTTGACCGCGCCGGTGCCGACGATGACCGGGATGCCGGCCTTTGCCAGCCGCTCGACGCCCTCCATCCGCTGCGCATCGGTGAGCAGGGGCCAATCACCCATCGAACCGCAATAGACCACCGCCGACATGCCGTCGGCGATCAGGTCCTTCGCCTTGCGCACGAGCGCGTCGAAGTCGGGGCTCCGATCTGCCTTGCAGGGCGTCATCAAGGCGGGGACTACGCCGGAGAAAATCTTGGCCTTCATCTCGCTCTCCTGCTGGCTTCGCGGGTGGCGTGAGAGGCCGGGCCGACCAGACGGCTCCGTCTCTCCTCGAAATCTCTATCGCACATTGCATATTATTTGTCGACAAGATTGGACCTGGATTTTCAGAGGGCGATCTCCAGCCGCTCGTCGCCGATCATGAGCTTCTGGATTTGCTGGACGATCTGGTCGGCGTGAGCCTTGCCGAGGCGCTCGGCCGCCACGGTGTCGCGCGCCAGGATCGCGGCGATCATCGCCTCATGCTCGTCGACGAATTGCTGCGGGAGCCGGTCGTCATAGGATTGGTAGTAGAGCCGCAGGAACCGCCGCCCTTCGTCGAGCAGGCGGCTGAAGAGGCTGTTGAAATAAGGGTTGCGGCCGGCCTCGGCGATCGCCGAATGGAAGGCTGCGTTCGTGGCGATCATCGCCAGCGCGTCCTGCGCCTTCACGGCCGCGGCGAACTCCGCCTGCTTCGCCCGGATCGCGTCCAGATCCTCCGGGCGATGGTTCTGGGCGGCGAGCTGCGTCGTCACCCGGTACATCAGCATCAGCGCGTCGAAGAAGGGCGACAGGTTCAGGAAGTCGAGGTTCGACACCATCGTCGAGCGATTGGGCAGGGTGACGATCAGCCCTTCGCTGGCGAGCCGCACCAGCGCCTCGCGGATAGGGGTGCGCGACATCTTGAAACGCTCGGCGAGCTGCACCTCGTCGATCGGGCTGCCCGGCGGCAGCACCAGATCGAGGATTTCATCGCGCAGCAGGTCGTAGACGAGCTTCACCCCGGAGCCGCGCTTGCGTTCCGTCACAGCGCCGGTGACCGTCATCGTCTTCATCGCACACCTCTTGTCGACAACAGGGATACTGAAGCGGCAGAAGGCGGGCAAATTTTCCGAAGTGCCGGAGGTGATGGTCGTGAGCCTGCCGGCCGGGTGCTCGGATCAAGGCCTGCTCAGATCAAGGCCAGCATATGCAGCCCGATGAAGCTGCCGGCGCCACCGGCGATCAGCAGCAAAGGGTTGACCGGTGTCAGCATCAGCAGCGCGGTCGAGACGAGTGCGATGCCGCGCCCGATCCAGCCGCTGTCGAGCGACTGGATGAGGACGTAGCTGGCGGCGAGGATCATCCCGGCCGCGACGGGGCGCAGCCCCTTTTCCAATGCACGCAGCAGCCGGGCGCCTTCATAGCGCGACCAGATATGGGCGACGCCGTAGATCAGGAAGGCCGTCGGACCGAAGATGCCGACCGTCGCGGCGAGCGCACCCCAGAAGCCGGCGATCTGCCAGCCGATCAGCGTCGCCAGCAGCGAGCCCGGCCCTGGCGCCAGCCGGGCAATCGCGAAGGCGTCGACGAATTGCGAGGCGCTCATCCAGTGATGCACGTCGACGATCTGGCGATGCATGTCGGCGATGGCGCTCTGGCCGCCGCCGATCGTCACCAGTGAGAGCGGCAGGAAGACCAGCAGGATGCTGAGCGGCAAGGTCGGCATCCGGCGCTCAGCTCCCGTAATACGTCACGGCGACGCTGAGCGAGCCGGCGCCGAGCACGGTCCAGAGCAGCGGCCATTGCAGGACGGCGACGGCCACGAAGGTCGCGGCCATGATCGCGAGCGGGAAGGCTCGGCGCGGCACGCGCCGCGCCGCAGTCAGCCCCATGGCCAGCGAGAGCCCGATCGCCGCCGAGGCTGCGCCGTCCAGCGCGACATGGGTGAGGTCGTAGCCACCGAGCGCGGAGAAGACGGCGCCGATCAGCACGATGACAAAGGCGGCGGGCACGACGATGCCGAGCCAGCAGGCGATCGCCCCGTTGCGCCCACCGAGCTTGTAGCCGATCCAGATCGCCATGTTGGTGACGTTGACGCCGGGCAGGGCCTGCGCGATCGAGAGGCCGTTGAGGAAATCCTCCTCGCTCATCAGCCGGCGCCGCTGCACGAATTCCCGCAGCAGCCAGCCGCTGAGGCCGCCGCCAAAGCTGGTCAGCCCGATCCGCGCGAAGATCAGGAAGAGTTGCGGCGCGCTCGGGCGCTCGGCCAAGGCATCCGGCATATGATTCCAAGCCATCTGGCAGCTACGACGCCAGAAAGCAGGCTTTGTCGGATGTGGCCAGCGTCGCAATGCATGTGCGCCATGACGCGACGCCCGGAGGCTGCTGAGAAGGCCTTAGCGAGGCGGAGTATCCGGCCGCCGCAATGTCCGCTTCACGGCGCGCCTCAGCCGCGCGCCGGCCTTGCGAACGAGTTCCCGGTTGCTGCGTTCGCTGCCATCGGGAAGGGCGGGGATCAGCAGGGGAGCATCGGGGGTATGCCGTGCCTCGCCGTTGCGGAAACCGATGCTGCTGCCGGCATGCTCTACCCCCACAGTTTCGAATTCCGTGCCGGATATGGAAAGCCCGGCAAGGGCGGGATCGACGAAGGCCTTGATCGGCAGGTGGTCGGAAGCGATGCGGGCGAGCGGCGTGTCGTGGACGGCGACGTCCGAGAGGATTTCGGGGCGGTTGGCGATGATCCGGTCGAGAGCCAGCAGCGGCATGCCCGATGGAAAGCTCGGCACCGGCATCGGCAGCGTGCCGAAGGCCGGGCCGAATTCCTTCAGGGCCGAGCGCTCGCCGAGCCGCCATTCGTTGAGGTCGCCGAGCAGCAGCGTGGGGCGCTCGTCACGGCTTCTCATGATCTCGATGAGCATGCGCGCCTGCTGGGAGCGCGAGCGGCGCAGCAGGCCGAGATGGGCGGCGACGATCCGCAGCTCGGTGCCGCTCTCCAGGTCGATGTCGACGACGAGCGCGCCGCGCGGCTCGAGGCCGGGCAGCGCGACCTGGTGGACGTCGCGTATCAGCCCCTGCCGGAACAGCACGACATTGCCGTGCCAGCCATGCGCCGCCGCATTGGCGCTTTCGATCGGGACGGGGACGAGGCCCGTCTCCTCCTTGAGTCGGGCGAGATCGAGCAGGCCGTGCCGGGCGCCGAAGCGCTTATCGGCCTCCTGCAGCGCAATGACGTCGGGCGCGATCTCGCGGATCACCTGCGCGATCCGGCCGGGATCGAAACGGCCGTCGACGCCGACGCATTTATGGACGTTGTAGGAGGCGACCAGCGTGCCAGCCGGCCGTTCGCCAGGCCCGGTCGCATCGGGCCGGCTCTTCCGCTGGCGGAGCGAGGCGATGATGCTGGCGCGCAGGCTCGGGCTCTTCTTCTGCATCGCTCTGCCGGTTGAGGCTCCGGACCCATTCGAATCGAACGGGGTCGAAGCCTGGGTATCCATCGCGTCAGGGATGTGACCGTGGCGGCTCAAAGGTAGGGAGAGCCGAGCCAGATCAGCCTGTCCATCAGACGCATGACATAGGGCCGGGCGCGCAGGGCGGCAAGCTCGACCGGCGTCGCCTCAGCCATCACCGCCTCGATGCGATCGTCGATCGCGCCGGCGAAATCATGGTCGAGCACCTCGATGTCGATCTCGAAGTTCAGCCTGAGCGAGCGGGGGTCGAGGTTGGAGGAGCCGACATAGGCCCAGCTGCCGTCGATGACGAAGAGCTTGGAATGGTCGAACGCCCCGGTCGAGCGCCAGATCCGGCAGTAGCTCTTGAGGATCTGGTCGAACTGCGCGGTCATGGCCCGGTCGACCAGCACCAGATTGTTGACGGAGGGAACGACGATGTCGATGTCCACGCCGCGTCTCGCCGCGGTGACGATCGCGCTGATCAGCTCCTGGTCCGGCAGGAAATAGGGCGACATGATCCGCACCGAGCGGCGCGCCACCGACAGCGCCCCCATCAACAGCTTGTGATTGGTCTCCAGATAGGAGTCCGGGCCCGACGGCACGGCCCGCATCAGCACGGAGGTTTCGCCCGCAGCTGCAGGCGTAATGTCCCATGCTGGTCCTTCCAGGATTTCGCCGGCGGCAAAGGACCAGTCTTCCGCCGCGATGGCGAAGAGATTGGCGACGACGGGACCGGTCAGCCTGAAATGCGTGTCGTGGGCGTAGGCATCGCCGGCGAATTCGCGGGTGAAGCCCTGGCGGATGTTCATCCCGCCCATGAAGGCGGTGGCGCCGTCGACGACGATGATCTTCCGGTGCGTCCGCAGATTGGCGTAGGGCAGCCGCAGACCCATGATGATGTTGCCGTTGAACACGTCGACCGCGACGCCGCCCTCGCGCAGATGCCCGGCGATGCTCGGCACCGAGTAGCGCGCGCCGACCGCGTCGATCAGCACCCGCACCGCGACGCCGCGCCGATGGGCGGCGATCAGCGCGTCGGCGATGCGCAGGCCGATCGGATCGCGGTCGAAGATGTAGCTTTCGAGGATGATGCTGCGCCCCGCGCCCTCGATGGCCGCGAGCATCGCTCCATAGGCCTCGTCGCCGGTGCGCAGCGTTTCGATGCTGTTGCCTGATGTCAGCGGGTGGCGGGCAACCCGATCGCCCAATGTCCTGAGCGCGGTGAAGCGTCGGCCGAACCGCGTCGCGATGTCGTCGTCGCTGGCGTGGAAATGGGTCGCGGCCGTGCCATGGCCGGGGCGCTGCGCCAGGATCGTGGCGCGGCGGATGCGGTTCACTCCGGCGATGGCATAGATCAGCGGCCCGATGATCGGCGACAGGATGATGACGCCGACCCAGCCGATCGCGGCGCGCACCTCGTCCTTCGTCATCACGGCATGCGCGCTGGCGATGCTCGCCATCACGATCGAGATGACGCCGAGGATATGCGGCCAATAGGCTTGGAGAATCCCCCACATGCCAGCGAGGCTAGCGTGCCGAGAGGCTCTCCGCCATGGCCTGTCGCCTCAGGCGGTTTCTGCGGCCGGGCGCATGATCCTAGCCTGCGCCAGCATCCTGATCGTCGCGATCACGGCAATGGCCGAGATCGCGGTTGCGAGCCCGAACAGGAAGCCGTAGCCCATCACATCGGCGAGCTTGCCGGCCAGCATCGAGCCGGCGAGATAGACCAGCAACTGGGCGCAGGCGAGGATGGTGAAATCGGTGCCGGGCTGCTCCGAGGTCGTCACCGCCATGAACAGCGAATAGAGCGCGACGATCTCCATGTAGCGGATGAGCGTCTGGAAGCCGGCGGCGCCGAAAAGCGGCCAGACCCCGACGACGGCGCCGAGCGCGTGGGCGGTGAACAGCGCGAAGCACAGCGTCCGCAGGCCGCCGAGCAGGGCGAGTACGAAGGAAAGGCCCTGCCGCTTCACCATCCAGGCGGCGATGGCCGAGCCGGCGAGCCCCGCCGTGGTGGCCGACAGACCGGAGAGATAGCCGATCTGGTCGAGCGGAATGCCGGCATCGACGAGATAGGCGCCCTCCATCGCCTTCACCAAGCCTTCGCTGGCCCGATAAGTCAGGGCGATCCAGAGGATCTGCCGCGCTTCCGGCCGCTTCAGGAAGGCGCGGATCGAGGGACGGGGCGCGGCCGCGGCGCCCGGCACCGGATCGTCCTCCCGCATCATCGCCGCCGCGACGAGCGGCAGCAGCGAGATTGCGGCGATGGTCACCAGCATCCCAGTCCAGCCGATATGATGATAGAGCACGAGGCCGAGCGTGCCGCCGATGACGACGCCGAACGCCACCGAGCCGCCCTGGATGGCGTTGCCGACGGCGCGGTCGGCTTCCGGCAGATATTTCGCCGCATAACCGTCGGTCGCGATGTCCTGCGTCGAGATCAGCAGCGAGGCGACGAAGCCGATCGCGATGATGGCGTCGACCTGTGTCGGCCCCACCGTGATCAGCGCGAGGATGGCGAGGATCGTCAGGCTCTGGGTGATGAAGACCCAGCCTGCGCGATGCGCCCGCGCGAAGGGGCGGATGCGGTCGACCCAGGGCGCCCAGAGGAACTTGATCACCAGCGGCAGCAGCAGGATGCTCATCGCGCCGATCGCGGTGCGCGAGACGCCCAGCTCGCGCATGATCGGCGGCAGCGCCGCGACGAAGAGATAGGACGGGATCGCCTGCGCGAGATAGAGCCCGCCCAGCACGGCGAAGAGCCGGTAACGCTGCATTGGCGCGGCCGTGGCCTGCACCCGAACCGGCTCCGTCGCGCTGCTCATGACCTCGTTCCGCTGTAATGGCCGAGCAGGAAGGCGCGGCCGGCCGCCTCTTCGCGCTCGGCGACGATCGGGAAGGGCCAGAGCCGGCGGAACACCTCGGCCGTCTTCTCGCTGGCGTCGGGGCGTACGATGGCGCAGGCGCGGCAGAAGCGCGAGACCCGCTCCCGCGTCGCCTTGAACCAGAGCGCCTGCTCACGCTCGCCGGCTTGCGAGAGCGCCCGCCCGCCGCCGAAGATCGTCAGCAGCGTATAGGGCTCCTCCCGCTCTCCGATGCGGTGGAGCGCGTCGAGATAGGCGCGCTCGTCTGCCGGCTGGTAGGGCGGCATGAAGCGCAGCGTCACCACGGCATCGGCGTCGATATCGAGGCTGACCATGCTGTCGCGCTGCCCTCAGAAGGTCTTGCGGAAGCCGACGGTGACGGTCCGGCCCCAGCTGTAGTTCGCGAGATTGCGGACCGAGGTCGCGGTCGGATTCTGGTAGTTGCGGTCGAACAGGTTGTTGACGGCGACATAGGCCTCGCCATCCCAGACCGGCGCGGTCAGCGCGGCGTTCATCGTGGCGGCGCCCTTCAGCTTGTAGCGCGTGCCGCGCAGGTCGATCGCGACGTCGCGGTCGGAGAAGGCCTCGCCCTCGACGCGCAGCTGCATGCCGTTCACGAAGCGGTAGCTGCCATAGAGCATGCCGCGCCAGGGCGAGCCGATGCGGTTGTTGGGCAGGTTGCTGTCGAGCTTGCCGTCGGCATTGGTGTCGTAGCGGCCCTCGCGATAGGACAGCACGGTACCCATGGTGAAGGCCTCGGTGACCGTGACGTCGCCGGTCGCCTCGACGCCCCAGATCCGCTCCTTCTGCTGCGACATGGTGTTGGAGACGGGGTCGAAGGTGACGCCTTCGTCGGAGGTGCTGATATAGCCGGTCAGCGAGCCCTTGAAGCGGTCATAGCTGCCGCGGATGCCGAGCTCGTAGTTGTTCACGATCTGCGCTTGGGGCGCGATCGAGGAGTAGCTGATGGTCTGCCGGTTGGCCGGCAGGCAGTTCGGCAGCTGTACGGGGCATGCATATTGCGTCGAGATGCCGGCGCGGCGCGTGAAGGCGCCGACATCGGGCAGCGCGAAGCCCTGCGAGAAGCCGCCGAAGATCTCGCTGGTTTCGCTAAGCTTGATCGTCGCGCCGATATTGGCTGTGAGCGCCGAATAGTCGAAATCGCCGCCGAGGACGCGCAGGGCCGGCAGCACGAAGGACTGGTAGCCCAGCGCATTGTTCGCGGCGACGGCGGCATAGGCGGCCGGGCGGGTATAGTCGCTGACCGAGAGCGAGAAGTGCTCGTAGCGCAGGCCGCCGCGCAGCACGACACGGTCGCCGATCGGGATCTGGAGCTGGCCGAAGCCGGCGGCCGTCGTCTGCTGCAGCGGCGTGAAGACGTCCTGCCCGCTGGTCAGGGTCTGCCAGGTCTTCTCCTGGATGAGATCGCCGCCCCAGGTCAGCTTGGCGCCGGGCAGCAAGCGATCCAGCGAGGTGTCGATGGTGACGTTGACGCCGCCGCGCTGCGAATAGAGCGTCGTCTGGTTGTCCCGGCTCGTCGGCGAGAGCGGGTTGAAGGAATAGTAGACCTGAGAATTGTAAGGGTAGGAGAAGGTCGAGTAATTGAAGCGCTTCTTGATGTCGTTGTAGTAGCCGAGCACGCTGAGCTTGCCGAGCGCGAAATCGGCGTCGCTGTAGCGCAGCGAGATCGACTTGGTGTCTTCCAGAACGCTCTGTCCGTTATAGAGCTGTGTCCGGTCCGGCCGTGCGAACGGGGCGGCGTAGTTCGTCAGGTATTTCGGGTCCTGGTCGAAGCCGATCCAGGAAGCATTGAGCTCGATGCGCTTGCCCCCGGCGAAGTCGTAGCCGAGCTTGGCGAGCAGATTGCCGGCCTTGTAGCGGTCGCCGCCACCCTGTCCGAGCAGCCCGTCCGAGGGCAATTCACGCCCGGAGCCGTCATAGGTGCGCCCGGCGCCGCGGATCTGCCCGGAGAACAAGTAGTCGATCCCATCAGGCACCTTGCCGGAGACCGTCACCGAAGCCTCCGGCGCCAGCGAACGGCCGATGTTCTGGGTGAAGGCGCGGATGGCCGAGTTGACCGTCACGCGCGGCTTTCCCTCGGCGGCCTTCTTCGTGATGAAGTTGACCGTGCCGCCCGTCGCGCCCGCGCCGTAGAGGCTGGAGGCGCCGGCGACGACCTCGATGCGATCAACCGTGTTGAGATCGATCAGCGACAGGATGCGCGAGACGTCGCGCAGCGGCGTGTTCATCGGTACGCCGTCGATCATCACCAGCAGATCGCGGCCGCGATAGTTTTCCGAGGCGCTAGAGACCGTCTGCGTCGACATTGAGTAGCCCGGCACCAGCTTGCCCAGCGCCGTGGCGGCGTTGGGGCTGAACTTGAGCTGCTCCTCGATCTCGCCGCGGTCGATGACCTGGATCGACTGCGGTATCTCGGCCGTGCTGCGCTCGGCGCGCGCGGCGGTGACGGTGATGGTGTCGAGATCGATCACGTTCGCCTGGGGCGCGGCCGCGGCAGGCGTAGCGGGGCGCGACGCGGACTGCGGCGAAACCTGCGCCACCGCCATGGAGGAGGCGAGGAGGGCAATGAAGCTCGTGGCGAGGCGGATCGATCGGGTCATGGTTTTACCTGGCGGTGCCGGCTGCGCCTCTGCTCATGTCTTGAGCAGAGGCGTCGAAGCCGTTCGAAGAGCATTTACTTGGAGTGTCTCAGAATTCGCTTTTTAGAATTATAGTAAAGTAGGGCTGTTCCATTGCGAGAAGGGATTCGCAAAGTCTCGTGATCTGTTTCAGTTGTTGCTGTATCGATATTGCTGAGGTCTAAGCTTGGACTTCTGCGAACGCGCCATAGGACTGAGACGAATCCGGTGTCGAAAACGGGAGATGTGACCGTGCTGCCACGCTCCGGGCCGGATGAGTCGCCGGAAACGGCGAGCTTCGTGCCGTTCCGGCTGATTTCGGCCGATGTCGGGCGCGACGAGGCGAGCACGCTGTCGCGGCGCATCCTCGGCCGCAATGCAGCCCGCGAGGCCACGGCTCCCGACCTGACCTTGCTCTTCGATGCGCGCTGCGTGCTGACCACGCGCCCCGATATCGGCTTGCGCTCCTGCTTCGCCCCGGCCTCGCACTGGATCTGGTCGTCGCCGGGGCGGGGCGGGGAGGGCCCGCGCCATATCCTCGTGCGGCCGGCCGAAGGACGCGTGGTCATCCGCCAGGGCGAGAGGCGGATTGCGCTGCGGCCGCGCGAGGCGGCGGCGCTTGCCTTGGACAACCCGGCCGAGTTCGTGCTGGCCCAGCCCGGCCGCATCGATGTGATCGAACTCGACGCAGGCTTGCTGCCGCTTCTCGGCGAGGAGCCGGCAGCGCTGATGCGCGTCATCCCGCGCTCCAATCCGGGGCTGCAGGCGCTGGCGCATTACGGCGCCTTGCTGCTGCGCGGCCTGCTGCCGCTGAACTCGGCCGAGCTTCAGGCGCTGGCCAAGGCCCATGTCCATGCTCTGGTCGGGGCCGCGCTATCCGACCTGGAATCCTCCGCGCCGGTCGCCGCGACAGATCGGCGGGCCGGTCGCCTCGCCGCGATCAAGGCCGATATCGAGGCCAGGCTCGATCGGCGCGATCTCGGCGTCGAGATGATCGCGACCCTGCACGGCGTCAGCGCGCGAGTCGTCCAGAAGCTGTTCGAAGGCGAGGGCAGGACCTTTTCGGACTATGTGCTGGAGCGCCGGCTCGACCGCGCCTGGCACCGCCTCGTCACCGCCGATGGGGCGGGGCTGACCATCAGTGCCGTCGCCTACGAGGTCGGCTTCGGCGATCTCTCCTATTTCAATCGCTGCTTCCGCAAGCGCTTCGGCCGCCAGCCCTCACAGGTCCGGGCGCAGGCCGTGAACGGAGAGGTGGAAGCCTGATCCGCGTCACCATCTGGCAGGGTGTGCGAAACGCATAGTTTGTCGGCAGGAGCCTTTGTAAGTATCTGATATTGTTGATGTCTAATTTCGACGCTGCAGAAGGTCTGTCGGCATTTGAAGTCATAGTCTGTCGGCATTCTGGCTACGAAATGCAGCCCCAGGCCGGCAAAACCGGCTTGAAACAGGACGAAAAACATCGCGCGGACGCACAACGCAATCGGCCCCGAGCAGGGAGTTGCTCGGGGCCGATTACGGTTTCGCCAGTGGAAGAATTTTTAGATCTGCGATTGAGCGCGCCGCGTTCCGGGCGGGCTATCGGCGTTGAGCAAGATTAGATCGACCGCCGCAAACTCATGGGTGGGGGCGGGGGTTGCCGCGTAGCGGCCCGACGCATTCTAACCCGAGGGCTCACCCGAACCCTGTTCTCCGGTCGCCGAGATCGCCAAATTCCTCTTGCGCTGAGCGGAAGGCTCGCCGTCGTTTGGCAGCGAGGTTCCGAGCCACGCCCTGGTACGCGGCGTCCGTGGGAGGATTTCGGGCCTCCCGATGTTCTCCATGACGGACGGAAATACGCGCGCGATATGCTTGCGCTCGTACAGCCGGAGGGGGACGAGTCCAAGGTCCAGGGCATGGATCCCGGCCGCGTCCAGCGCCGACTTGATGTGCCGAGGGTTCATCGAGAGCTGCTTGCTTGCATCGGAGAGGGAGGCATATTTGTTTCGGAACCTGATGACTTCCTCGAAGGTGATGTGCGGCGTCGCTGGGCGATTGCCTGGCTGGGTGATCGGCAGCAGTTCGATCAGACCCGCCCTGACGAGCCGGTGAAACGCACCCCCGCCCACGCCCATCATATGGAAAGCCTGATGGAAGGTTAGGTTTCCGGGCGCAGGGCCGAAGGCCTTCTTGCGAACCTCGCTGGCGTCGATGAGGAGTCCGTCGAAACCATGGCGCCTTCGATGCGGCGCAACCAGGACAGTTCCTCATTCAGAATGAGGTTGATCACAACGTCGACGGTGCATGGAACATTCGCTGGCGAGATTGCAATGGGAAGCGCGCCCTGAGGTGCTTCTTGCACGATCTCGGCGCAAGCAGACAGTCGTCCCAGGAACGCATCGACGTCCTCGCGCGCGAAACGCAGAATGCCGAGGCGATCGCCGTTGGGGGCTAGGATCGGCTTGATGAAGCCTTTTCTGACCAGGGTTTGCGCGGTCATCGGCTTGCATCCGGCATAGTTGGGAAGGTCTCGCACTAGCAGGGCTGATGCGAGCCTGCGGAATTCGTCAGCGAAGTCGGCCGCCTTGAACGTCAGTTCGCCGTCAGCCTTTTCCTGTTCCACTTCGGCTTCGGGCAGCCTGGCGAGCACGATGCGGCGAATGAATTTGGGAAAAATCCCGAATTCTTCGGCGGCCGTCACGACAGAGTGAATCTCTCGGGCGGGAAGCGGCTTCCCAAACATCCTAGCATTCCGGTGGAAGGCGACGGTGTCCACGAAATGATCCGTCAAGATATCTCGAAAGGGATCGTAGACGGGCTCGCTGGCTTAGCGCTGCAAAGCCACAGGTGCAGCGAGCCATGAGTCGGCACTTGATGATCCCTCAGGAATGCCGCGATAGCGTCAGCGCCACCGGATATGATCTCAAATCCTTTGCCGCCGGCCTCCCACCAGTGGGCCTCGGTCAGCAGGTCGCGGTTATGTTCGCCACCGAATACAGCCGTTGCACCGATTGCGTTGCAGCTTGCGACCGCTGCTCGCACAGGAAGAGCATCAAGCCAGTTTGGCTCTTGGGACACTCCGTTCACCCGCGAGCGGACGTAGGTTTCCAAACCCGACGGAGCGCGTCTCAGCGATGGAACGATCAACCCGTTCCTCTGCGCGAGGACGCGTGCAACGAAATCCCATCTCAACTGCCGGGCGGTTTTTGGCAACGTGACGATGGGGGCGTTGTGGACTTCGCAGGTGTGCAGGCACGAGATCCTCCACTCGCCGCGAAAGCAGATGCAGGCGCCGCTAGGGTCGGCCGCATGATCATCAAGGAGGCACTGGATGCATGCCCGCGAACCTTCGGCGTCACGGTCCTTGGTGCCGAAGGCGTGCCGCGGAAATACGCGAATGGGTGCTCGGCTCGCCATGTAGCTTGCATGAGCATTCCTGGATCGACACCGGTGAGCTCGGACAGACGCTCCAGGCTCTGGGTGGTGCCGCGGGTCAGCTCCCTTGCCCGAGTTGGAAATCCCTGCAGAAACTGCTGAGCATTACGCTGTTCACGATGGCAAGGCGCGAGGCAAAGCTGGCCGGCGTTTCGGCGGGGATGAAGGGAGTGGTGGGAAAGAGTCTCATCGCAATTTCCTCGCGTTCCTGAGTTCGAGGGCGTGGCTTGCTGCCTCCGCCTCGGCCTGGGTTTTCTTGAGCACCAGGGTGCAGTCGAGCGCCTCCCAACGGATTGCGATGAAGGGGTTCACACTGTCGGCGCATCCGGTGCGAGCCTGGTAGGCGCGGGCGAAGTGCTGGATATTTAGCTGCTGTGCGTTCGCCGCGATTGCATTGCCGATAGCTTCGTGGGTCAGCTGCAATGTCGTGCCGAGCTCAAGCATTCCGGCATGAATAAGCCTGGGAACGACCTCGCTCTTGATGTTTGTCGCGAAGCTGAGGCCGGTAACGGACGCGATGTCCTGGAGCGCTGCGAACACCATTGCGATGTCGCCAGGCAGGCTCAGAGACCGCAGGTGGATGAACTGGCTGCGCCTGCGCACTTCGCCTTTGGTGTCGGCGCGAGTCTGCCCATCGTCGTCTGTCTCCGCCAAGCCTTCAAAGAAGCTGGCGATCTGCGGCAAGCCAGACAGGACCAGCACGACCGGCCAGGCATCCGAGGCCATGAAGGTCTTGAACACCTTGCGGATCTCGCGGACGTCACGCTCGCTGGCGTTCTCCAAGACGTTGTGCACCTCGTCGAGGTGCAGGGCGAGGATGCCTCTCTGCTGCAACCGCTCGCGCACCATGGAGAAGATGTAGGCTTGGGTTCGGCTCGCGGACATGGGGTAGCCAAGGGCGCGCAGGATTTCGAGGCCGAGGGCTTTCGGCGTGCACGGGGAGGGGGTTCCGATCGTGATCGCAGGGCATTGCGAGTGCGGGATGCCGTAGCCGGTGAAGCCCGGATGGTTGGCGAACATCCGGGAGAGGAGCGAGCTCTTGCCGGCGCCCGTCCGGCCCGTGACGACGAGCGCGCGGGTTTCCATCCGGTTGCCGGGGCCGAGCGGGCGCGTGGGATCGACGCGCGTCACGAGATCGCGAAGCAGGAAGGTGAAGGCGGCGTTGGCTACGCCATCGCGATCATGCGTTCGCAGGACGCGTGACTTGACGCGCTCCATCAGCGCGATCTGGTCGCGCTCCTCTTGTGGGAGCGCGGTCAGGAGGTTCTGCAGAACCTGGGTCGAGCGATCGGCCGGGAGCGTCATGGCGTACCCTCCTTGCGATCGCCCATCTGCCAGGAGGCGGCCTCGTCGGGTGACTCGTCAGTCGGCTGGGTCTCCACCGGGCCTGCTATCATGTCGGCGGCACCGGAGACCGGGATGACGTCGTCGAGCAGATCGTAGTTGGGATCGTTGACGGGGGTGTCCTCGTCCCAGGACGGCAGCCGGAAGGACAAGCCCATATGCCTGATGGCGCGCTCCACTTCGGCAGGCGTCTCCAGCTCCTCGGAGATGCCGGCCTCGCGCTGGTATTCGCGGGCCAGCGCTTCGTTGTCACGCAGTGCGTCGAGAACGATCTGACGCGACAGCTCCGCCTCTTTCTTGAAGCGTGCGCCCAGTGCGGTAGCGGTGTCGATCCAGGCGCGCAGCGAAACGCCTCTCAGGTCCCGCTTGACGTTGGGGACGTTGAACCACTCGTTGCCGAACTGGAGCGAGATGCAGCCGATATCTGCCGGGTCGAGCTTGACGCGGACCTCGCTTTCGCCGACCTGCAAGAACCGCCTATGGATGTCCTTGCTTGCAAAACGCAAACCGAGGAGCTCGACGCCGGACTTGTCGAGCGTGGCAATGTGTTCGATCCCGAAAATGTGGCGCTGCATGTTTGTGTCCGGCAACGGGATCCTCCCAGTGAGCTTCACCAGGCGGTTCCAGGCATTGAGCGGGGTTTCGCCGCCGAGCCCTTGGTGTGGACGGTTGTGGTAGTCGTCGACGACATGGCGTACGAGCATCCGCGCCAGCACGTCCAAGGCGATGTTCGCCTTTCTTTCGGACGGGTAGTCGCCGCGCTCGACGACGTTCGAGAAGGTGCGTCCGGCAAAGTGGCCCATGAAGCGCCGCTCTACGGTGAGGAAGATGCGCTCGCCGGCTCCGCGGAACCAGGGCATCCCTTTCGGCGTATGGGAGGGGCTCCCGCCAGTCCCGGTCACAGCCCGGGTCGTTTCAAAAGCCGCGAATTCGCTACCGCGGTCGTAGGCGAGGGTGCCGATTCCAGTGGCCATCGACCAATCAGAAACCGCGCCAGTGCCTTCAAGGAGACGGGTTTTGTCGGCGAAGATCATGCGAATGGTGGCGATCGCCTCGTCGGAATTGATCTGGTCGACGAGGCGCATGGCCAGAACGATGCGCGATGCCCGATCAAGCGCCAATATCAGCCAAGGGCGAGCAGTCTCGACTTTTTGCCTGGTCACGACATCGAGCTGTTTCCATAACCGAGCCTTGATGAGCAGAGTTTGCAGGCTCACGCGCCATCCATCGATCTCGATGCGCTCACCGATGCGCGCGGCCTCGGTGACCTGAGACCCTGATCTTCCTCCAGGTTTGAGTGGAGTCCGTCACTCACGGAGACGGACGATGCGCCCCTCACGATTCACGGAAGAGCAGATTATCGGGATGCTAAAGGAGCAGGAGGCCGGAGCGGCGACGGCGGATGTCTGCCGCAAGCACGGCATCTCCTCGGCGACCTTCTACAAGTTCAAGGCGAAGTATGGCGGGATGGACGTGTCGGATGCGCGTCGAGTGAAGACGCTGGAGGACGAGAACGCCCGCCTCAAGAAGTTGCTGGCCGAACAGATGCTCGACAATGCGATCCTGAAGGATGTCGCCGCAAAAAAATGGTGACGCCCGATGCGAAGCGGAAGGCGGTGGCTCATGCCTGCACGGTGCATGCAGTGAGCCAGCGTCGGGCGTGCCTGGCCTTGACGATCGACCGCTCGACGGTACGCTCACGAGCACCCGGCCGGACGATGCCCTGCTGCGCGAGGCGATGAAGGGCGTGGCGGCGGAGCGCCGGCGGTTCGGCTACCGCAGGATCCACATCATGCTGGACCGCCAGGGCATCGTGATGAACCAGAAGAAGCTGCGACGGCTCTATAGCGAGGAGAAGTTGCAGGTCCGCCGGCGTGGCGGCCGCAAACGGGATTGGGCACTGCGCAGGCCCATGCTCGTGCCTGATCGGGCCAATGTGCGCTGGAGCCTCGACTTTCTCTCCGACACGATCTCGGACGGTCGCCGCTTCAGGGTGCTCGCCATCGTCGACGACTATACGCGCGAGTGCCTGGCGCTCGTCGCCGACACCTCGCTCTCGGGTCTGCGCGTGACCCGCGAACTGGATGGCGTCATTCGCCTGCGCGGCCGGCCGGGGACGATCGTGTCCGACAACGGCACCGAGTTCACCTCGATGGCGATCCTGCGCTGGTGCCAGGAGACCGGCGTCGAGTGGCACTACATCGCCCCCGGCAAGCCGACGCAGAATGCCTTCGTCGAGAGCTTCAACGGACGCTTCCGGGATGAGTGCCTCAACGACACGCTGTTCTCGACGCTCACTGAAGCCCGCAACGCTATCAGCGCATGGAAGGAGGACTACAACCGACACCGACCCCATTCGGCCCTCGGCAACATCACGCCCGCCGAGTTCGCCCTCAAATCCACGCTGGAAAAACAGGCCGCTTAAGGCCAGAAATCAAACTCAGGACTCTCCCTCAGGTCGGAGGAGAAATGGGTCTCAGGTCACAGCGAGAGTTTTGGGCATTATGATCTCCTGTTTGAAAGTGTAAGAGCCACAGCTATTGAGCGAAAATGGCAAGCCGATCATATTGGAGACCCATTTTCGGGTCGCCATGGCGATAATTCCGATTGAATATTATGCCAAATATGCAGACGGCACGGACGATGACAGCATTATCGCAATGAACTTGCGACTAAGGGACGCACAAATCATTTCGTCTACTATCAGACCCGCTTCACGCCCGGTGGCTGCCATGTTCCTGCGCCCGCCGGCAGGATCGAAGGCTGTGTTGGCTTCGGCCAATAGAGGCGCATCACGAGATAGATCTTGTCATCCGGCGCCGGAAGCCAGTTTGCTTCCTTGTCCGCACCGGGGCTGTCCTTTTGGATGTACAGAGTCAGCGAGCCATCCGCGTCCTTTTTCATGCCCGACAACATCGGAGAGTTGATGAGGTAGCGATTGATCGGGTTCTTCACCAGGAACTGGCTCTTGCCGTCGTACATCGTAACCGACCAGAACGCATTCACTGGCGGCAACTGGCCGGGTGCGAAGGTGATGGTGTATTTGTACTTGCTGCCGTCGAGCGCCTCACCGGTCGCGTCGGTGCGGGTATAGGGATACATGGCTTCTACAGCGTCATTGCCGAGGAGACCGCCCTTTGCAGACCCGGCCCGCATCACCCAATCGCTGTTATAGAAGGCCTCGTCGCCGAAGAACGAGCCAATGTTCCAGCCGTTGATGTTCTTGTTTCCACCGGCCAGCCATTTGTCGACCTTGCCGTTGCCTTGCTTCATGGCCACCAGGATTTCGGCCTTGTGCTCGAACGACAGATCCTTGAACGCAAAGGTCTTGGCGGGGCCGATGCCTATCTTCGCAAGCTTCGCGCGAACCGCCTTGTCCCTTGCCGTCTCGGGGACAAATTGCAGGGCCGCGTCGAGATACTCGAAGAAGTTATGCCTGATCCCGGCCGTGCTGGCGGGAACGAAATCAATCTTCGGCGCGGCGGGCGGGGCGGGCTGCTTGAGGAAAGCGGAAAGCGGCTGCCCCTTGTAGCCGGCCTGGATCTTCTCGACATTCGGCATGTCGCCGGGATTGAACAGTTGAGTGCGAAAAATCGCGAGCGGGAACGGCGTTGTCGATGAGAAGACCCGCTTGATCCCAGCGGGCGTTCCACCTTTCCAGTCCGGCCCGACGACCAGATAGTCGCCCGGCTCGGTCCCCGTGGCGCGCGTGCCGATATAGCCAAAATTGTAAGTGTTGCCGTCGATGAGCTGGACCGAATAATAGCGGTCCTTTTCGATCGCGGGCACCGAGATGACCATGGGTTCAGCACGCAAATCCAGCCAGATAAACGAGTAAGGCGTATCGCTATTGGGCGTGATGATTGCCGTGTCCGCCGGGGTGGCGACATGGTTCAGGTTTTTGATTTCGTTGAATGGGGCCTTGAACTGTCCCGAGTTCCTATCGACGGCGAACTCCTGCATCACTGCATAATACATCACCAGCGGCAGGCCGTAGATGAAGCCTTCCTCGGCGATGTCCTTGGCCTCGAACAGGCTGGGCCATTCGACACTGTTCTGCTCAATGACCGGAGGGGAGACGATGTCGGCCTTTGCCATCGTGGCGGTGAGCGCCAGCGCAGCAGAGCCAAGCAGATCGCGTTTCGTGATCATTTGAACACTTCCTTCGGGTTCACAACTCGTGGCTGAGCGCGCGTAGGTAGCAAGATGAAGTTACGCGACGTCTGCGATTATTGACAATGCAGGAACGGCCTATTCACAGCCGCTTGTATGTCGGCGTTTGGCGCGGTCACGCCCCCCGAGAGGCACCCATGAGCGGCTCGTTCGCCCATCATTTCGGGAACAGGAACTGGAGCTGGGCCCTCAGCTGCCAATCGGCGGCGCCGCTGGGCTTTGCGACATTATAGTAGGCTGCCAGCTGCGCATTGACGGGCTGATGGCCGATGTTGAACACGCGCCCAAAACCGCCTCCGATCGGCACCGTCCAGCGGTCGCCCTGGCCGGCTTCCCAGTTGGCGGTGATGACGGGGGAGGATGTCAGATACCAGCCGCCGTGGAAATTGTAGTTCACAAACGGCTGCAGCGTCATTGCGTTGACTGTGCTGCGGGTACTCTTGCCCGCGAAGGACCAGACGTTGTTGACGAGGACGCCGACAACCCAGGGCCCTTCGATTGCCAGGGCTACGAAGGCCGGCCCCGCCGAGTACTTGCCGGACGTGAGGCTCTTGTCGGTGCCGGTGGGGAGTACGACGGTCGGCCCGATGCCCCAGATGATGCCGTGAGTTGGCTGCTTCGGCGAGAAGAAGAAGCTGGGGTTGATGTCGCCCAGGCCGAACTCGCGGTCGCCATTCACCGTCAGGGCCGGTTGCGAGATCACAGGCGTGATCCAGCGCGTGATCAGGTTCCAATCCTTGTTTAGCGTGATCGGAATCACCGGCTGGATGTTGAGGACATTCTGCAGCTGTTTGTGCGGACCGACATTGAAGTTGAAGTTGTTCTGGAACGGCACGCTGATCATGTCGGCAACGGGGTTCTGCGCCGCCTTGGCCAGATCGCCGGGGCTGCCCGTTGAATCTTCCGCCAGCACCACTCCCGAACATGACAAGGTTGCGGAGAATGCCAGTTTAGCTAGCCTGATCAATTTCCTCCCGCTCACGGACGCAGGCTCCTTCAGCCATACCAAAGCTAATGCCAACGGCGAAAAATTGGGTTTTCCGTTTGCCGGGAGCACTTATACTGTGTGACAAAGCACCAATCAGATCTTGAGACCACTCATTTTGCGCCAACTTTGCAAGCATTCCGGAGCGTCCAGCGCGTGGCTGAGATCCCAGTCATCTCGAGCCACATCCTGCACGGCCTGCCGGCATTCCTGCGTCATGCAATCGGGGAAAGCGCGCTCCTACGGGCAAACCGCGCAGCAGGCTTCGATCTGGAGCTGACCGAAGGCCGCAATTGTTTCATCCCGCATGCCGCAGTCCTCGGCTTCGTGAATGCTGCGGCAAGGGCGGCCGGCGAGCCCAATCTCGGGCTTCTGATCGCGCCGATGATGAGCGCAGGCAATTACGGCAGCTTCGGGCGCTACGTTCTGGGGGGCGATACCCTCGGCCAATCCATCCAGCGGGCCATTGTGGCGCTGCCTTATCACAGCACCCATGACAGGATGTCCGTCGCCATCGTCGGCGACGAGGCACGCTATAGCTACGTCTTTGCCTTGGCTGGCCACGCGGGCTACGACATGATCGCCGGAGCGGCTGCCGGCGTTCTGCTCAGCGTCCTCAGGGCTTATTTGCCTTTTGACTGGCGGCCACTGCGCGTCGAGCTCAATATCAGCAGGCCGCGCCAGATCGGGCTGTTCGAAGATCTCTTCCAGTGCCCCGTCCTGTTCAACGCGCCCGCCGTGACGATCGTCATGGAACGCCACCTCTTGTCGGCTGCTCCTAACCGTGGGGCATGGCCGATCGTCACCATCGAGGACGTGGCCCGAGATCGGCCTGGCGGCGCTCCACGCGATCTGCTCGACGTCGTCATGGAGCAGGTCCGGGCTCAGGTTCTCACCGGCAGCGTGTCCATCGATCGCGTCGCGCGACCGATGGCTACCAGCGTCCGAACGCTGCAACGTGAGCTAAGTCAGGCTGGCACTGATTTTCGCAGCCTGGCGAATGCGGCACGGTTGCAGCGGGCCACCGAGTTGCTCAGGCACACGAATGGCTCGATCACCCGTGTTGCGGCAGAGATGGGATATTCCTCGCCAGCCAATTTCGCGCGTGCCTTCCGAAAGGTGACGGGCAGCGGACCACGGGAGTTTCGTGCCAACATCCACCATGAGGGCGCGCCAGACGGTGCCGGTTCCCGCTAAAATGGGCGCGGCCGGGGAAGAGGTCAAATCCGGCCCTGATGCGGCAGCGCAACTGACGTCTGCTTTTGGCCGGAGAACCAAGTTCCGCTTATGGCGCATCCCGCCCGGACAGCGTCCGGCGCTTTTGGCCCCTAGCTGACCTTTGGAAGGTCCGCTTTCCGGAACTCAATTTGGCGAACGGCTGCCCCCCTAGCGGCCGCTGGCAAAGGCAGCTTGCGTGTAGTGTGGCAACAGCTGCCTCGGCCAAACCATCCACCTTTTTAACTGCACGATTTAGGTGGCTCTTGGCGAGGGCTTACGCTTCCGGTGCTGAATTACCACTCACACCGGACCTCTCGGTGGGGGCGGATCGACGATGTACTCCTTACCTGCCAGAGACTGCCGCCTCGCAAACCGCAGGATCACGCCTAGCGACGCAGCGAGAGGTATCGCCAACAACACGCCCACGAAGCCGAACAGCCATCCAAAGGCGAACAGCGCGAACATCATCCAGACCGGGTGGAGGTTGACGCGGCGACCGATGAGGCGCGGCGAGAGAACATAATCGGAAAGCATTTCTCCGACGATGAAGATGCCCCCTACAACGGCGACTGGCCCCCAATTCGGCCAGAATTGGACCAATGCAACGCAGGCCGCGACGAAAAACCCGGTTGCGGCTCCAAAATAGGGAACAAAACTGATCAGGCCTGCGGTGATTCCGATCAAGACTGCATGGTTCAGCCCTGTCGCCTTCAGGGCTGTGGCATAAAGCACGGCGAGAACGAGGCAGATGACGATCTGCCCGCGCACGAAGCCAGCGACTGTCTCGTGGATTTCGCGCCCAAGCGCTCGCATGTCGTCGCGGCAGGACGGTGGAAACCAGCCATCGACGGTCGCTATCATTCGGTGCCAGTCAATGGCGACATAGATGGCGATGACCGGCGTGACGATCAGCAGCGAAAGAAGGGAAACCAAGGCCTCTCCACTCGACCATAGCGAGCGAAGGAACTCGTCAACCCAGTTAGTGCTCATCGTCTTCGCGATGTCGCGGGTCGATTGCTCGATATGGAGTTCGTCGCCCATGATACGGTGCAGCCACGGTCGGCTTGCATCGCCCATCTGCGACTGAAGGCGGGTGACGTAGGCGGGAAACTCTTCAACAAAAAACCTGAACTCGCCAACGATGGCCGGGAGCATAACCAGGAAGAAGCCGATTAGAACCGCGACGATCGGCACGAAGACGCCCAGAGCTGCAAGGGAACGGCTAATCCCGAGCCGCTCCAGCTTGTCGACCGCCGGAATGAGAAGATAGGCGAGCAACGTGCCGGCCACGAATGGCAGCAGTATTTGGCGCACCAGCATCAGCGTAACGAGCGCGATCGCAGAGACCGCGATCCAGAAGGTCGCCGGTCGCGCGATTCTCATCGACGTTCGTCACTCATGCGTTTCGATCTCGACTGCCAGATTCTACCTGCGCTACCAACGCGCGGATTCTCGGATCCCAGCGCGAGAAACGGTCGTAGAAATCCTTGTTCAATTCTCCATCAGACTGGCGAAGGCGATCTCGCCGTCGGTAACGTAGTGGTTCACCTTTCCGGCTTGCAAACGTGAACCGGACTGATGCAATGCGACATCCCCGATCACCCGCTTTGCCGTCAGCTGGGCGAGGATGTAGCTGCGTTCTGCATTCGTGTCTGAATCGGTCGCATGGGTTACTTGGAGCGTTAGTCGAGCCAGCGACAACCCCGTGTCTCTGGTGCCCGCGCCCACCCATAATACAGGCTGATCGGTCGACGGTTTATCCGTATTCATCCAAAAGCTCGCTGCAGCCATATCCTCCTCCGAGCGAGCGAGGCTCAGCGCCCAGAAACGGATATGATGGCGCTTTCGCGGGCTGTTATTGATGGGCTCCTGGAAACCTATGTCCTGCCTTCGTCCAAAGAGATAGAGGGTGCTGAAAGGTGCGTTGGGATACGGGGAGTTGAGCAGAAACGCTCGTATCATTCGCCACGAGCTTGCGGCCCCCAAGCGATCGGCCGTCGTCCAGCCTGCCGTTGCAAACGCATCGCGCAATTGTTGCAAGGTGCCGATGAGGACGAGGTTTACGGGATCGCCGGGCAGACCATCGCCGGTGATCGTGTAGCGGGGGATAAGCGACCGATGAAGGACCTTCAGACCCATTCGGACTACATTGGGCAGAATGACATATGCGGCCAACCCGTAAGTGAGGCTTACCGCCACGACCCATGGCAGCCTGTGATCCGCCGTATCAAAGATTACAAACACAATCAGCCAAACGCTGACGACGCCAAGACAAAAAATGAGAAACCTCTGAAAAAGGCGCGTGAGCAATCTCAAAATTCTTGTCCTATCTTGCTCCGGTCGATCGCGGCCGCCTCGCTATTCGTAGTCGGCTTCCGACAGGCGAGTATACCAGTGGGCAGTTGCGTCGCGTCCACGTGTCGGACCTAAGTTTTTCCGCGCCTTACACCTCGGCAGCGGCAGTACCCAAAGTCTCCGAACAGCAGTTCGAACTTAATCCTGAAACGGGAAGATCTTCTTCCAGTCTCGCTTCATATCGACAACGGTCCACTGATTAGCGGCTGCGGCGTCGAGCGCCTTGTCGAGCTTGCCGAAATGGGCCTGACGGTCATAGGCGAACTCGCGTTCGGCATCTGTATGGTGAAGGATTAGGCCGAAGCGTGGCCCGCCTGACATCGTCGTCCATTGCAGCATTTCGAGATCGCCGTCCGAATTCCCGAAAGCAGCGATCGGCCGTCGGCCGATCTGTTGGTTGATGCCGACAGGCTTGCCGGCCTTGTCGTCGATGAAGTTGATCTGCGGCAGACGGAATATGGTCGGCCTGCCGTCACGCATCTCGAATTTCGTCTTGATCGAGGAGCCGAGAACCTGCTCGGGAGGGATGCCGTACACTCTCTCAGTCCATGGCCGCATGAACTCGACGCCGCCACCGGAGGCGATGTAGGTCTTGAACCCATTCGCGCGCAGGTAGGTAAGCAGCTCCAGCATGGGCTGGTAGACCAATTCGGTATAGGGGCGCTTGAAGCGCGGGTGGCGCGCGGTGGCAAGCCATTCCGAGGCGATTTTCGCGAACTCGTCCGAGGTCATGCCGGCATGTGTCACCGCGATCAGTTGCATCAGGCCCTGCTCGCCCGAAGCCGCCAGCGCCCTCATGTCGCCATTGAGGACCGCCTTGAAAGGCTGCTTGGTCTTCCATCCGGGGTTTTGCGGAGCGAGTGCCCTGACCCGATCGAGGACAAACGCGAGCTGGACGTAAATCGGCTGCTCTGCCCACAACGTGCCGTCGTTGTCGAATACCGCGATGCGCTCAGCCGGCGCCACAAAGTCGGCGCCACCTTGCGTAGTCACGCGCGCGATGAAGTTGGTGATCGACGCCTTGACCGGGCCATCATTCCAGGACGACAGCGGGTCGGACTGCGCCAGCACTATTGACGGGCGAAGTGGTCCGATCAGAACAGGCACCCCGGTCAATACTGAGATCAACACGCGACGATTTAGACCGGCGCTGTAAGACAGAACGGATTTCATTTCGGTCTCCATCAAATGGAATCTCACTGACGGTGGGCGCCGGCGCTTGTTGCCGTTCCTAAGGCTGTTGCGTTGACGGCGGCCTCCAGACGCAGCGGAAGCCGAGATGGCTGGTCGAGGTGTCGACCGGTTCCGCATGGCGCGCAGCCGGGCGATAGCGGCGGCAATAGTTGGGTGCGCAAAGATGCGAGCCGCCCTTGATGACCTTACGGGGGATTCTAATCTCCGGCAGATCGGGGTCGTAGCTGTCGTCTTCGCGGCCGCCTCGCGGGTTCTGTGGAATGCAGCAGGTCTTCGCGGCCTCAGCCTGATGCTTGGGCGCGTACCAATCTGTGGTCCACTCCCAGACATTGCCGATCATGTCCTGCAGGCCGTAGCCGTTTGGCGGAAACGCCGTGACCGGCGAAGTGCGTTCGAAGCCATCCTCGGCCAGGTTCTGATGCGGAAACTCGCCTTGCCAGATATTGGCCATGTGGCGCCCGCCGGGAGAGAGGCTGCCACCCCAGGCGTATTCAGCGCCGGCGAGACCGCCCCGTGCGGCAAACTCCCATTCGGCCTCGGTCGGCAGATCCTTGCCGGCCCAGCGGGCATAGGCGAGCGCGTCTGCAAAGCTGACATGAACAACAGGATGATTGTCCAGCGCGTTAATATTGCTTCCAGGGCCATAGGGGCGGCGCCAGTTGGCTCCCATCCTCAGGCTCCACCAGTGACGGAAATCGCGTCGGTCGACCGGGCCCGCTGGCTGGGAGAACACCAAAGAGCCCGCGTAGAGCATGTGAGAGGGCGTTCCGGGATAATCCTTTGGGTCGGGCGCGACCTCCGCAAAGGTGACGTGTCCGGTTGCCTTGACGAACTCCTTGAACTGCCGGTTCGTTACCGGCGTTCGATCCATCCAGAAGCTGTCGACGGCCGCGCGATGGACCGGGGCCTCCTCGGGATAATGGCGATCGGATCCCATCAGGAATATCCCGCCAGGTACCGCGATCATGTCGGCCGGCTCAGGACTGGCTCGCGAGACATCGTCACGTTCGCGAAGCGCAGCGGCCATTCGGTCTGCGATGTCCAAGTCGGTCATGACATCCCCGGGCTGACGGATCAGAAGTGATAAGATGCTCGAAAAGACGCCGTGCTGGGTCGTACGATAGGTAAAGCCGTTGTTGCGGTTGTCGGTATAGATGGCCCGGTCCAAGGACCGTGGAGATGAAGTCCGTCCGGCGGCCTGCGCCAATCGGGATAGGCTTATGATCACATGAATGGAGCATCCCAAGGCCCGAAGTCGAAAGCATCCTGGTTTATCGCCGGCGTCATTTGCCGCTCGTCGGCGAGCCGCTTCTGAAAGACCATCTGGCGATACTGGGCGTAAGCTGCTCGGTTTCCGAAGTAGACACACTGGCAAACAATCGGATCAGCATACACGTAGGCGACCTGCGAGTTCTTGGTCTGCTGCACGAATTTGTTCGGCGGCAGCTTTTTCATGGCCGCAAGCCGCTGTGGCGTATTTGCAGGTTGTGGAATGAAGCCCGCCGCAGAGAGGAGGTCCTCCTTCTGCTGTCCGCCTGTTGGGTTGACTGGCAGGCTGCGAGGCCGATACTCAACGTAACAGCCAGACCGGCGGCGAGACGACTTCTCATGTTTGGCTCCTGAATGTGATGTTCAGCGCTGTTGCCCAATGAGTCGGGTCAACATTTGTGCGCGTCAGTTTCCTGTCGGCGCTCCGAGGCGATAATTCCTCCGAAGCTGTGCACTGGAGGATGGAGCGATCGCCTGGCACTCGTTGTAATAGAACTGGCCGGGCTGCCGATTAACGGGATTGGCGCAAATGCTGGCGAGTTCGGCCTGCCTAGACTGTGAGGATTGGCAGGCTGACAGGGCGAGGCCGGCGAGCGTCATCACGCACATGGATCGAACAAAGTTCATCGTTTTTTCCTCTCTCTGCCCCAGACTCCATTTTTTGAATCTTCGTCCGGGCCGCGTCCCGCAGGATGCGGCCCGTCCTCAGTCATTGATGCCCCCCGTCAATTGCCGGTTGGCAACGGAATGCTAACTCCGTCCTTCGCGAGGATTTCGCGGACAGACTGCAATCGTTCGTAGTCAGACAGCAAGATTGGCCCCGTGTAACCGTAGCTCTGCACCTTGCGCGGAGGATATTTCACATAAGTGGCCATGATCTTCTTCAGCTCTTCCTCCATGACGACACCCATCCAGGTGCGCTCAGTGAAGTTGTTCATGAAGATGTCGTAGCGCTCTTGCGGATCCTGCCACAGATCGAACACCTGCGGCACCGTGGCGACATACTTCGTCGGGCCTTTCCAGCCGAGATTGCTATCGACAGCGAGGCCACCGGTAGCGCTTCCGTCATCCCCACGAATGTTGAAGAGAAACTTGTAATTGTTGACCCGAACCGCGCCGGGCGAAAGCTCGTTTTCGGTGAAATAGAACCACGATTTCCGTTCCGATCGACCTGTCCCAAATAGTACGGCGGACATGTCGTAGCTGTCGAAGATGATGGGTTGGTTGGCGCGATCCTGCGTTGGAAGCGGAACGCGGCCGACGGAGGCGAAGGTTGCCATCAAATCCAGGCCACCAAGAATCTCATGGTTTTTGGCGTTGGGCGCGATCTTTCCCGGCATCCAGGCGATAGCCGGAACGCGGTTGCCGCCTTCGCGAAGGGTGCCCTTAGTGCCGCGGAAAGGGGTGTAGCCCGCGTCCGGATACACGTCCTGCCAGGCGCCATTGTCGGTTGTATAGAAGACGAGCGTGTTGCCGGCGAGCTTCGGATTTGACCGGACCTTATCCATGATACGGCCGATCCGGGCATCGAGCTCCACGACCGAATCCGCATACTTGCTCTTGGACAGCGACTTATGGATGTAGTCGGGATGCGGCATATTGGGCTGATGCACCTTCATGAAATTGATGCTCATGAAGATCGGCTCCGCCGAGTTTGCATTGCTGTCGAGATAATCGATCGCAGCCTTTTCAACATAGCCATCGAAGAACGGGATGCCGACCACCCCTTCGCGGCCGTTGATGACCGGCGTGTCGACATACTGGCCGTTGATCTTGAACTCTTCGCGCGCCGGCTGGCCGGCATTGCCCGATAGAGCCCCCTTCGTCACCTTCTGGAACATCTCCCGTAACTCCGGAGGCATATCCGGGAACCAGGTCGGGTCTGCATAAGTGTAAGCATTGAGATGGTACAGGCCGCAATACTTCATCTCGTCATAGCCCTGCGCATTGGGCAGCGCATAATCAGCCTCGCCGAGATGCCATTTGCCAGTAAAGAACGTCTTGTAGCCGCCGGTCTTGAGCACCGAGCCGAGAGTCCACTCCGCTGCCGGCAGGCCGCCGCCCTGACCTTGGAAGGCTACAGTGGTCATGCCGCTGCGGTTAGGCATCCGGCCCGTCTGCATGGCGGCTCGGCCCGGCGTACAACTCGGCTGGGCATAGAACGAGAAGAATGTCATGCCTTCCGCCGCCAGCTTATCAATGTTGGGGGTCGGCATGCCCCGGCCGGCGCCGCCGCCATAGGGGCCGAGATCGCCGTAACCCGTGTCGTCCGATATAATCATGATAATGTTGGGTTTTTGGGTCGGGGCTGGCGGCTGCTGTTGCGCCAGGGCGGGTAAGGTTACTCCCGCCGAAATTGCCACGCTCGCGCAAAAACCGAGCAGCCCGCGTCGACAGATCGACATGCTACGTCTCCGTTTGCAAAACTGGGGGGTAGGCCGTTGAACAGGCGAAGCAGCGCTTGCCGCGCAGCTCGAATGTTGCGCGGCAACGATTGCCGGAGACATAAAAGTCAATCGTCGCGCGCCACTATTGTACCTGAGGACAGTAGCATGCGGCCCGAGGCTGGGGCCGGGCCTCCACGAGATTAACTGAGCTGCCTGTCGGCGAACGAAGCGTCCGGCTGGAACTGGAGAAAATGCCCGAAACGAACGTCAGCAATTAGCCCGGCCCAGCCCGCGCGCCCGCACGACATCACTGCGCTGGATCCTAAATCCAGCTCATCGCGAAAGTGCGGCGCCCCCCAAAAAGTCTGGAAAGGGTCCGATTTAAGCTGCGCCTCCGTAACTGGCGAACTGAATACCCGGAAGCGGTCGTTCCAGATATCGGCTATAGGCCATTTGTATGCCAAGAGCGGTTCGACGTGATCGTCGCAGATGGGTCGATGTGGCTTAGCCTTTCGGTTCCCGAGACCTACTCAGGGAAGAGGAAGGTCAAGCCCGCGCGCGCGCCGAACCCCTTTGGCCCAGACACTGGGGAAAATGCATAATATCGACCGGCGACGAACAAGCTGATCGGCTGCTTTCCGATCCTGATCAGTTTCGAGACCTGAGCGTTAATCGGAACGGTGAGCTTCTCATTGGCCCAATCGTACGTCGTCTCCGTGTTGAGCGAGAAGGTCCAGGCATCGTGCGTCGTGTAGGAGATGAACGGCTGCACGAATGTCGCGTTGACCGGGTGCGCACCACTGCGGGTCGCCCCTCCGGCCGACCAGACCTGATTAGCCAAGATGCCGATCGTCCAAGGGCCTTCCTGCTTGAGTAAAACGGCGGTTGGACCCACCCCCCAGCGACTTTCGCCGAGGAGTTGATCCGTCGCGGTTGGCAGGCGGAACACGGGTCCGATCCCCCAGATAATTCCCCCAGGACCAGGAGCCTGTGGGGACAGAAAAAAGCTCTGGGTCGTATCGGACAACCCGAACTGGCGGCCCGAGCCTGGCGCAATATCCCATTGTGAGATGACTGGAAGAACCGTTCTGGAGATAAGGTTCCACTCGGGGCTGAGGTGAAAGGGGATGACCGGCTGGATATTCAGGGTCGCCCGCCCACCATTATCACCGGGCCCGATCCGGCCGTCGTAGTTGAACTGGAACGGAACGCTAATGAGAGCTGCGACCGGATTGTTGAGTTTCTTGGCGAGATCTGCGTCCTGCCCGAAGGCCGGTGACAGGCAATTCGCAAGGAGAACCATGGCGACCGACATAATTCTACGGATTTGTCGCAATGGAACCTCCCTAGACTTCGGTTCAGAGATCAAAACACGGGGTGCTTGAGTTTACTAGGTCGTGAACCCACAAACGGCGGACGTCCGCGTTGTGGAAAGCTGCCGTTCCCGGGCATCAAGGAAAACATCTGCCTTCCCATATTTCGGACCTTGCGGTTATCGACGCGTGGCGTCGACGATCCGACGCAGCTCCGTAGGAGCCGGCAGACTGAGATCGGCCACCCCCATTCGCTTGATCGAGCGATGCTCGGTTGCGTCGCGGTTATCAGCGCGCCTGCCGGGTTAGGGCCAATCATTGGAGCGATCGATATCGGCCCTGGGGACAGGTTTTTCGAGAACAGCGCCGCCGGACTCTACGATCAGTGGCCGGTCGGGATGGGCTTTGACTATTGCTACGGGTTCATGAGGCGCTCCGAACATCCTGCTGATTATGACGGACGATCAAGGCTATGGCGTTTCAGACACATTTGGTGGTGTCGTACCGACGCCGAACCTGGATCGGATCGCACAGATGGGACTGCGCTATCCGCAGTTCAACTCGACTGCGCTCTGTTCGCCGCGCGGGCAGCCCTGATCACCGGCCGTAACCATCATTCGACCGGCTTCGGTATCATTTCCGAACAGTCGACGGGCTACCCCGGGTATGACTCCGCCATCGGCGTGGAAAATGCCACGGCTCGGGGGCTCGCCGACGTTCCCATGGGCTTCACTGCGCGTCTGCCTGGCCGCCCTTCGGAATTCCCGAGGTCGCCTTATGATGTGAACCCTATTTGTCTATTGTCCCTGGCCCAATATCGACCCCCAATACCGCTGCCTATTTTCGGGCGCCCATCGCCAAGCTCGATACGAAGATTGGTGGACCCGATGAAAGCGGATCGGACCCGTTGCTGCAGCCGTGTCCGGCGCGACGCTAATACTCCCCCGCTCAGGCACCTCCCAGACGGCGCCCCCGATCCCACCGCCAATCGACACCCTAAATAAGCTCGAGTCGAGCATCGGCCCGCTGCAATACAACGACGGTGCGCCGAGACGGTCGCCAACGGGTCCGAACGCGCGGGCTGTATCAGGCGCGTTCGAGTTCGGGTCCGGTGATCCTTTCCAGGGAGTTGCAGCAGCCAACTGGCTCCCGCGCCTAAGGGCGATGCTCCGGCGCTTCCAGGGCTGACGACCTGACCGGGGCGTATTAGTTCTGCAGTCAGAAAGGCGCCGTAGTCAGAACCGCCATGCTGGCCCTGCTTCAGAACCGCAGGCTGAGCCCGACGACGGGCCCATGCATTAACATATCGAAAGCGTAACGCCGACGCCCCTCGCCCTGAGCATAGTCGGCATAGAGCGCCCGATAACCGATGACGCCCGAATAGGTGATGCCGTTCTTCTCGGCAAAATCGAAGCTGTAAGCGGCAATGCCCTGCCACGAGAAATTGCTGCCGCCACCACCCACGTCGCCGCGCACCACGAATTCCTGACCAGGCGCCAGGCCAATCCGCACGCGGGCACCAGCAAAGCCGTCGATCCAGTCCACCGAGCCGGAGCGGGCGATCGCCACGTTGCGCCTGAAGCTGAGGTCGCCGATGTCGACCGTCGCGCCCGCATCGAAAGAGAGCTCGGCGCGCTGATTCCAATAGCGCGCGCCCGCGAGGATGTCGAAGGCGACCGACCCGAAGCGGGCGACCTCGTAAGTAGCTCCTGCTTCGAGGATGGCCATCGAGGTCTTGGCGTCGCCCGACGCGCCGATGGCGCCCGCGATATCCGGCGTTGCGCTACGTGTTCTCACGCCCCCGCGATCCACGCTGACCTTGAGCCCGGCGAAATTGCCGAGGAGGGAGAACCTACCATTGCGGGCCTCAATATCTGCCATCAGCGCAAACAGAGTGCCTCCGTCGCCTAGCGAAGCATCGAGGATATCGATGAAGCTCGCATCGACCCTAGCGGTTCGCCCCTTCACTGTCTGATTTCCGTTTAGCGAAATGAGCCAGCCATAGGGCGTAAACCGGTAGGTCCACGCCGAGGTCATCACGGGCGCCACGGGTGCGGCGGGGGGCGGTAGATCGGCGGCTTGCGCCGCGGCGCTGCCCAGCCCCAGGATTATCGATAAAGTGAAGCCGCAGGCCTTCGCGTGGCTGAGTGTCATCGCAATCCCCATTGTTGCGATTCATGCTGCGAATTCGAAGGCACAGCATCTGCCGAACACTGCTCCCGCACAATGCGGAACTTGCTTCCCACTGCAAGGCAGCGATGGATGTGACATATTTACTAATAAGGTATGCCCGAATTCGACGTCGAAATCACTCGCCCTGCTGGTATGAACCTGAATTTGCTGCGTTTGCACGGCGCGGCGAAAACGTCCGCTCTCGCCGGGAATTCGGACACGGACGAATCGTTTTCCAGTGTCCGAGATGGGTCGCCAACAGACCTCACGTAGATGAACTCCGAAGGTCCGGGTCCGGGCAACCATCCAGAGTCCGCTCCTGGCGCTGTCCGGAATAGGAACCGCTTTCCTTACATAAAATCCGGACTGCAGGGGAGGCTGTGGCGGTTTTACATCCTTGACAGAAGTCTCTCCTTTCGCTCGAATGAACATATGAATGCTTCATATGAACGAGATGGGCAACTTGTGGAATTCGTTCAATCGAACGGATATGTTTCGATTGAAGATCTATCTCGCTCGTTCGGCCTTTCGCCTCAAAGCATTCGACGCCTCGTCAACCGGCTGTCTGATCAAGGCAAGTTGAAGCGCTCTCACGGCGGGGTCAGCCCGCCTACCGACGGGGCCAATCTGGAATACAGGACGAGGCAGGTGCTTCGTTTGGCCGAGAAGAAGCTGATCGCAGCCGCAGTCGCGCGGTTCGTGCCCAATGGCGCTTCGTTGTTCATCGGACTGGGGACGACCCCGGAATGTGTGGCGGTCGCTCTCGCGGATCACAGTGATCTGCGCGTGTTCACGAACAGCCTGAACGTTGCGGCTGCCTTGTCGGCCAATCCCGGCGTCGAGATTGCCATTGCCGGAGGACTGCTGCGCCGCCGCGACCGCGACGTCATCGGTTCGGGGGCTGTCGCTTTTTTCCGACGCTACAAGGTGGACTTCTCCATTTTCGGTGTAGGCGGCGTCGACCCCGACGGTATGCTCCTCGATTTCGACGAGGGCGAGGTCGAGGCGCGCGAGGCGATGGTCGAAGGATCGCGAAACTCGCTTCTCGTCGCCGACCACACGAAGTTCGGCCGCAGCGTCCCGGTCAGGGGCGGCAAGATTGGCGAGGTCGACCATCTCTTCACGGATCGACTCCCGCCGGCCGAATTCATGCCGGCCATCAGGAAAGGCGACGTTCAGGTGCACCACCCACCTGATGACCGTGTCACGGCCGCGTAACGCGGCCGGGCAAGAACAAAAAAGAAAACATAGGGAGGAAGAGATGACGCTTTTGAGAGCATCGGCGCTTGCGGGCGCCTTCGTCGCATGCCTCGTTCTGGCGGGCCCCTCGTCGCAGGCGCAGGACAATCGACCGACCTTGCGCATCGCGGTTCAGGCCAACCCGCCCACGGCTGAGCCGCTCGATGCCGAATCGAATGTCGGCTACCGCACCAACTATTCCATCCACGACACACTGCTGCAGTTCGACTATGGCGGCGATTTCCAATTGAAGCCGCATCTCGCGGAAAGCTGGAGCTGGAAGTCGCCGACCGAGCTTGAAGTGAAGCTTCGGCATGGCGTGAAATTCCACGACGGCAACGAGATGACGTCCGAGGACGTGGTCTTCTCGTTCGGCCCCGAACGTCTGACGGGGCAGAAAGCGCCAGGCTTTCCGATGGTTCGGCGCTACTGGGTCAGTCTCGACAAGGTGGAAGCCGTCGACCGCTACACGGTGCGTTTTTCCTCCAAGTATCAGGACCCGATCTTCGAGCAGCGCCTCGCAGCCTGGACAGCGCAGATCATCTCCAAGGCGGCTTACCTCAAGGCGCCGGACTACAATGCCTGGCGTCTCAAGCCCGTTGGAGCCGGCCCCTATAAGGTCGACCGCGTCGTCGCGAACGATGCCATCGTCCTCACCGCCCATGACGATTACTGGGGTGGCAAGCCGAACGCCAAGACGGTGTTGTTCAAGGTCGTCCCGGAGGTGTCCGCGCGCGTAGCCGGGCTCCTGGCAGGTGACTATGACATCGCCTCCGACATCCCGCCCGACCAGCTCAAAGTTCTCGAACGCAACCAGGACATCAAGATCGTCGGCGGCCCGGTGAACAACCACCGTGTGATCTGGTTCGACAAGACGCACCCTGTTCTCAAGGATCCGCGCGTCCGGCAGGCAATGATCGTCTCGATCGACCGGCAGGCGATCGTCGAGGCCATGTGGGATGGCCGCACTAAAATCCCCAACGGGCTGCAATACGATTTCTACGGCAAGATGTATCTGCAGGACTTTCCGAAATACCGCTACGATCCGGAAGAGGCGAAGAAACTCCTCAGGGAGGCGGGTTACAAGGGCGAGGAAATCACCTTCCGCAGCTTCAACAACTACTACACAGCGGAGTTGGCGACGACGCAGGCCATGGTGGCGATGTGGCAGTCGGTCGGCCTCAACGTCCGTATCGTGATGGTTGAACCTGGCGGGGCCCTGTTTGCGCCGGGCGATGGGCGCGCGGCTGGCAACTGGTCGAATTCAGCGCTCCTGCCGGATCCGCTGTTCTCGCTATGGAGCCAGCACGGCCCGGCCAGCGTGCAGAAGGCCCAGGGCGCCTGGGAAAGCGAGGAGTTCTACAAGCAAGGCGAGATTCTGGAACGCGCCACCGATATCCAGACGCGCCGCGAGGCCTTTCGGCGCATGCTGCAGATCAACGAGTGGGACGATCCCGGCGTCAGCAGCCTTCACCAGAACGCTGTGTTCTACGGCATCCGCAAAAATGTGGACTGGGCGCCCTACATCTTCCTCTACATGGATCTCGGCCCGGCGCGGCTGAAGTTCAAGTAGCCATGGCGCTGCTCTCGATCCGGGATCTCGACGTGCACTATCCGGCGGCCGGGCGCCTCGTTCCGGCCGTCAGGGGCGTGAACCTCTCGCTTGGGGAGCGCGAAATACTCGGGGTCGTGGGGGAAAGCGGGTCGGGCAAAACGGTCAGTTGCCTCAGCCTTATGGGGCTTCTGGGGCCGCGGGCCGAGGCGAGCGGCACGGTTCATTTCGATGGCCGCGAAATCGACGTCGCGGCCGTCGTCCACGAACGCCGCCAGGGCAGGTTGCCACTGGCAATGATCTTTCAGGATGCGACAGGCGGACTCAATCCAATCCGGACCGTCGGTTCGCAGATCGCTGAGATTTTCGTTCACAGGGATGGCGCATCTCAGAAGACAGCTTGGGACAAGGCCGTCGAACTGCTGGAAACCGTGGGCATCCGCGAGCCGCGCGAGCGAGCCTCTAGCTACCCGCATCAAATGTCGGGAGGCATGAACCAGCGTGTGATGATCGCGATGGCACTTGCCGCATCCCCGCGCGTCCTTATCGCAGATGAACCCACGACCGCGCTGGACGTCACCGTCCAGGCTCAGATCTGCAAGCTGCTTCGACTGTTGGTCGAGCGCGAGGGCTTGTCGATCATCTTCGTCTCCCATGATCTGGATCTTGTCACGAGCTTCTGCGATCGCGTCGCCGTGATGTACCGCGGAGCGGTCGTGGAGTGTGACACCAGCGAAGCTATCCGCCGCGCACCCAGGCATCCCTACACCGCAGCGCTCTTCGCCGCGATTCCCGGGCATCGACCGCCTTTCTCGCAGCTCGAGGAAATCCCCCAGAATCTCGACGCTCCGCTGTCGGCATCGCCGACACAGCCGGACCTGCAGAAGGTGGATGTGACGCCGCAGCTTGCGTCCGAGCCCGCCGAGCAGCCGGCCATGATCGAGGTCTCGGACGTCGCCTATCATTTCGCGAAACGGCGCTGGTTCAGCCGCTCCACGCATATCACCAAGGCGGTCGACGGCATCTCCTTCGCGGTTCCGGCGGGAACGACCTTCGGTATCATCGGTGAAAGCGGCTGCGGCAAGAGCACGCTCGCGAGCTTGCTCATTGGCGATCGCGAGCCGCAGAGCGGCGGCATCAGCGTCGGCGGCCGCAGCATGAAGGAGCTTCTGGCGCATGGCCGGCGGGCCTATGCACGCCGGGTCCAGATGGTTGCCCAGGACCATTACGGATCGATGGATCGGCGCCAGACCGTCGGCCCGCAGATCGAGGAAGCATGTCGCATCCATTTCCCTGAGCGCTCCGGGGCGCGTCGGCGCGAGGATGCGCTGCGTATGCTGCAGGCGGTCGGCCTCGGCGAAGCGCACTACGCCAAGCTCCCGCACCAGCTCAGCGGCGGCCAGCGCCAGCGCGTCGCGATCGCGCGCGCATTGATCGTCGAGCCCGACATCCTGATCTGCGACGAGCCGACCTCGGCGCTCGATGTCTCGATCCAGGCGCAGGTCCTCAATCTTCTGCTCAGGCTGCAGCGCGAGCTCGACCTGACCATCCTGCTGATCAGCCACGACATCCGCGTCGTAGCCCATATGTCGCATGCGATCGGCGTTATGCGCGCTGGCGTGATGGTCGAGCAGGGACCGGCCCAGGAGGTGCTCTCCAATCCCAGGCATGCCTATTCGCGCAGCCTCTTCGCCGCCGCCCCGACCTCGCGGCGCGCAAGCATTCCCATGTCGCTACCCAGCACCGAATCGCTGCTGAAGGACGCGATCCCATGACCAGAACCGTCCTGATCGCCTTCGCGCGACTCCTGATAACCGTCCTGCTCGCTGTGACCTTCGTCTTCGTCATCCTGCGCGTCAGTGGCGATCCTGCACGCGCTCTGCTGCCCGTCGATGCGCCCGAGGACCAGATCGCGGCGGTGCGGACCGAATGGGGCTTGGATAAGCCGCTTCCTGAACAATACCTCACCTACGTCATGAAGCTGGCAAGCGGCGATTTCGGCCTCTCGCTGAACGATAGACAGCCGGCCTTGCGGGTCGTCGCCGAGAAGATTCCGGCGACGTTGCTGCTGATGGGGACGGGTCTTGTCATTGCCTTTACGGTCGGATCGGCGCTGGGCCTTCTCGCCGCCAGCTATCGCGGACGCGCTCCCGACCGTCTGATCATGTCGCTGGCGATCTTTGTTCACAGCATACCGAGCTTCCTGTTCGGCATCCTGCTCATACTCCTCCTCGCCGTGGCGCTGCGCCTGTTGCCGAGCGGCGGCGGGCCATCGCTTCTGCACCTCGTCATGCCTGCCGCGGTGATCGGCCTGTCCCAGGCCGGCGTCGTCGCCCGTTTCGTCCGCTCCAGCACACTGGAGGTGTTGGCGCAGCCCTACATCACGGTCGCAAGCCTCAAGCCCCTGCCGCGCTGGTATTTCATTCGCGCCCATGTGCTGCCGGGTTCGGCACTGCCATTGCTGACGCTCTTTGGGTTCTCGCTCGGAGGGATCATCGCCGGCGCGGCCATCGTCGAGTCAGTCTTCGCTTGGCCGGGAGTCGGCCGGTTCCTCGTGTTCTCGGTGGCACGCCGCGACGTGGCGGTCGTCCAGACAATCGTGGTGCTGGTCGCGACGATGATGGCGTTCGCCAATCTCGCGACGGATCTCCTCTACGCCATCTTCGACCCTCGGCTGCGCACGTCATGACGGACCTGATCGCTCCCGGACCGGTGCGGCCCCGCAGGCGGCGCGAGATCGCCGTCACCCTGGCTGCGGTTATGGTGATCCTGTTCATCCTCGTCGCGATCTTCGCCGAACGACTGGCGCCCTATGGTTTCGCGTCCATCGATCTGCGCGCGCGCAACACGCCGCCCATCTTTTTCGGTGGCTCATTCCACCACGTCCTGGGCACGGACGAACTGGGGCGCGACATCCTCAGCCGTCTGATGATCTCGGTGCGAGTCAGCCTCCTCGTTTCGGTACTCGCCTGTCTCATCGCCGCGACCATCGGCGTCACGCTCGGCCTCGCCGCCGCCTTCCTGCGCGGCTGGGTGGACAGCCTCATCCGGGTCGCGATCGATTTCCACGCATCCGTCCCTTTCCTCATCTTCGCGCTAGCGATCCTCGCCTTCTTCGGAAACAACATCGTTCTGTTCGTCGTGTTGCTCGGCACCTATGGCTGGGAGCGCTATGCCCGGCTTGTGCGCGCTCTCGCGCTCGTCGAGTACGAGAAGGGTTATGTGCTCGCCCTGCGCCGACTCGGCGCCGGCGAGGTAGCGATCGCCGTCAAGCATGTGCTGCCCAACGTCGCGGCGATCATCATCGTCAACATGACAATCGCGCTGCCCGAACTCATCCTGCTGGAATCGGGGCTAAGCTTCCTGGGGGTCGGCATCCAGCCGCCGCTCGCCAGTCTCGGCAACATGGTCGGCCTCGGACGCGACTATATCGTCACGTCCTGGTGGATCGCGACGATCCCGGGCATCGCCATCTTCATCCTTACCCTGTCGATCAGCACCATCGGCGACTGGCTGCGCGACGTCACGGATCCGAGTCTGAAATGAACGATACACAGCATTTCCCGCTCCCGGAGATCGCAGCTCACCGTGGCGGCAGCCGCTTTCCGGAGAATACGCTATCGGGATTTCGCCACGCTGCCTCTTACGGCGTCGAACAGGTTGAACTGGATGTTCATCTGACCAGCGACGACCAGTTGCTCGTCATGCATGACGAGACACTGGATCAGACCAGCTTCGGCACGGGGCCGATCAGCCGCTTCACGCTCGCGGAAATCCAATCCAGTTCGTTGCGTCAGATCGACGAAAGCGCCCCGTCGCTCGACCAGGCGCTGGCCGCCCTCGCGCCTAGCCGGATGCGAGTTCGTATCGAGGTCAAGCCTGGCGGTTCGCCTGGCGGCTACGAGAAGACCCATCGCCAGGTGATGTTGCTGGCCGGCAAGCATGGCATGAGCAACCGCATCACCGTCATGTCCTTCGATCCGGCAGCTTTAGCGTTCTTCACGGGCTCGGGGGTGCCGACGAGCCTGTCGGTCTGGCCGCACGCCCAGGCATCCATCCAAACTTTCGGGCCTGTCGTCGCGCAAGCGGCCGAGGCCGGAATCGACGATCTCGGATTGTCGTTCGCACGAACCACGCCCGACATGCTCGCACTGGCCGGCGAGGCCGGGCTTACCGCCGGCATATGGACCGTCAACGATGCGAGCCGGCTCGACTACTGGCTCAGGCAGCCGGTAGCCTACATCCTTACCGATCATCCGGACATCGCTAAACGGGTACGAGACGGGTTGCAGGGCATTGCCTCTGATGTCTGATCTCCTTGCCGGGATCGCCTCGATCGCGTCGCGCTACCAAGCATTCGTTTTCGATCTCGATGGGACGATCCTGCTCGGCGAGACGTTGCTGCCCACGGCGGCTAGAACCGTCAGCGAGCTACGGGCGCAAGGTCGCACTGTCCTATTCCTGACCAACAACACCACGGCTCGCTCGACGGAATACGCCTGCAAGCTGACTCGTCTGGGCCTGCCGGTCGAGGCAGAGGACGTCGTCACCGCCGCGCATGTCCTGATCGAGCTGCTCAAGCGGGAAACACCAGAGGCGCGCCTGATGGTGCTGGGCGAGAGCGCCCTTGTGATGGAGCTGGAACTCGCGGGCTTCGTCGTGACCGACGAGATATCGGATACCGATATCGTCATAGCCAGCTTTGACAGGGCCTTCTGCTACGAGAAACTGAAGCGCGCGTTCCGTGCGGTTCGGGCCGGTGCTCGGCTGATGGCGACCAACGCCGACCGCTTCCGGCCTACGGTGGACGGCGGCGAGCCAGACGCCGCCGCGATCATCGCAGCGATCGAAGCTTCCTCCGGCGCGAAGTGCGAAGCCATCGTCGGCAAGCCGTCCGATGTCATGACTCGCTATCTGCTGGGGCGGCTCGATGCCGCTCCCGGTTGCTGCCTATTGGTCGGCGATCGCTTGGATACGGATATTGTGATGGCCAACAACGCCGGAATTGCATCGGCACTCGTACTCACTGGAGCGACGTCCATGGACGAGGCCGAAAGCTCCGCAATTGCACCCACCTACATTCTGAGATCTCTCTCCGAAATTCTGGACGTCAAAAACTGAGTTGTGCCGCTGGCAGCGAAGATCCTGAATCAGATTTGGGAAGCGGCCTGAGATCGAGCCATCCCGGGTGACATGATAAAAAGCCGAGTGCGCTTACGGGTATCCACCGAATGTCCCGAAATGGCGCAAGATCGATATTCCGGGGCAAAACCTATGGAACATAGGCTCGCATCCGGTCGATCGTGAAAAGATAGTCGTCGCGCGATTGCGAGCTGTGGCAGGACTGGCACCGATCTGCGAAGGCCGTGCGCCTGATCTGGCGGCTGGTATCGAACTGTTGGAAATGCCAGTCGCCGGTGCTGACGTCTGCCGGGAAATCCGCGCCCCAGTTCACCCCTTTCTCCATCACGAAATACTCGGCGAGCTGACGCGCCCTCCAGACGCCGAGGACGAGCCGGGTGCCCGGCGGGAGCGGCTTGCCGGCCTTGGCCAGAGCGAGCGTCTCCGGCAGTGCGAACGCTTCCTCCTTGTTGAAGCCCCGATCGTACGTGGCGTAGAGCACGTACTTGTCGAAGTCCTTCGGGAAGGTCGCGCGGTTGGTCTGGGCGTTCGCCGTCACGATCGAGCACAGTAGGAACGCGATCGCAGCTATGCGGTGGACCGTCATGCTGTTTCCCTTTCGATGCGGTTCAATCCAGAGCGAGCGAGGTAGAGAGTTCGCGATGCTCGTCGATCTGCTGCTGGATGGTCTTCAGGTTCGCCTCGACGGCCGCCATGGCGTCCGCGCCGGCGACGAAGCGCAGCGGGAGCTTCCCGGAATCGGACAAGGTGACCATCGCACCGGCCAGCTTCGCCGGATCACCTCCCTGGAGACCATTCATGCCTGACCAGGCAGCGACGGTCTGGGCCGTGCGCTCGGCGTAATCGTCGACCGCCAACTGGGGCCAGATCGTCGAGGCGCCCTCGACGAGGAGCTCGGTGCGAAAGAAGCCCGGCTCGACGGCCATCGTCTCGATGCCAAACGGTGCCACGTCATAGCGGAGCGATTCCATCCAACCTTCGAGGGCGAACTTCGAGGCGGCGTATGCGACGACGAATTCCTGCCCGATCAGGCCGGCCAGGGACGTGACGGTGATGACCTGGCCGGCGCGCTGCTTGCGCATGATCGGCAGGATTGCGCGGGTGACGATCGTAGGCCCGAAGAAGTTGGTCTCCATCTGCGCCCGGAAATCGTCGGGGCCGATGTTCTCGAAGTACCCGGCGTAGAAGTTGCCGGCGTTGTTCACCAGCACGTCGATTCGACCGAAGCGATCGATCGCTGCCTTGGCGGCGCTGCCGGCGGCCTCGGGATCGGTGATGTCCAGCGCGACCGTGAGCAGGCTGTCATGCGTGCCGATCGCCTTGCGCACCCTCTCCGGATCGCGTCCCGTCGCGACGACGCGATGGCCGGCCGCGAGTGCCTTGCGTGCGATATCAATGCCCAGGCCACGGCCGGCACCGGTGACGAACCAAATCTTGGTCATGATGTTTGCTTCTTTTGGCGATGACGCTTCGTGCCGAGGCCGCCTCATCGCCTGGGGAATCGGGCGCTCGATGGGAGCCGAGAACGTCTCGGCCCCCCTTCTGCGGATCAGATCGAGTAATCGATCGAGAGCATGTGGTCCTTGCCCATGCGGTCGCCATAGACCGGGAACTTGGACAGAGAGGTGTCGATCGCGAGGACGTCAGCGGCGTCGAGCTGCACGCGGGTCGCGCCGAGGTTCTCCAGCAGGTGGGTCTCGCTGCGGGTGCCCGGGATCGGGACGATGTTGGGGCTCTTGGCCATCAGCCAAGCGAGCGCGACCTGGGACGGCGTCGCGCCCTTCTTGGCGGCGTACTCCTTCAACCGCTCCACGATGGGCATGTTGAGCGGCATGAACTCCTTCGAGAACCTCGGGAAGCCGGCACGGAAATCCGTCTTCTCGTCGTACTTGGTCGACGGGTCGTACTTGCCGGTCAGGAAGCCCATCGCCACCGGAGACCAGGGCACGAGGCCGATGCCCAGTTCGTTGCAGGTGTCGAGGATGCCGTTCAGCTCAACGTTGCGGGTCCACATCGAATACTCGTTCTGAACGGCTGTGACGGGCTGCACGGCATGGGCGCGGCGAATGGTCTTGGCGCTCGGCTCAGACAGGCCGAAACCCAACACCTTGCCCTGGTTGATCAGGTCCTTCACCGCTCCGGCGACGTCCTCGATTGGCACGGCGGGGTCGACACGGTGCTGGTAGTAGAGATCGATATGGTCAGTCCGCAGACGCTTGAGGGATTCCTCGACGACGCGCTTGATGCGCTCCGGCCGGCTGTCCAGGGCGACGGTGCCGTCGATCGCGAACCCGAATTTGGTGGCGATCTTGACCTTGTCCCGGAACGGTTGGAGCGCCTCGCCGACGAGCTCCTCGTTAATGTAGGGGCCGTAGACCTCGGCGGTGTCGAAGAACGTCACCCCGTTCTCGAAGGCTGCGCGGATCGTCTTGATGCCTTGATCCTTGGGCACCGGGCCGTTGTAGTTGCCGCTCTGGTTCATGCAGCCGAAGCCGAGTTCCGAGACTTCCAGTTTGCCGAGCTTGCGGGTTTTCATCGTCGTGCCTTTGGTTCCGGCTGGCTGTGCGTCTGCCGTATGGGCGCCCCAGAGCGGTGCAATCGCCGCGGCGGCGCCAAGCAAAGCGGTCGATTTCAGGAATCCGCGCCGGCCGTTGAAGACGGTGGCGGGTGTTTCGGCGGACGCGTCGGTCATGGCCATTCCCTTCGATGGAGGCTGCCATTGGGATGCCCAAGGGCCAGCGCTGTTCCGTTGGCGTGAGCCTAGGCGCTGTCGCGTCCAGCGATTAGCCGCTATGAAGTGCATGAACCTAGAAGCAGGCGCACTGAATGAAACGCGAGGACCTAGCCGATCTCTCGGCGTTCCTGGCCGTGGCCGAGGCCGAGAGCTTCACGCTGGCGGCGTCGAGGCTCGGCATGTCGCAGTCGGCGCTGAGCCAGATTGTGCGACGGCTCGAAGGCCGGCTGGGCCTGCGGCTGCTGCGTCGCACGACCCGGAGCGTGTCGCCAACCGATGCCGGCGAGCGGCTGCTGGAGACGTTGGTGCCGGCGCTGAGCGGGCTGGACGCGAGCCTCGCGGCATTGAGCGAGATGCGCGAGAAACCGGCGGGCACGATCCGCATCACCTCGGTCGAGCATGCGACCGACACCATCATCTACCCGGTGCTCAAGACATTCCTGCCCAAATATCCCGACGTCAGCGTCGAGATCGTTTCCGACTACGGCCTGGTCGACATCGTGGCCGAGCGACTCGACGCCGGCGTTCGCTTGGGAGAGCACGTCGATAAGGACATGATCGCCGTCCGCATCGCGCCGGATCTGGATATCGCGATGGTCGGGTCACCCGCGTACTTCGCCGAGCGGCCGCCGCCGATGGTCCCCCAGGACCTGGTTCGTCACCGATGCATCAACCTTCGCCTCTCGGCGTCACGGGGGCATTTCGTGTGGGACTTCAGCAAGGACGGACGCGAGCTCAAGGTCCGCGCTGACGGACCGCTGGCGTTCAACACGATCGAGTTGATCGAGAAGGCAGCGCTGGATGGCTTTGGGTTGGGTTTCCTGCCGCGGGATAAAGTTCGGCATCATCTGGAAGCCGGCCGCTTAGTCAGCGTCCTTGAAGACTGGTGCCCAAGCTATCCAGGCTATCACCTCTACTACCCCAGCAGACGGCAGCCTACGCCGGCTTTTGCCTTGCTAGTGGACGCGTTGCGCGTCAAACGGTGAAACAGCGAAAGCGCTCTGGGCGATAGTCACAAGTTCTGCGTCTGCTTTGCGGCAGCGACGTCATGTCAGCAGTTGGCGCAAGTTTAGCCTGCGGCTACTTGGTGGCGCACACCATCGGTGACTTGGAGCCGGGAAGACGGCGAGTAACGGTAAACTCGCAATACACGCTTCCTACTTTCACCCTCAAAGCTCTGACTTGCCTGTCGGGAACCAACTCTGAATGGTCTTCGGCACCATTTCCCCTCGCAGCGGCTTCGCATAAAAATAGCCCTGAGCAGAATCGCACCCTGCTTCTCGCAGGCGTGCGGCCTGTTGGGAGCTTTCGACCCCTTCCGCAGTCGTATGCATTCCCATAGCGTGACCGAGGCTTACGATGGCGGCGACAATCGCAGCGTCACTGTCGTCGCTGATCAGGTTCCGCACGAAACTCTGGTCGATCTTGATGTGGTCCACGGGGAACTGCTTGAGATGGAGAAGCGACGCAAAGCCCGTCCCGAAATCATCCAGAGCGATGGAGACGCCGGCGTCGTGCAACTTGTTCAGGATGAAGGACGCCGTCGCCGTTCTGCGCCCGAGGAAAGCCGTTTCCGTCACTTCGACTTCAAAATGCGCCGAGGAGACACGTGTATCCTCCAGGATGCGGATAATCCTGTCGGCGAGCCTCGGGTCGGAGATCTCGGCGGAAGACAGATTGACCGCCACGCGACCGCATTCGAGACCCTGATTCAGCCATGATCGAACATCGGCCGCAACCTGGCGGATCATCTGCTCGCCCAGAGCAATCGAAATGGCCTGCTCGGCGAACATCGAGCCAAAATAGTCAGGCGTGAGAAGCCCTTTGGTCGGATGGTTCCAACGCGCGAGGGCCTCGAAGCCGACGATCCGGCCTGTCACCAACGACACTTTTGGCTGGTAATAGGGAACGAACTGCTGTGCTGCGAGCCCTTCGCGGACGTCGTGTGCGATGGTCACGCGATGCTCCATCGTCTCGCGGGCGGCGCTGGTATAAGCAACCGCTTGGCTGCGCCCCTGCTCCTTCGCGCGATAGAGCGCGATGTCGGCGTCCTTCATCAGTTCGACCGGATCGCGGTGATGCTCAGGGAAGGTTGCCAGCCCGATGCTGACCGTTGTGGAAAGAGCTCGTCCTTCGTGCTGGAAGGGAGCACGGAGAGCTTCTACGATTTCCGTAGCAAGGGCAGTTGCTTCACTTCCCGCTGAAATATCGGCGAGTATGATGGCAAACTCGTCGCCCCCGAGGCGTGCCACGGTATCGCCTTCTCCGACAAAGCTTCTGAGCCGAATGGCCGCCTCCTGAAGGAGGAGGTCTCCAACCGCATGGCCGAGCGTGTCATTGACATCCTTGAAGTCGTCGAGATCCAGTAGCAACAGCCCCACGCCGGCCCCAGAGATTCCGGCATTCGCCAGCGCCTCGTTGAGGCGAGCCTGGAAGAGCGCCCGGTTCGCCAGGCCCGTCAGAGGGTCGTGATTGGCGGTTCGCCAGATGGCCTCTTCGGCGGCCTTCCGATCTGCGATGTCGAAGGTCAGTCCGATGAGCCGATTTTCGTCCTTTCGCTCGGCCCTGAGAGCAAGCCACGTTTGCGAGCCGTCAGGAGAAAGGTAGCGCACTTCGGCCGCGCCACTCCCTTCCGACCTGACGGCGCTCCAGAAGGCCGTCACTATTCCTCGGTCGTCGGGATGGACCCTGTTGATGAAATCGCCTGCCGGTCCCGAGGAAATGCCAAGCAGCATCATGGAATTCTCGGAGCGGTCGACCCACTGCGTCTCGAGATCGAGCTCCCAAGCAGCCATCCTGCTGGCCTGCAAAGCCAGCCGCAGGCGCTCCTCGCTCACCCGGATCGCGTTCTCGGCCGCTTTTCGTATGGTTATGTCAGTAAAGGTGCGCACCATTCCGCCGTTGGGGAGGCGGTTGGTTCGAACTTCCAGCACCGTTCCGTCTGGTCTCTGCCTATCGTAGTCCAGGATTTCTACGTGTATACCTTCATATTTGATGGCCCGAAGAAGCTCCTCGGTGACAGTACCAAATTCACCTTGTTCCATCTGCCATCTCTTCACCGCCTCGAAAGATGGATTGGAACGCATCAGGTCGGGTGGCAGGCCGAGCAGATCGATCGCGCGCTGATTGCAGACGGCCACATAGCCGTTGGCATCGACCATCAGAATTCCCTGGTCCACATGCTCCAGGACAGCGTTCAATAGAGCACTGTCCACGGGGAAAGATCGAGTCATGCGCTGAGTAGTCAAGCGTCGGCCTCTCGCCAAGCTAACGGTCGATCAGGGTATGGCCGCGCGCTTTCGAAATGCTGAAAGATCGAGATCGATTTGCCCGATATCCTGTGTCCAGCGGTGGCTTGGACGACCTTCCTTTACCCAGCTGCCCGAGGCGCCGTTTAGCCTCCACCAAGACCTGGCGGCTACGAGGATGCGCTCGCCATGATGAAGGATGTCGGCAAGCGCGCGGCGCAAAAGCCTGATGAAGGTGTTCCTACCGGCAACGGTTCGGAGCGAGCGAAAGGCTGATCGTTATCACCAGCCGTGCATGACATCACTTTCGCCCTGTCGTTATGAGCAAAGTGTTCGGCCCGCTCCAACCGTCCGGCTGCGTAAAAACCGCTAGTTGGTCGCGAATATTCGCCCACGCGGCCTCCTGAGCGGGAGGTGCAAGTCGTGACAGCATGGCCATTACGGGCACGGCGGCCACGCGCAGGAATTTGACGTAATCGTCGACGGATGGAAGGCGGAATGGCGCCTCGAGCCGAGCCGTTGAAACTTCGCCGAAGCCAGCAGCCAGAAAGAGCTGGTCGAGGTCCCCCACGCGCCCGAGGCTGAGAAGGCCGCCGGGCGCAAAAGGATCTCGCGGCGGAAGCCCTGCATGGCGTGAAGCTGTCGTCATGAGACTGCGGAGACAGGGATTCTGATCCGGCCCGGCGAAGACCATGGCTGAGAAGCAGCCCGTGGGCTTCAACGCCGCTTGGACAGCGGCGAGGCAACGCGCCGGCTCGGCATGAGCATGAGGCCCAGGCGGCAGATCGCTGCGTCGAAGACGTCGACCTCGGGCAGGGGCATCTGGGCGTCCGCAACCCGCCCTTCGACGATCGAGAGGCCAGCAGAAAAGGTGTTGCGCTGAAGGCGATCGACCAGCATCGGCGACAGATCGGTGGCAACGATCCGACCTGACAGGCCCAACCGTTTCCCGAGCGCAATCGTCTGGTCACCGGCGCCGGCGGCCACGTCCAGGACGCATCCCCCCGGCTCGACGCCCGCCAGGTCAAACATCGTTTGCGTCGGCTTCGAAAGCCACGCCGCGAGCGCCGCAGATTGGGCGTCCCACCCTTCCGCGGCGGCGTCCCATTGTTTGCGTGTCGCCTCAACCGTGGGGCTGGTTAGCTTGTCGGTCATTGGCCCGCCTTGGAATGAGGACGTCACTCGTCCGTGATGCACGGGTGTCGACAGCAGGCCCAGCTCCGAGAACCTGACGCGCACATTGAACACACCCACGCAACGAACCGAGTCGCCAACGGGCGACGGAATGATTGGTTCCGTTACGGAACCTCGCTCGAAGGCCGTCCGTTTGAATCCGCAAATGCGAGACTTTGTGAGGTATCGCCATGGTTTCGATATGGGGAGCCGCCGGGCCAAATCAGCGCCCCAGCCTCGTCAAGCGGGCGCTCTGCACCGAGCGGTGCCAGGACACAGCTGGCCGCCAGTTTAACGTCATCGTGTGGCGAGATTGGCCGGGTCTTTCGATCACCTCATATTCGCTCGAAGATGGCACTCCCGTCGAATACCACGACGAGTGCTATTTCAAGCTGCCGTCGGGCAAGACGCTAACCCGGTGCGAACACTGACGGTCCATGAGCCGCCGAGCCGTCGAATTTTGCCACGAAGCTGAGATGGCGGTCGGAGTAGGCGGTAACAAGGAGGACAATCTCGTGACCATTCCCCAACTGCGCCCGCATCCCTAGTGAGAAGCTGCCGGGGTCGACCGATCGAATATCACCGATAAGGGTGCCACTGCACCACGAGCCGTATTCATTGTGGACAAGGCGATAAGCAATCGGGAGGTCCGTGCCGTCGCGCAGGATCAACCTGCCTTGGCCGGATTTCATGACGTTCTCGGTTTTGATTGTCCGGCCGAACCGCAATCGGCGGGAGGTAGCGCGCAAAGGCAGCGCTATGCATATTAGGCGCGTGTATTGAAGTGATAGCAAGCGCCCGACCGCGGACCCGGCCGCAGCTCCGCTCGGCTCAGACCTCCCGCTATGGCTTCAATACAACCTTGATGCAGCCGTCCTCCTTGTCGCGGAATTTTCTGTACATTTCGGGGGCATCCTCAAGGTTCGCCGGATGGGTGATGACGAAGCTTGGGTCGATTTCTCCGGCCTCGATTTTGGCCAGCAGCGGCTTGGTGTAAGCTTGGACATGGGTCTGGCCCATTTTAAAAGTCAGGCCTTTGTTCATCGCGGCGCCCAGCGGGATCTTGTCGCCCATTCCGACATAGACGCCGGGGATTGAAACTGTGCCCCCCTTGCGGCAGCACATTATCGCCTCACGGAGAACATGGACCCGGTCGGTAGCGAGAAACGTCGCGGCCTTGACCTTGTCGAGTATGGCATCAGCTGCGCCGTGTCCGGCAGCTTCGCAGCCAACGGCATCAATGCAACTGTCAGGGCCTCGACCCTTCGTCCGCACCATCAGCTCGTCGTAGACGTCCAGTTTGGAGAAGTTGATCGTTTCGGCGCCGCCGGCCTCAGCCATCGCCAATCGTTCGGCAACCTCATCAATGGCGATGACCCGGCCGGCGCCGAGAATGAAGGCGGATCGGATCGCGAATTGGCCGACCGGTCCACATCCCCAAATTGCGACGGTGTCGCCCTCCCGAATCTGGGCATTCTCCGCGGCCATATAGCCGGTTGGGAAAATGTCGGAGAGGAACAGCGCTTGCTCGTCCGAGACGCTGTCGGGGACTTTGATCGGGCCAATATCGGCCATTGGGACGCGCAAATATTCTGCCTGCCCACCGCTATATCCGCCGAGCATATGGCTGAAGCCGAACAAGCCCGCCGGTGACTGGCCCATGGCCTTCGCGGCCATCTCCGCATTTGGGTTCGTGCGGTCGCAGGCGGAGAACATTCCTTGCCGGCAGAACCAGCAGTCGCCGCAGCTGATCGTGAAGGGCACGACAACCCGATCGCCGATCTTGAGATTGGTTACCTCTGAGCCGAGCACGACAACCTCCCCCATGTTCTCATGACCGAGGATATCGCCGCTCTCCATTGTCGGCTGATATCCGTCGAGCAGATGCAGGTCCGACCCGCATATCGCGCAGCAGTTGATTTTGATCACCGCGTCGCGCGGATGCTGAATTCGGGGATCGGGCACCGTATCGACTCGGACATCTCCTTTGCCGTGCCAGCATAGCGCGCGCATTGGGGGTACTCCTCCTTGGGGACAATTCGCGATCGGCTCGCGCTGCTCGACTAGCCCACGTCTTAGGCCGGCCGGCTAGCCGCGATGTGGCTGACTAGTATTCAGGCGACGCAGAGCAACTGCGGATTCGCCTTGCTGCGGAAACTCAAGCTCATGTTCTGCGGCTCGACGTATCGCCGTACTTCCCGCCAAACAATTGCTGAAAGGCGTCAGTTCGGCGTGAAGCTGATCGACCGGCACAAACATCGGATTCTCCTTGAGCCCCAGCCGAAGGAGTAGTGGCGGTCTGCATATTGTCGGGAATTGCCGGCGGCAGCTCTCTGTCGCGCTGGCTCCAGATACGCCACCAACTGAGAGCGAACGGACATAGTTCCGGTCGAACCCATGGATTCTTCCAGCGCACCGACCTCGGCAAAATCTAGCGACGCGTTTGGTTGCTGACGGCAACTTCAAAGCTGGCGCCCCCGCGCGCGAACCTAATCATGGGCGAACGACTGACACTCGGGGGATTCCCGCCGCGCGAACGCTCTAACGCTGGTGAGATTGGGCCCCGGAGGCAGACCGATACCCACATCCATTCAGGTTGGAACAAGTGACTGAGGGCACCGTTCGACCATCAGGCTGGAACAATTCAATCAGATGGAGAGCGGCATGGGTTGGTTCACTAAAGACATCGCCACGATGGACGATCTGTTCGTCCACACCCTTCAGGACATTTATTACGCCGAGAATCAGATCCGGAAGGCCTTGCCGGACATGGTCTCGAAGGCGACGAGCCCGGATCTGAAACGCGGCTTCGAAATGCATCTACGTGAGACCGAAGGGCAGATCACTCGACTCAAGGAGGTGTTCAAGCTCCATGGCGTCGAGGAAAAGGGAATTACCTGCCCCGCCATCGACGGCATCCTCGAGGAGGCCAACGACATCGCTGGCGAAGTCGACGACAAGCAGGTTCTGGACGCTGCTTTGATCGCCGCGGCCCAGGCCGTGGAGCACTACGAGATTACCCGGTACGGCACCCTCGTGGCTTGGGCGAAGCAGCTCGGACGCGACGATTGCGCAGCCCTGCTGCAGCAGAATCTGGACGAGGAAGCTGCCACCGATAAGAAGCTCACCGAACTCGCTGTCAGCGGCATCAATCGCAAGGCTGCGTGATGCAAAGGCCCCATCTCGTCGGATGGGGCCGTCTCTTCGCCGAGCCGATATAGGAGGCGAGCATGGACCCTTCAGAGCCGATCACCACCGGCCGGGATTTGGCATTGCGTCTGAACTCGGCTTTTCCCGAACGCGATTGGGTTGCGCTCCTCGCGGAGCGATCCGGCACAGGCCGCGATTTTGTCGAATGGCATCTGCAGGAAGACATGATGCCTCCGGAAACGCTTATTCGGGCAGCTGCCGAATTGCTCGATGAACAACCGGCGGGCCGGCTAAGCTCAAATGATTTCAGAGCAGTTCAATGACGATCCTCGACCACGACGAGTATCGTGCGGCCGTTGAGCGCGCGGTGGCTCTTAGCGACGCATCCGAGGGGTCCGAAGAGGCCCGGGAGTTCAGTCGTCTTACGGCGGAGATTCGCGACTGGGATGAAGCCCACAAGGGCGATAATGCTCATGGTCCAGAGGAGGACCAGAGCCTGCTGCGGCCGGACGACCTTCCATTCTCTGGACTGCCAGGCAATCTCGGAAGGCTATACAAGGACTGATTGGTGCCATTCGGAGCAGTACCCCACGTGCCATGGTCTACCGGCCGATAGGCGCTGCCGGTACATCCGCGGCTAACGCCCGATCGGCGGTAGCAGAAGGGAGTCAGCGGGGTAATGTCGGCTCCCTTCGATGGTCATCTTGGCAGATAACCATCGCTGCCGGCGCTTGGTAACAAGCAGCGGTAGCGCTGCCACAACGGGGTAAGCCACGGTCGGGTTCCGCCGCTGCAAAGACTCATGCAACGACAGAGTGTCGATATCGCTCGATCGCACGTAGCGTCAGATCGTCCTCATCCTCAGCGACCGCGACCAAGCTTGCGACGATGTAAGCCAGCTTGGTTCGCTCTTGCTCGTCAAACGCATCGGGAATGGTCGATCGAATCTCGGACCAGGCTGCATCGAGCGCTGCTTGCGCGCGGGCCAGGTCGACCGGGTCACTCAACGATGAGAATGGCATGGCTCCTTCCTCCGCCTGGGTGTGCGGCCGAAAATTTAGGCAGTCGCATCACCGGTGCAAGACTGAAGCGAGACAAAAAAAGCCCGCCGGCAGAAGCCGGCGCGGCAGTTCGTTCAAACCGAAGGAGACCATCGGTTAACAGCGGCGCGACGCTGAGGTTCCCGGCAGGAGTGATGTAAAAAGCCCGGTCCACCCAAGCGTGACCGGGTCTTGAACAACTCAACATGGGACACCTAAATCATCGTGATCCGGGCGCCAACGGCCGCGCGGACCCAAATCCATGTTGCTTCTAGGAGGATGTGGCTATGGCACTAACGCCTTCGGATGAATTTGAACGCCCCGTCGTCATTCTAACCGGTCTCGGAATTCCGACCGCCGTCTCGTCGGCGATGGAGGCCTACATGTTCCTGGCCGATTGGCCGAAAAGCCAGCGAGACCCTGGCCACGCCTTTGCGGTGAAGGCCTGCCTGGCGGCGGTCCGCGGCGAGATCGAGCCCGAGACTGCGAAAGGTCTCTTTGCCTCGTGGGCTGAGAAGCAAGACATTTTGGCTCCAGACATCGCGGCGTTTGCCAGCAGCGGACGGAAAGGTTCGCACGGCACCGCCTGAAGCGAAGAGGCCCCGCCAGCCGGAGCTGGCGGGGCCAATAAGCGCGGCTTGGGGATATCAATCAGCGATCGATGTGCTCCGGCATCTCCGTCAACTGATCCTTGGTCCAGTTCGTGACGGCATGAACATTGCCATCTTCGTCGCGCATGAACTCAAGGTCGCTGATAGCTACGCCCACAGGCTTTGCGCCGATGCCAAGGAAGCCACCCACGTCGATCACGACCTGACTTGTGGGTCCGGCGCCGTGGACATGGGAAACTGAGCCGATCTTTTCATCGCCTGGTCCGTAGATCGTCGCGCCATCGAGGATATCGCCAGTCAAGTCGGTCTCGGTAAGAGGGATATGGTGGGAGTGGTCCATCGTTAGCTCCTCATGCTCGATACCGATAAACGAGCTGAGGTCTGAGGCGTTCCAGGATCAGAACAGATCGTCCTTGAAAGGCTGTTGGCCAGCGACAAAGCCGCCGCAGACGCGGCTCAGGTGGCGTTGGCGGACATGGCTCACGATGTCTTACCTGATGGTACATCCGTCGATCTGACTGCCGCTGTAGAGAATTCGGCCGGCGAAGAAATCTATCACGCTCGCTCAAATTCCGCGGCGAAACGGCCGAACAGGCACGATCTAAGACTGCCGATTTCGAAACCGCGGCGGATGATGCGGCTGAAGCAGTGGCCAGGGCCCTTGATGCGAAGCCGGACGCGCGAAGCTGAAGGAGGATGGCGAAAAGGAGTGGGGGCGTTGGAGCGCCATTGGCAGGATGCGTGAGGTGCTCTTCCCAGATTGGATTCTGAGCGCCCGTGAGTCAGCGACTTGAGGCGTGCCGGTTTTGCTGACCATACTACCATCATGAATAGCAGTGCGAGTGCGGCTTAGCTGAAGGAGGCGGTGGGCACGACGTGGTAGGTTGGACTGAGCACGGTTCCTCCGCCTTCCGGCCAGGAGACCGACTCCTCCTAATGGAGCGCGTCACCCTTCGCCCGTTGCTGCCGCATCCGCAACTCATCGCTCCTGTCGCAGAATTCGAGCGGCCGTCTCCGGTGGCGCGGAGTCCTTCGGCGCGGCTGTTTTCGATCGTGCTATGCCGTCGGCTGCGAGCGCGCGGTAAGCTTGTTTCCGTCCGGATCGCGAAGGTAAGCGACGAAGGCTCCGTTCGGGCGCTCGCTGGGTGGGCTCTCGATCGCACTCCCACCATGCGTAGTCCCGGCCTTGTGCCACGCGAGAACGTGGTCCCGGCCGGACGCGGAGATTCCGATCGTTCCGCCGTTGGCCGAAGTAGCCGGATTGCCGTCGATGGGCTTCGTGATCATCAGCCGCCCGCCGTCGTGGGCGTAGATTAGCCTGCCTCGGGCATCTACCGCGCCAGGCTTGCCGCCTAACGCGACGAATGTGGCGTCATAGAAGTCTTTTGACCGCTCCAGATCGTTGCTGCCGATCATGACGTGGGTGAACATGCTTTGATCTCCGATAAGGCCCCGCGCCCTAGTGCGGGCGAGCGGCTGAAGGGAGGAACGCATGCGCGTGATTGAACCGCTATCTGAGCTCGAAAAATGGCGAGAGGGCGTACTGACCTCAATGCGGGTCTCAGCGGTTGTGGGATCGCATCAGCTCTGCATCTTCGAGCAGTTTTGCCAACCTGGCCTGGGCGCGCCTATGCACTCGCACACCGTCGAAGAAATCCTCGAGGTCATTGAGGGGCAGGCCGAGATACGCATCGAGGACGAGGTGATGTCCGTGCTCCGCAACCAGTCGGTCATCGTGCCCGCCGGCAGCCGTCACGGGTTCACGAATACCGGCAGCGGCATCCTGAAGGTTCGCGCCACTCTCGCCTCGCCGGTTTTCGAGGCGAGTTACGACGACAGCGGAGAGCTGAAACGGCGGTACAGCCCGTAGGAGCTTCTGGGCGCTCTCTGCCGGTCCAGCTGGGCTCATGTGTCATGCAAAGCGGGATGCCGAGCAATGCGCGCACGAGCTTGCTCGGAACATGCTCATAGCGGAACTCTGCAGAGATGAATTTCCTGTACTGAGAATTCGGCATGTCTCTGGCTAATGGCCGGCCGCTGCTCGCGATGCCCGGTCCTACAAACATTCCCGATCGCGTGCTTCCGGCGATGATGCGACCAGCGGAGGAACTAAGTTCCGACAGCATCGTGACCCTAACTGAAACGGTTCTCGTCGATCTCAAACGCGTCTTCCGGACTGACGGCGAAACCTTCGTCTACGCCGCCAACGGGCATGGCGGCTGGGAGGCAGCCTTCACCAATGTCCTTTCGCGTGGCGACAAGGTGCTGGTGCTTGAAAGTGGACGCTTCGCCATCGGCTGGGGCGAGATGGCGCGCTTCATGGGCGTTGATGTCGAGATGCTTCCTGGGAGCTGGCGTCGGGCTGTTGATCCCGTCGCAGTCGAGGCTCGGCTGCGCGCCGATACGCAGCACACGATCAAGGCTGTGATGGTCGTTCAGATCGATACCGCCGCCGGCATCGTCAATGACATCCCCGCGATCCGAAGGGCCATCGACGCCGCGGGCCATCCTGCCCTCTTCATGGTCGATGCCATCGCATCGCTGGCCTGCATGGAATTCGAGATGGATGCCTGGCGCATCGATGTCGCTGTCTCCGCCTCACAGAAGGGACTGATGTCATCGCCAGGCCTGGCTTTCGTTGCGGCCAACGACAAAGCCCTTGTCGCTCACAAGCGCGCCGACCTGCGCACCGGCTATTGGGACTGGAGCGGTCGGATGAACGTGCTCGCCTACATGAAACATTGCGGGACCGCGCCGGAGCACCTGCTCTTTGGACAGCGTGCCGCGCTCGACATGATCTTCGAGGAGGGGCTGGAGGCAATCTGGCGCCGCCACACCGCCCTTGCCAAGGCGACACATGCTGCCGTCGATCTCTGGACGAGTGGTCAGGCTCTGGCTTTCGGAGTCACGGAGGCAACCGAGCGAGCGCCGTCCGTGACGGCGGTCCTGACGCCTAGCGTAGACGTAGGGGTCATCACCGCCTTCGCACGCGATATCTGTGGCGTGACGCTTGGCCTGGGCATAGGAGACTATCACAACAAGGCCTTCCGTATCGCCCACATGGGCCATTTCAACGCTGCAGCCTTGCTGGGCGCGCTCGGAGCAGTTGAGATGGCGCTTCAGGCGAGAGAAATCCCGCACGGCTCTGGCGGTGTCGCGGCAGCAATCGCCAGCTTAGCCGCCGCAGCGTGAAAGAGGCTGCGATTCTATCGCGTGGCAGCCTTGAACAGACAGGATGTCCCTACAGGCGGCCGATTCACTGAAGCAACTCCTGTCCTCGCCGGCCCCGGCGCTGGGTCCAAACTCAGGGACGCGGCCAAGCATGGCGTCGAGGTGATCGATGAAGGCGGCTGGTTCGATCTGATAGGCGGTTGAGGCCGTAAAAGGGCTGTGCCGACAAACTATGGGCGCAAATGCCGACATACTACCCTCTCCAGCCGACAAACTTTGCGTATCGCACACAGGGACGAGTCGGAGTTCGGAAGACTCGACTCGCCTTCCGGCGCGGTGCGTTTTATAAAGAACAAAGAGAGAACAATTTTCGAGTTTCCATGCCAGCAGCGACCGCCCAGACCCTGTCCGATCTGCGCCGCAGCCTCGCGGAGGCGGCTTTGCGGGCTGGCCCTGTCGCGGGTGCGCGGATCGGCCTTGGCGTGACTTCGCTCGACGAAGCCCTGAGCGGCGGGCTCGCGCGAGCGGCGCTGCATGAGGTCTATGCCGCCGAGGTCGCCGATCTCGCGGCCGCGACGGGTTTCGCGCTCGGGATCGCCCTGCGGGCTGGGCACGGAGAGGGCGAGGTGCCAGAGCGCCCGATCCTGTGGGCGCGGCAGGATTTCGTCGATGCCGAAGCCGGCCGATTGCATGCGCCGGGGCTGAACGAGCTTGGCCTCGATCCCTCGCGCCTCCTGCTGGTGCGGGCGCGCGACGGCGAGGGCGTCTTGCGGGCGGGCGCCGAGGCGGCGCGCTGCTCTGCGCTAGGCGCCGTGCTGATCGAGCCCTGGGGTGAACCGCGCCCTTTCGACCTGACGGCGAGCCGGCGCCTCGCTTTGGCTGCCGAAGGCGCGGGCGTGCCGGTTCTGCTGCTGCGGGTGGCGGCTGCGGAGGCGCCGAGCGCGGCCCGCACGCGCTGGCAGGTGCGTGCACTGGCCTCGCGGGCGCTGGAGGCCAATGCCCCCGGCGCTCCGGCTTTCGCCGTGAGATTGCTGCGCCAGCGCGGCGGCGCGGCGGAGCGCGAGTGGCGTGTGGAGTGGGACCGTGACCGACGATCTTTCGAGGAACGCAGCGTTTTCGACCGTTCCGACAGACTGGCTCCCCGGACAGACCATGCCGCGCCGCTATCTCGCCCTCTGGTTCCCCTATCTGGCGACCGACAGGTTGCGGCGGACGGGCACGATTCCGGCCTTCGGCGCGCCGGCTGAGAAGCCCCATGTCCTGGTCGAGACGCAGAACAATGCGCTGCGCATCGTCGATTGCGACAGGCGCGCCGTCAGGCTCGGCCTGACGCGCGGGCTGACCCTGGCCGATGCCCGCGCCCGGATGCCCGATCTGGTCGCGTTGGAGGCGCAGCCGCAGGCGGATCGCCACTTTCTGGAGGAGGTCGCGAATGTCTGCGACCGCTTCACGCCGCTGGTCGCGCTCGACGCCCGCGACGGCCTCCTGCTCGACATCACCGGCTGCGCCCATCTCTTCGGCGGCGAGGAAGGGCTCGTTGCCCGTGTCGACCACGTCATGCGCCGGATCGGTCTTGGGCTGAAGACCGCCATCGCCGGCACGCCCGATGCCGCCCGCTCCTATGCCCGTTTTGGGCAGGGCGGCATCATCGCTCCGGGGCGGGAGGAAGTGACGCTGCGCCCGCTCCCGGTCAACGCGCTCGATATCGAGGTGGAGACCGTGATCGCGCTGTCGCGGGCCGGCCTCAAGACGTTGGCAGATCTCGCCGAACGCCCGTCCGAGACGCTTTCGGCCCGCTTCGGCGAGGCGCTGGCGACTAAGCTGAGGCGCACGCTCGGCCGAGAGGATCGCCGCATCACCCCCTTGCGTCCGCCGCCCGATTGCGTGGTCGAGCGCCAATTCGCCGAGCCTTTCGCCGATACCGCGAGCCTTGAGGCGGTCGTCGTCCGGCTGATCGGGGAGGCGGCGCGGGTCCTGGAGGCGCGCGGCGAAGGCGGGCGCGTCTTCGAGATCGGCTTTTTCCGCAGCGACGGGGCCGTCCGCCGCCTCGCCATCGAGACCGGCCGGCCCTCGCGCGATGCGAAGGCTTTGCTCAGGCTCTATCGCGAGCGCATCGAGGCGCTGGCCGATCCGCTCGATCCTGGCTTCGGCTTCGACGCGGTCAAGCTCGCGGTGCCGATCTGCGAGCCGCTGACGGATCAGCAGCACAGTCTCGACGGCCGCGCCGTCGAGGAGGAGGCAGTGGCCGATCTGGTCGACCGGCTCGTCACCCGCTTCGGCCGCGACCGCGTACTGCGCTTCGCGGCGCAGGATACGCATCATCCCGTCCGTGCCGCAAAGGCGCTCTCAGCCGCCGCGCCACTGCCGGAGGCGGCATGGCCCGAGCCTGAGCCGCAGGAGCCGCCGGCCCGCCCGCTCCAGCTCTTCGAGCCGCCCCAGCCGGTCGAGGCCATCGCCGAGGTGCCGGATGGCCCCCCGATCCGTTTTCGCTGGCGCCGCCTCATCCATGACGTCGCCCGCGCCGAGGGGCCGGAGCGCATCGCGCCGGAATGGTGGCGCGACGGCAGTGACGAGCCGATGCGCGACTATTATCGCGTCGAGGATGCGCAGGGGCGCCGCTTCTGGCTGTTCCGGATCGGTTTCTACGAGGCCGAAAGCGCCCCGCCGCGCTGGTTCCTCCACGGGCTCTTCGCATGAATCAGATTGCGAGCTCCTTCGCCGAACCCGTTGCCGCGACGAATTTTTCCTTCCTGCGCGGCGCAGCGCCGGGGCCGAACATGGTGCTGACGGCGCTGCTGCTGGGATATGCCGGCATCGGTATCGCCGACCGCAACACGGTCGCTGGCGTGGTGCGGGCCTGGGCCGCGCTGCGCCAGTTGCGGGAAGACGGCCTCCCAGCGCCCGAGAAGATCCGCGAGGGCGGCAGCCCCGGTGAATATGTCTGGATCGAGAACCCGGATTTCGCCGGTCTTCTCTTCAAACCCGAGCAGATGAAGGTGACGGCGGATCGCTTCAAGCTCGCGACCGGCACCCGCCTCGTCTTCGCCGACGGCACACCGGACATCATCGTCTATCCCGCCAATCGCGAGGGCTGGGGACGGCTCTGCCGGCTGCTCAGCCAAGGCAATCTCAGGGCGGAAAAGGGCGAGTGCATCCTCCACCTCGGCGATCTGCTGAACGATGCGCGCGACCTCCTGCTCATCCTGATGCCCAGCCGCAATCTCGATGGCCTGCCGGCGCTGCTTGCCCGGCTCGACGAGGCTGCGCCCGGCGCGATCTGGCTCGGCGCCACCATGCACCGGCGCGGCGACGACCGTCGTCGTCTGGTGCGGCTCAAGGTCATCGCCGCCGCGACCCGCACGCCGCTGATCGCGACCAATGACGCGCTCTACGATTCCATTGAGCAACGCGACTTGCAGGATGTGCTCACCTGCATCCGTGAGGGCGTCACCATCGAGCGTGCCGGGCGGCGGCTGGAGGCCAATGCCGAGCGCCACCTCAAGCTGCCGCAGGAGATGGCACGTCTCTTCCGCGACGCGCCCGAGGCCATCGCCGAGACGCAGCATCTCTTCTCCCGCGTCGAGTTCGATCTCGGCCAGCTGAAATACGAGTACCCCGAGGAGCCCGTCCCACCCGGTTGGAAGGATCAGGACTGGCTCGCGGAGCTGGTCCGCCGCCGCAGCCTGATCCGCTATCCGGACGGCGTTCCCGACAAGGTCGAGAAACTGCTGGTTAAGGAACTCGCTCTCATCGAGAAGCTGGAATACGCCCGCTACTTCCTGACCATTCGCCAGATCGTCGAATTCGCCGAGAGCGAAGGTATCCTCTGCCAGGGGCGCGGCTCGGCCGCCAATTCTGCCGTCTGCTACGTGCTCGGTATCACCGCCGTCGACCCCACCGACAACGACGTGCTGTTCGAGCGGTTCATATCTGAGCAGCGGCGCGAGCCGCCCGATATCGACGTCGATTTCGAGCATCAGCGGCGCGAGGAAGTGATCCAGTGGATTTATGAGAAGTATGGTCGTCATCGCGCCGGTATCGCCGCCACCGTGATCCGCTATCGGCCGCGCAGCGCTATCCGCGAAGTCGGCAAGGTGCTGGGGCTCACCGAGGACATCACCGCTCGCATCGCCGATACGCAATGGGGAAGCTGGGGCACGGAGATCGGCGATGACCGCGTCCGCCAAGCCGGGCTGGACCCGACGAACCCGTCGATCCGCCGCGCCGTCGGTTTCGCCATTCGGCTGCTCGGCTTCCCGCGCCATCTCTCGCAACACGTCGGCGGCTTCGTACTGTCGCGCGGCCGTCTCGATGAGACGGTGCCGATAGGTAATGCCGCAATGAAGGACCGCACCTTCATCGAATGGGACCGCGACGATATCGATGAACTCAAGCTGATGAAGGTCGATGTCTTGGCTCTCGGCATGCTGACCTGCATCCGCAAAGCGTTCGATCTGATCGAGGGCTATGGGGATTTGATTAAGGGCTATGAGAAAAAGCGGTACGAACTCGCTGACTTCACGGACGGCGACGAAGGCACCTACGACATGCTCTGCGAGGGCAAGTCGCTAGGCGTCTTCCAGGTCGAGAGCCGCGCCCAGATGAACATGCTGCCTCGTCTCAAACCGCGGAAGTTCTATGATCTGGTCATTCAAGTCGCGATCGTCCGGCCCGGCCCGATCCAGGGCGATATGGTCCATCCTTATTTGAAGCGGCGGGCCGGTTTGGAGGAGGTGAGCTATCCTTCGCCGTCACCCGAGCACGGGCTGCCGGATGAACTCTACCCGGTGCTGGAGAAGACCTTCGGCGTGCCGCTCTTTCAAGAGCAGGCGATGCGCCTAGCCATGGTTGCCGCCAAATTCACCGACCCGGAAGCCAACGGCCTGCGCAAGGCGATGGCGACCTTCCGTAATGACGGTACCATCCATCATTTTCAGGACATGATGGTCGAGCGCATGGTCGCGCGCGGCTATGAGCGCGATTTCGCCCAGCGCTGCTTCGACCAGATCAAGGGCTTCGGCAGCTACGGCTTCCCGGAAAGCCACGCCGCCTCCTTCGCCAAGCTGGTCTACATCTCCTCCTATCTGAAGAAGCACCACCCGGCGGCATTCGCCTGCGCGCTGCTGAACTCCCAGCCGATGGGCTTCTACGCCCCGGCCCAGATCGTGCGGGAGGCGCAGGAGAATGGCGGCGTCGAGCCACGCCCCGTCGATGTGAATGCGAGCGGTTGGGACAACGGGTTGGAGCCTTTGGAGGAACTGAACATCGTCATCCCGGGCGACCGTAGGGAGACCCGGGATCCATGCCTGAGCGTTTCCGATGAAGGCTCGGATATGGATCCCGGGTCTTCGCTTCGCTTCGCCCGGGATGACGTCCAGCATTCTTCCAACTTTCGCAGCCCTCATCCTGAGGAGCCGCGAAGCGGCGTCTCGAAGGATGGTCCAGAGCGGTCCAGTGCCTCACGAACCATCCTTCGAGACGCGCCTGCGGCACTCCTCAGGATGAGGGCTGAGAAGGAGGAGACGAAAAAACACCCCTTCGCGCTCCGCCTCGGCTTCCGCCAGATCGACGGCTTCAAGGAGGAATGGGGCCTCGCCATCGTGCAGGCGCGGGAAGCGGGAGGCATTTACCGCGACGTCGAGGAGCTGATGCGCCGGGCCGGGCTGCCGGCCCGCGCCATGCGCCTGCTCGCCGATGCCGATGCCTTTCGTTCCCTCGGCCTTGATCGCCGCGAGGCACTCTGGGCCGTGCGCCGCCTGCCGGACGATCCGGCACTGCCGCTTTTCGCGGCCGCGCAGGCCCGCGAGCTTGGGCGCGAGCCTGCGATGGCGCTGCCTGCCATGCCGCTGGCGGAGCATATCGTCACCGACTACCAGACGGTCAGGCTTTCGCTGAAGGGCCATCCGATGCAGCTGTTGCGTCCGCGCTTCCGGCGCGAGGGCATCCTGAGCTGCGCCGAAACCGAGGCGAAGCCGGACGCCGCTTTCGTCCGTACAGCGGGTGTCGTGCTGGTGCGCCAGCGGCCGGGCAACGGCAGGGCGATCTTCGTCACGCTGGAGGACGAGACCGGAATCACCAATGTCGTGATCTGGGCCCGGCTGTTCGAGCGTTTCCGCCGCGAGGTCATGGGCGCTCGTTTGATGCTGGTCGAGGGCAGGGTGCAGAAGAGCGTCGAGGGCGTCACACACCTTATGGCCCAGCGCATCTTCGATCGTTCCGCCGATCTGCTCTCGCTTTCCGATACGCACCGCGCCGAGATGCCGCCGCCCTGCGTCGATGAGCTGAAGAACCCGCCATTGCCGCGCCACCGCCACCCGCGCAACGTGCGCATCCTGCCGAAATCGCGGGATTTTCATTGAAATCCTGAAGGTCGCCCACCCGCAAACCATCAGCCGAAACAATCTTCTCCAATGGAAGTAAAATAAGAAAAAACACGCTACCGGCTGTGAATTGAAGCTTTGGCCCTATGGGTATAAGTGGTTCGTTCGATTTACCGAACGAACGGCCAAAACGATGGCGACAAGCCCCGGCCCGGATGAAATAACGACGGACGTGCAGTCCATCGACACGCTGGCGCACCGTTCGGCCGCGCTCAATACAGCCTTCGGTGCAGCCGATGTCGCCCAGCGCCTTGCCGGCATCGTTGCAGGCGCGGCCGGGCCCGTGGTCTTCACCACCTCCTTTGGCCTCGAAGATCAGGTCCTGACCCATTTCATTGCGGCTGCGAAGCTGCCGGTCACCGTCGCCACGCTCGATACCGGCAGGCTTTTCCCCGAGGTCTATGCGCTCTGGCAGGAGACGGAGGAGCGCTACGGCATCCTGATCCGCCCCTACTATCCCCGGCACGACGCAGTCGAGCTCCATGTCCGTCAGAACGGCATCAACGGCTTCTACGGCTCTCGCGAGGCTCGCAAATCCTGCTGCGACATCCGCAAGGTCGAGCCGCTCGGCCGCGCGCTCGCCGGCGCCGATGTCTGGCTGACCGGCCTGCGCGCCGACCAGTCGGCCGCGCGCGGCGATGTCCAGCTTACGGAAGCCGATCCGGCGCGCGGCCTCGTCAAGGCGAGCCCGCTCATCGATTGGACGCGTGAGCGCGCGCTCGCCTTCGCCGAGGCGAATGGCGTGCCGATCAATCCGCTCCACGCGCGGGGCTTCGTCTCGATCGGCTGCCAGCCCTGCACCCGCGCCATCCGCCCCGGCGAGCCGGAGCGGGCGGGGCGTTGGTGGTGGGAGGACGACGCCGCCAAGGAATGCGGCCTGCATGTCGGGCCGGACGGAAAGCTGGCGCGGGCCCAGAGCGCTCCGGCACAGGTGCACGCATGATCCAGCTCAGCCATCTCCAGAAGCTCGAAGCGGAAGCCATCTTCATTATCCGCGAGGTGGTGGCGACCTGCGACAAGCCAGTGCTGCTTTACTCGATCGGCAAGGACTCCGCCGTCCTGCTGCATCTCGCCATGAAGGCGTTCTATCCGGCCAAGCCGCCTTTCCCGCTGCTCCATGTCGATACGACCTGGAAGTTCCGCGACATGATCGCCTTCCGCGACGAGACGGCGAAGCGCCTGGGGCTGGATCTCATCGTCCACATCAACCAGGACGGAGTCGCGGCCGGCATCAACCCTTTCACCTCGGGCTCCCGCATCCACACCGACGTGATGAAGACGCAGGGGCTGAAGCAGGCGCTCGACTTCCACAAGTTCGATGCGGCCTTCGGCGGCGCGCGCCGCGACGAAGAGAAGAGTCGCGCCAAGGAACGCGTCTTCTCCTTGCGTTCGCCCGAGCATCGCTGGGACCCCAAGAACCAGCGCCCGGAACCCTGGCAGCTCTTCAACACCCGCAAGCATCGCGGCGAAAGCTTTCGTGTCTTCCCGCTCTCGAACTGGACCGAGCGTGACATCTGGGACTACATCGCGCTCGAGAATATCCCCGTCGTGCCGCTCTATTTCGCGGCGCCGCGCCCGGTCGTGCAGCGTGACGGCGCCTGGATCATGCGCGACGACGAGCGCATGGAGCTTGTCCCCGGCGAGGTCGTCGAGACCCGCATGGTCCGCTTCCGTACGCTGGGTTGCTACCCGCTGACCGGCGCCGTCGAGAGCGAGGCGGCCAATCTCACCGACATCATCGCCGAGATGCGCTCCTCCCGGTCCTCGGAGCGGCAGGGCCGCGTCATCGACCATGACGGTTCGGGCTCGATGGAGCAGAAGAAGCAGGAAGGCTATTTCTGATGGGCCTCGCCATCGCCAGGAACCTGGCCAAAAAGAACCTGAAGGCACTGAGGCCGGCGCAGAGCCTTCTCCCCGCCAACGACACGCCCAGCGCCAGCGAAACCGGCCAGCACTCCCTGCTGCGCTTCATCACCTGCGGCTCGGTCGACGACGGCAAGTCGACCTTGATCGGCCGCATGCTCTACGAGGCCGGCGCGGTTTTCGACGACCAGCTCAGCGCGCTCGACAGCGATTCCCGCAAGTTCGGAACGCAAGGCGCCGCCCCTGATTTCGCCCTTCTCGTCGATGGGCTCTCGGCCGAGCGCGAACAGGGCATCACCATCGATGTCGCCTATCGCTATTTCGCCACCGACAATCGCAGCTTCATCGTCGCCGACACGCCCGGCCACGAACAATATACCCGCAACATGGCGACCGGCGCCTCCACCGCCGACCTTGCCATCATCCTGATCGACGCCCGCAAGGGCCTGCTGCCGCAGACGCGCCGCCATTCCTTCATCGTCTCGCTGGTCGGCGTCCGCCATATCGTCGTGGCGATCAACAAGATGGACCTCGTCGGCTACGACGAGGCGGTGTTCGAGCAGATCGCGGCCGATTACCGCGCGGCGGTCGCCTCGTTGGGCTTCGCCTCGATCCGCTTCATCCCGGTCTCGGCGCGGGACGGCGAGAACGTCATGCGGCCGTCGGCGGCCATGCCTTGGTATGACGGGCCGGCGCTGCTGCCCTATCTGGAGAGCGTCGCGATCACGCAGCCGGCGCCGCGCGACGAAAGCTTCGTCCTGCCGGTGCAATGGGTCAATCGTCCGGATCTGGACTTTCGCGGCTATGCCGGCGCGCCCGTCGCAGGCCGCGCCCGCGTCGGCGATCCGGTGATCGCGCTGCCCTCCGGCCGTACCAGCCGCATCGCCCGCCTGATCGGCGCGGCCGGCGAGGCCAGCCAGATCGGCGCCGGCCAGGCGGCGACGGTGACGCTTGAGGACGACATCGACATCTCGCGCGGCGATGTCATCGCTGCCGCCGGCTCGGCGTTGCGCATCAGCCGGGGCGTGGAGGCGCGGCTACTCTGGACCGGCGAGCGCGCCATGCTGGAAGGCTCGCAGTTCCTCGTGAAGCTCGCGACGCAGAGCGCGACGGCCACGATCGAGGCGCTGCATCACAGCGTCGACATCGAGGGCTTCCGGCCCCAGCCGGCGCAGAGCCTGCGCATGAACGGCATCGGCCTCGTGACGCTTCGGCTCGACCGGCCGCTGGTCTCGCTGCCCTATGCCGAAAGCCACGAGCTCGGCGGCTTCATCCTGATCGACCGCATCAGCAACGAGACGGTTGCCTTCGGCTTCATCGAGCCCGGAGAGGGGGATACGCAGCAGGCGGTGGGCGAGGGCGGGGCACTGGCAAAGGCCAAGCGCGCCCTCATCCGCATCGTCGGTCGACGTGGCACGCCGGACCGTCGCGCCTGGCTCGCCGCCTTGAGCTGGCGCGTCCTGAGCACCGCGGGGCTGTTCGCCGCGGCCTTCCTGCTCACCGCCAATGCCACGGTCTCACTGGCGCTCGCCCTTGGCGACATCCTGCTGCGGCCGAGCTTGCGCGCGCTGCACATGCATCTTTGGCGCAAGCAACCGGCCGGCGCGCTCCAGGACGGCGCGGGGATCTGAGGATATCCAGCCGTCATTCTCGGGCGGCGGAACGCCGACCCGAGAATCTCTGGCCGATGAGGCGCGGGAGCGTTCCGGGACGAGAGATGCTCGGGTCAAGCCCGAGCATGACGCAAGACTTCAACCCCCGACAACCGCCGTCGCCTCGATCTCCAGCAGCGCCTCCGGCTCGACCAGCGCACTCACGGCCACCACCGCCATCGCCGGGAAATGCCGGCCGAAGGCCTCGCGATAGATCGGCCCCATCTCCTTGAGGCTGGCGCGATAGGCCGCGATGTCGGTGACGTACCAGGTCAGGCGCACGATATCCTCGACGCAACCGCCGCCGGCCTCGACCACCGCCTTGATGTTGAGGAAGGTCTGGCGCAGCTGCCCGATGAAGTCTTGCGCGAAGACGCCTTCGGCATTCCAGCCGACGAGCCCGCCGGTCACCAGCACGCGGCCTTCGGCCACCATGCCGTTGGCGTAGCCGCGCGGCTGCGGCCAGCCTTCCGGCAGGATGGCGCGGGAAGAGGAAGCGTTGGACATGGTGTCGCCTCGGTTTCGGCCGTTCGGCTCTGGTTGGTCGGAGGATCAGGCCTCGTCGCGCGCCATCTGGCGCAAGGCGAAGCGTTGCAATTTGCCGGTCGCCGTCTTCGGCAAGGCGGCGACGAATTCGATGGCGCGCGGATATTTGTAAGGGGCGATACCGGCCTTCACATGCTCCTGCAACGCCTTGGCCATCGCCGCATCGCCAGTGACGCCCTGGCGCAGCACGATATAGGCCTTCACGATCTGCCCGCGATCGGGGCAGGGGGCGCCGACCACGCCGCACTCGGCCACCGCCTCGTGCGTCAGTAGGCAGGCTTCGACCTCCGGCCCCGCGATGTTGTAGCCGGCCGAGATGATCATGTCGTCGGAGCGTGCCTGATACCAGAAATAGCCGTCGGCATCGCGCAGATAGGTGTCGCCGGTGATGTTCCAGCCGTCGAGGACGTATTTCGCCTGCCGGGGATCGGCGAGGTAGCGGCAGCCGGTCGGCCCGCGCACGGCGAGCCGACCTGGCGTGCCATCCGGCACGTCCTTGCCCTCATCGTCGACGATCTTCGCCTCGTAGCCCGGCACCGGAAGCCCGGTCGCGCCCGGCCGGATCGCCTCGCGCGGCGCGCCGATGAAGATATGCAGCATCTCGGTCGCGCCGATGCCGTCCATCAGCGGCAGGCCCGTCCGCGCCCGCCAGGCGTCGAATGTCGCCTTCGGCAGCGCCTCCCCGGCCGAGACGCAGATGTTGAGCGAGGAGATGTCGCGCCCCTCCAGCTTGTCGAGAATGGCGCGATAGGCGGTCGGCGCGGTGAAGACGACGCTGACCTTGTGACGCTCGATCGCGTCGATCAGGTCGGCCGGACCCGCCTTCTCGGGCAGCACCATCGCGGCGCCGATCCGCATCGGGAAGAGCACGAGCCCGCCAAGGCCGAAGGTGAAGGCGAGCGGCGGCGAGCCTGTGAAGCGGTCGTCGGGCGAGGCCTTGAGGACGCGCGCGCCGTAGCAGTCGCAGATCGCCAGCATGTCCTGGTGGAAATGCATGGTGCCCTTCGGCTCGCCGGTGGTGCCGGAGGTGAAGGCGATCAGGCAGACGTCGTCGCGGGCGGTGTCGGCGGCCTCGAAATGCTCGTAGCCCGGCTGCGCCATCAGCGCTTCCAGCTCGCTCCCGGCTGAACCGAAAGCGACGATGCGGGAGAGCTCCGGCGCCTGCGTTTTCGCGGTTTCGAGTTCGGCGGTGAGGCGGTGGTCGCAAAGCGCGAGCGCGATCTTCGCCTTGCGCAGCGGATAGGCGAGTTCGCCAGCCCGCAGCATCGGCATGGTCGCGACCGCGATGCCGCCGGCCTTGATGACGGCGAGATAGGCGGCGACCATCATCGGCGTGTTGCCAGCGCGCAGCAGGACGCGATTGCCGCTGGCCATGCCGAGATCGCGGGTCAGCACATTGGCGATGCGGTTCACCCGCTCCGCTAAGTCCGCATAGCTCCAGTTCAGGTCGGCCGCGAGCACCGCGGTCCGGCCGCCGCGCCCCTCGGTGATGTGCCTGTCGAGCAGCTCTGCGACGCAGTTCAGCCGCTCGGGATAGGCGAGCCCTGCCTCTTCCACTCTCAGATCGGGCCAGCTTTCGCGCGGGGGCAGGTTGTCCCGCGCGAAGTTGTCCTTATGCCCCGATCTCGCGAATGCGGTTGCTGTCATCTCGTTCCCCTGCCTAGAGGCGGATTCACTGATCAGGTCGAGAGACCTGATCAGTGAATCCGCCTCTAATTATTGAATGGAGAACGCGTTATCCGATCAGGTTGCGGTGCAACCTGATCGGCGCGTGCTCCAGCGGCATGTGCTTTGAGCAGGTCGCGCGCGATCACGACCTTCTGGACCTCGCTGGCACCCTCGTAGATGCGCAGCGCCCTGATCTCCCTGTAGAGTTCCTCCACCTTGACGCCCTTGGTGACGCCGAGGCCGCCATGGATCTGGACGGCCCGGTCGATCACGCGCTGGGCGTTCTCCGTCGCGATGAGCTTGGCGAGCGCGGCCTCGCGGGTGACGCGCGCCGCGCCGCGGTCCTTGGTCCAGGCGGCGCGGTAGACGAGGAGGGCGGCGGCATCGACCTCCGCCGCGCTGTCGGCGATGGCCGCCTGCGAGAGCTGGAGGTCGCCGAGCGTACCGCCGAAGAGCTTGCGGCCATTGGCATGGGCGAGGGTCTCGTGCAGCGCCCGCCTGGCGAAGCCGAGCGCGGCGGCGCCGACCGTCGAGCGGAAGATGTCGAGCGTCGCCATCGCGACCTTGAAACCATCGCCGGGCCCGCCGATGCGGTTATCGAGCGGCACGCGGCAGCTCTCGAAGCGCAGCGTCGCGAGCGGATGCGGCGCGATCACCTCGATGCGTTCGGCAATGGTCAGGCCGGGCGTATCGGCCTCGACCAGGAATGCGGAGAGCCCGCGCGCGCCCGGTGCCTCGCCCGTGCGGGCGAAGACGACGTAATGGTCGGCGATGCCGCCATTCGAGATCCAGCTCTTCTCGCCGTCGATGCGGACATGGCTGCCACCATCCGGCGTCGCGGTCGTCGCCATGGCGGCAACGTCCGAACCGGCTTCCTTCTCCGAGAGGGCGAAGGCGGCGATGCGCTTGCCGGCCGCGACATCCGGCAGGATGCGCCGTTTCATGTCCTCAGAACCAGCGATGCTGATCGAGCCCGTGCCGAGCCCCTGCATGGCGAAGGAGAAATCGGCGAGGCCGTCATGAGCAGCCAGGATCTCGCGGGCGAGGCAAAGCGTGCGCACGTCGAGCTTGTCGGAAAGCCCGCCATAGGCAGCCGGCACCACGGCTTTCAGGAAGCCGGCTGCGCCCAAGGCGGCGACACGCGCCCGGCAGGCCTCGTCGACATCGTCATGCGGCAGGTCTGCAAGATAGGAATCGGCCCAGCCGGAGAGTTCCGCAGCGAAAGCGCGATGGCGCTCCTCGAAGAACGGCCAGTCCAGAGTATCGCCGAGGATGTCGAGGCCGAGATGAGGAGCGCGGTGCATATCAGTTGCCCTCGAAGACCGGTTTCCGCTTCTCGGCGAAGGCATGGTAGGCGCGGGCGAAATCCTCGGTCTGCATGCACAGAGCCTGCGCCACGGCCTCGGCCTCGATCGCGCTCTCGACCGACATCGCCCATTCCATTTCCAGCATGCGCTTGGTCATGGCATTGGCGAAGGTGGGCCCGTCCGCCAGCTCGGCAGCGAGCGTCTGCGCCTCGGAAAGCGCGGCCTCGGACGCACAGAGCCGGTTGAGGAAGCCCCAGCGCTCCGCTTCCTCGCCCTTGAGCACGCGGCCGGTGTAGAGCAACTCGGCGGCGCGGCCCTGGCCGATGATGCGTGGCAGCATCGCGCAGGCGCCCATGTCGCAGCCGGCGAGGCCGACCCGGTTGAACAGGAAGGCGATCTTGCTGCCGGCCGTGCCGAACCTGAGATCGGATGCCATCGCGACGATGGCGCCGGCCCCTGCGCAGATGCCGTCTATGGCGGCGATGATCGGCTGCGGGCAGGCGCGCATCGCCTTGACCAGCTCGCCCGTCATCCGGGTGAATTTGAGCAGGTCCTTGGTCTCCATTGCAACCAGCGGGCCGATGATCTCGAAGACGTCGCCGCCCGAGGAGAAATTGCCACCGGCGCCCGTCACCACGATCGCCTTGACGTCTTCCTCCTTCTGCGCGGCGAGGAAGAAATCCGTGAGTTCGCGGTAGCTTGCGAAGGTCAGCGGATTCTTTTTCTCAGGCCGGTTGAGCGTCACCGTCGCGACCTTGCCGGCGACCGAAAGGGCGAAATGCTGCGGCGTGAAGCCGGCCAGCGGCAGGGTGGTGGCGTTGGCGATCGTCATCAGGCGTCTCCCTTCGCGGCCCCGTCGGCTGCGTCCTTCGCCCGGCCGGCAATGGCGCGATGAAGCGAGGTCTTGGTCTCGCCGAGCAAGCGGAAGAGCTGCCCGATCTCGGGCTGGTCGAGCCCGGCGAAGAGTTCGGCGATCCAGCTTTCGTGACGCTCGGCCATGGCCCTGAAGGCCTTGCGACCCTGCGCCGTCAGCGTGAGGATTTGCACGCGCCGGTCCTGCGGCGCGGAGCGCTTGTCGACCAACCCATCCGTGACGAGCCCGGCCACGACGGCCGTGACATTGCCGTTCGAGACCATCAGCCGCTGCGAGACCTCGCCGACGGTCATGCCGACCACGGTCTTGTCGAGCTGCGCCATCAGGTCGAAGCGCGGCAGCGTGGTCTTGAATTCTTCGCGCAGCCGGTTGCGGATCTCGGTCTCGATCAGGGTCGAGCAGGTGAGCAGGCGCAGCCAGAGCCTGAGCTCGTCCTTGTGGTCGCCGGGGCGTTCGCTCGCCTTGGTCTCGCGATCGAGCATCAGGGCGGAAGAGGGCGTGTCCATCTCAGAACTCCCCGCCATTGATGAGGAGCGACTGGCCGGTGACCGCATCGCTGCCCGGTCCGCAGAGATAGAGCACCGCGGCGGCGACCTCTTCCGGCGCGATCAGCCGTCCCTGCGGATTGTCCTTGACCATCTCGGCCAGCGCCTGCTCGCGGCTCTTGCCGGTCTTCGCCGCGATGGCGTCGAGCCCGCTGGCGACCATGTCGGTGTCGGCATAGCCCGGGCAGACGGCGTTGACGGTGACGCCCGAGCGCGCCGTCTCCAGCGCCAGCGATTTCACGAGCCCGATCACGGCATGCTTCGCCGCCGCATAGGCACTCACATAGGCGTAGCCGCGATGTCCGGCCGTCGAGGCGATGGCGATCAGCCGGCCGCGCTGGCGCTCCAGCATGCCCGGTAGCACGGCATGGAACAGATTGACGGTGCCGATCAGGTTGATCTCGACCATGCGGCGGAAGCGCTCGCTATCGCTGCGCATGAACGGGCCGGTCTCGACCGCGCCGGCATTGGCGATCGCGATGTCGAAGGCACGTCCGCCGGAGAGTTGATCCAGGGCAGCGGAAACCGAACTCTCGTCGCGCACGTCGCAGGTCGCGAAATCGGCTGCCGCGCTGGCTGCAACGGCATCCCGCAAGGCAGCCTCGTCGCGGCCGAGAATGCTGACCTGCGCCCCTGCCTGTGTCAGCATGGCGGCGATGGCGCGGCCGATGCCACGTCCGCCTCCCGTCACCAGCGCGCGCTGTCCCTGCAGAGTCATGACCTTCGACCTCCGTCGTCGAATATATTTTAAGTCTCAATCAATTTGCAAGCGGCTTGTCTGCGGGCATGCGATGCGGCGATGGTTTTGCGGTATTCGATGGCGTTTCCGGTCGTGCTTGGCTCAGTTGTGATGTGCGTGCCGGAAAGGTCGAAAGCCCCTTGAGTTCAAAATCATTTTAGGCTTAAAATAATTTCTAGACCGGATCGGCCGGTTCCCTGATGGAGGCGTCGATGCGTATCGCGGTTGTGGGCGGCGGGCCGGCTGGCCTCTATTTCGCGCTGCTGATGAAGCGGGACTGGCCCCAGCTCACCGTCGACGTGTTCGAGCGCAACCAGGCCGACGACACTTTCGGCTTCGGCGTCGTCTTCTCCGACCAGACGCTCGACACCTTCAAGGCGGCGGATGCGGAGAGCTATGCCGCCATCCGCGACAACTTCGCCTATTGGGACGATATCGAGATCCGCTTCAAGGGTGACACCTACCGCGTGCCCGGCAACGGCTTCTGCGGCTGCTCGCGCCGTTCGCTGCTGATGCTGGTGCAGGCGAGGGCGCGCGAACTCGGCGTCAACCTGCATTTCGGAACCGATATCGCCGATATCGATACGCTGAAACGCGATTACGACTTGGTCGTCGCTGCCGACGGCATCAACAGCCGCATCCGCGAGAACTGGCGCGAGCGCTTTCAGCCGCAGGTCGATCTCAGGCCCAACCACTTCACCTGGATGGGCTCGACCCGCCCCTTCGACGCCTTCACCTTCTTCTTCCAGCAGACCGAGCATGGCGTCTTCATCGCTCATTGCTACCAGTACGAAGCAGGGCGCTCGACCTGGGTTCTCGAGACCGACCCCGAGACCTTCGAGAAGGCCGGGCTCGATAAGCTAGACGAAGCGCAGTCGGCCGCTTTCCTCGAAGGCGTCTTTGCCGACGAGTTGCAGGGTCACAAGCTCATCACCAACCGCTCGCTCTGGCGCAATTTCCCGATGATCCGCTGCCGCAATTGGGTGAGCGAGAACGTCGTTCTGATCGGCGACGCCAAGGCGACCGCGCATTTCTCGATCGGCTCCGGCACCAAGCTCGCGATGGAAGATGCCATCGCGCTGCACAAGGCGATGGGGCAGGCCAAGCTCGATGTCGCTTCCGGCCTAGCTTTGTACGAGAAGCAGCGCCGCGAGGAGGTCGAGAAGACGCAGCACGCGGCCGATGTCTCGCTGGTCTGGTTCGAGGAGCTCAGGCGCTTCTGGGATTTCGAGCCGCTGCGCTTCGCCTTCGGCCTGATGACGCGCTCGAAGGCGATCACCTACGACAATCTGGCGTTGCGTGCGCCGGCGATGGTGTCGGCCGTGGACGAACTGGTCGCCCAGGGGCTCGGCCCGCTGGCGAGACGGCGCAAGGACGGCTCGCCGGTCCCGCCGGCCTTCCAGCCCTTCAGGCTCCGGGACATGCAGGTCGAGAACCGCATGACCCTCTCGCCGATGTGCCAATATTCGGCACAGGACGGCCTGCCTGATGACTGGCACCTGATGCATTACGGCTCGCGCTCCATCGGCGGCCCCGGATTGATCTTCACCGAGATGACCTGCGTCGCGCCGGACGCCCGCATAACCCCCGGCTGCACCGGCCTCTGGAACGACGAGCAGGAAGCGGCTTGGACGCGCATCGTCGCTTTCGTCCACGCTCATTCGGCCGCGAAGATCTGCCTCCAGCTTGGCCATGCCGGGCGAAAAGGCGCGACCAAGCTGATGTGGGAGGGCATGGACCGGCCGCTCGCCGATGGCGCTTGGCCCATCGTCTCGGCATCGCCGCTGCCTTACTATCCGGACAGCCAGGTGCCGCGCGAAATGACGCGGGCGGATATGGACAAGGTGAAGGCCGAATTCGTCGCGGCGGCCGAGCGCGGCGGACGCGCCGGCTTCGACATGCTGGAGCTGCACTGCGCCCATGGGTATCTGCTCGCGAGTTTCCTCTCGCCGCTGACCAACAAGCGCACGGACGACTATGGTGGCTCGGTCGAGAACCGGCTGCGCTTCCCGCTCGAAGTCTTCCGCGCACTGCGCGAGAGCTGGCCGCGCGAGAAGCCGATGTCGGTGCGCGTCTCGGCGACGGACTGGGCTGATGGCGGGCTCTCGCCGGAGGATTCCGTCGCCATTGCCGAGGCCTTCGCCGCCGAGGGCTGCGATCTCGTCGATGTCTCGACCGGCCAGACGGTGAAGGAATCCCGGCCCATCTATGGCCGCATGTTCCAGACGCCGTTCTCCGATCGCATCCGCAACGAGGCCGAGGTCGCGACCATGTGCGTCGGCAACATCACCACGGCCGATCAGGTCAACACCATCGTCGCCGCCGGCCGCGCCGATCTCGTCGCGCTCGGCCGGCCGCATCTGGCCGATCCGTCATTCGTGCTGCGCGCTGCGGCCTGGTATGGGGTGGATACGGCCCAGCCGGTGCAGTACCAGCCCGGCAAGGACCAGCTCATGCGCAATACGCCGCGCGAGCGCGAGGATCTGGAAGAGCTGAAGCTCAAGGCCAAGCCGAGCCGCCACGCGCCGGCGGCGTAGGCCCGGATTATTTGCCGCCCTGCGAGCGGCCGGACGGCGAGACGTCGGGGATGGTCGGCGCCGTCGTCGGGCGCTCGCCGAAGGGGCTGGCCGAGGGCGGGTTGCGCCTCAGCCGGAAGGTGAGATAGGCGCTCGCGGCAGCCGAGAGCAGCCCGAGATAAGCCAGCAGCCCGTTGGGGCCGACGACCTGCATGAAGGCGGTCGAGACCAGCGGGCCGATGGCCGAGCCTGTCGCCCAGAGGAACAGCAGCTGCGCCGACAAGCCCAGCGCCCGCTCGCGGCCGAGCCGGAAATAGGCATGGGCGACAGCGACCGTATAGATCGGCATGCTGCCCGCACCGATCAGCGCGAACAGCCCGAACAGCCAGAACCGGGTATGTGGCACGGCGAGCCAGAGCACGGCGCCCAGCGCCAGCGAGCAGAGCACCACAGAGAGCGTGGCGCTCAGCATGATGATCCGGCTCTCGACGCGGTCGGCCAGCAGTCCGAGCGGCCATTGCAGCATGAGCGCGCCGATCTGGATGCCGGCCGTCAGCAGGATCGCCCAGGCCTGGTCGAGCCCGATCAGGATGCCGTAGGCCGGCGCGACATTGGTGAGCGCCCCGCCCATCAGCCCGACATAGAGGCAGCCGATGACCGAGGCCGGCGCATATTGCCAGATCGTGTTGAGCCTGACCGAGACGACCTCGCCTGATTCCGGCCCCTTGGCCTTGGTCATGGCGACGGGGATCAACGCGATCGAGAAGGCGGCGCTGGCGAACAGGAAGATGTCGCCCGACTGTAGCGAGACATAGCCGACGCCGATCTGCGAGCCGATCAGGGCGAGGCGGTTGAGGATCTGGTAGAAGCCGAAGACGCGCCCGCGCTGGCCGGCCTTGGCCTGTCCGCTGATCCAGCTTTCGATGCAGATGGCGTGGCCCGCGCCGGCGAAGCCCATCCCCAGCCGCGAGGCGCCCCAGATATCCAGCGGCGTCATCGCGAAGCTCAAGGTCAGCACGGCCTGCAGCGCCGCGAACACGGCGAAGGCGCGGATATGCCCGACGCGGCGGATGAAGGCGGGGATCACGAAGCAGCCGGCCAGGAACCCGACCGAATAGGCCGAGCCCACGAGGCCGATCAGCAGCGGCGCCTTCTGCTCCACCGCCATCTTCAGCGGCACCACCGTGTTCACGATGGTCGCGGCGACCTGCAGGATGAGCGCGCCGCTGACGATGGCGCCCAGCGCCGCGACGGAGCTGGTCCTCGGCTCGGCTGGTTTGGTCACGGCGCTTCCGGCCTCCTGCGCAGCCATGGCGAAGGCTTGCTGTCCTTGGGATTGTTGTCCCTGGGGCTGCGATCCCTGTGACATAACCGATTCGAGCGTTGAGGTGGGAAAAACGGGCGGAAATCCAGCCTGGCGCAGAATGATGGGCCAATCGGGGCGAAGGGTCGAGAAATTTTCGCCTCCGCCACGAGAAGCGGTCCGCCATCATGGCGCCGTCTTTCCGTGGCCTTGGGAGCGCCGCGGCGGCAGGCGAACGCCGCGACATCCGCAAAAATTATCGATGCGGTTCACCGGCGATTAACCAACAAAGCGCCTTATCGGAACAGAACGAAGTTTGGTTCTCCCGGCATGCTCGGACACATCGCGACGTGCGTCGCGCTCCCTCGGCTGGAGTGCGAGCGGCGAAGCCGTGTCCGCAGCCGTCGGGCGTAGCGTAAGCGTATCGAGAGTGCGGCGGATGACCTATGCGACCTATGTGCGGGAACGTGGCGTGCCTTATGTGCGGTCTCGCCGTCGTCGCCGGCCTCTGCTGAAAGGGTTCTTCCTCGCCGCCGCCCTGAGCTGCGGCGCCATGTCGGGTTTCTGGATGCTCGGGCAGGGCACGCCGGGAAACGACACCGCGAACGCCCCCTCCGCCAATGCGCGCAAGACGCCGCCAGGCCGTGCCGCTTCGCAGGCTGCCCCGGCCTATAGCGGCCTGCTCGACCCCGCGTTGTCCGGCAATGCCGCTTCCTTCGTGCCGGGCGCTCCGGTGCGCTCCGCGTTCCAGCCAGCGAACCCGGCCCCGTCTTCAACCTCCGTCGCTGCTGCAGAGCAGCCCGCCTTGCCCCTGCCGCCGCAGCCGCCCGTCACCTTGGCGGAGAAGTCCGTGCCGATGCCCATGCCGGTGCCGCGGCCCCTGGACCTGCTGCCGAAGGCTGGTCCTCAGCAGCCACCCCAGCCGCGCGTCGCGCAGCCGACCGCGCCTCGCCGCAGCCGCACCGCCGCGGCGACTCCGACGCCCGAGGATAATCGCTCCTTCTTCGACAAGCTCTTCGGCGTGCAGAAGCAGGAGCCGGCCGGTACGGCGCTGGCCTATGCCGCGCCGCAGGACGATGTCGTCGATCGCGGGCGCATCACCCGCCTCAGCCCCTCGGCCGGCACGCCGCCGCGCACGGCAGAGGCCGGCACGGCGATCTACGATATCGGCGCCAGGATGGTCTACATGCCGAATGGCGAGCGGCTCGAGGCCCATTCCGGCCTCGGCGAGATGATGGACGATGCGCGCTACGCCCATGTCCGGATGAAGGGCGTCACGCCGCCGCACACCTATACGCTGACCGAGCGCGAGGCCCTGTTCCACGGCGTCCGCGCCATCCGGCTGAACCCGGTCGGCGGCAGCGGCGCCATTCATGGCCGCGCTGGCCTGCTGGCTCACACCTATCTGCTCGGGCCGCGCGGCGACTCCAATGGCTGCATTTCCTTCAAGGATTACGAGCGCTTCCTGCAGGCCTTCCTGCGCGGCGAGGTGAAGCGCATCGTGGTGGTGGCCAGCCTTTAAACCGGCGCGGGATTTTCACGGAAACACCCCGTCATTCCGGGGGCCGCCGAAGGCCTGAGCACCGGAACCCATGAAACACACGGTTTCGAAACAGAAGCTGCGGCTACGCCGCCGTCTTTCGTTCCGTCGCTGCCCATGGATGCTGGGCTCGTCGCTGGCGCGAAGCCCAGGAATGACAGCTGACTCTGCATCGACACGGCGTGCTACAGCCGTTCCAGTTCCGGCAGCGAGGCCAGCATGCAGCGCGAAGTGATCGAGGTCCCCGTCATCTCCGAAGCCATCCGCAAGCTGGGAGCGCCGACCTCGGCGCTGGTCCGGGCCGGCGATCTGCTCTTCACCTGCGGCATGCCTCCGGTCGACATCCGCACCGGTGAGATCGTGGCGGGCGATATCGGGACGCAGACGCACGCCTGCCTCGACGCGCTGGACATGGCGTTGCGCCACGCCGGCTCGTCGCTGGACAAGGTCGTGAAGGCGACTGTGTTCGTGACCGATCCGGCGCTGATGGGCGCGGTCAACGCCGTCTACAGGGAACATTTCGGCGAAGGCTTCCCGGCGCGTACCAGCGCCGCGATCAAACCCTGGCCCCTGCCGTTCGACATCGAGATCGAATGCGTGGCGACGCGCGGCTGATCAGCCGCATTCCTGTTCCATCCTGTGAACTTCAGGCGGCCATGCGTCCGCTGGTGGCCTCGCGCCGGGTCCGGAATGTCGCGACGAGGTCGTTGAGCTGGCCGATGCGGCTCGAGAGCGAGGAGGCGGAAGCGGCGCTCTGCTCGGCGAGCGCCGCGTTCTGCTGGGTCATCTCGTCGAGATGGGCGACGGCCTGGCTCATCTCGTCGATACCGTTGGCCTGCTCGCCCGAGGCGGCCGAGATGTCTACGATGGTGGCCGAGACCTTCTGGGAGGCCTCCAGGATGCGGGTCAGCGACTGACCGGCCTGACGCACCAGCTTGACGCCCTCGGTGACCTCGGCGTTCGAGGACGAGATCAGTCCGGAGATGTCCTTGGCGGCCTCGCCCGAGCGCTGCGCCAAAGTACGCACCTCGGAGGCGACGACGGCGAAGCCCTTGCCGGCATCGCCGGCGCGCGCCGCTTCCACCGCCGCGTTGAGGGCGAGCAGGTTGGTCTGGAAGGCGATGTCGTCGATCACCCGGATGATGTCGGAGATCTTCTGCGAGGCAGTTTCGATGCGGGCCATGGCCTCGACGGCCTGGCCGGCGATGGTGCCGCCGGACTGCGCCGCGCTCATGGCTTCCTCGGCGATCTCGGTCGCCTGGCGGGCGGCCTGGGCCGAAGCCTTGACGGAAGCCGCTAGCTCTTCGGTGGTGGCGGCAGTCTCCTCCAGCGAAGAAGCCTGCTCTTCGGTGCGCTTGGAGAGGTCGTCGGCGCCCATGTTGATCTCACGCGCCGCGAGCCCGACATCGGCCGAGGTGGTCTGGATCGTCGACACCGTCTCGGAGAGGCGGTCGACGGTCTCGTTGATGGCGCGCTTGAGATCGGCAAAGCGGCCGCGATAGGCGGTCTCGACGCGGTTGGTCAGGTCGCCGCCGGCGATCGCCGCGAGCGCCCCGGCGAACTCGGTCGTGGCGGAATCGACCACCGCGTTGATCTCGTTGATGCCTTCGACGAGGCGCTGCATCTGGGCATCGGAATCCTTGATCTCGAGCCGGGCGCTGAAGTCGCCGGCGGCGGCGGCGGCCACCACCTCGCCGACATCCGAGACCACCGCCTCGATCGACTGGGCACGCGCCAGTCGCGCCACCGCAGCCGCCCGCTCCTGGTCCTGCAGCTCGGCGACCTGCTTGGTCGCCTCCCGCAACACCGCGACGGAGCGAGCCATCACGCCGATCTCGTCGGCGCGCTTTGTATGGGGGACTTCGACGGCGGTGTCGCCCTCGGTCAGGCGCTCCATCACCGCGCTCAGATCCGTCATCGGGCGCACGATCGAGCGGCGCGAGAAGGCCAGGGCGCCGGCGATCGTGCCGCAGAGCAGCACGAGCAGGGCCACCGGCAGGAAGGTGCGGACCTGCGACGCGAAGGAAAGCGTCTCTGCCTCGGCCGCATCGGCGCGCTCCTCGTTGAAACCGCTGAAGGCCGTCAGCTCATCCTGGAGAGCGGCGCGGTTCTTCTTGCTGGCTTCGCCGTTGCCCCAGGCGTCGGCGGCGCGGCCGGAGACCTCGCGGGCGAGACGTGCGGTCTCGGTGCGGATAGTGGTGAATTCGCCGATCAGTTTGCTGATCTTATCGATGCGTTCGCGCTCGCTTTCGGGGGCGAGCCTGACCAGCCCCTTCATGCGTTCGTCGACCTGCTTGATCCCGGTCTCGACCGTGCCCGCGGCGATGCCGGCATCATGCGGATTGCGCGCGGTATAGAGCTGCAGCGAGTTGGCGACGACCTGGTTGACCGCGACGTTGAGGCGCTCGGCGATCAGGGCGAGATTGTTCTGTTCGGAAGAGCGGCCATACATGGCCTCCATCCGCGAGATTGCGAGCAGCGCACAGCCCAGCGCGATCAGGGCGCCGACCGCGACGATCGCGATCTGCCCCAGGATCTTGGTCCCAATCGACTTCATCCCACCCCCCGACGGCCACTCCACGGCTTTGCCGCGAAACAACTTGTAATAAAGGGCGTTGAATGGCTGGTTAACCTAAGGGCGTGACCTCTGGCGAAATAAGCGTCATGCGGGGTGAGAAACGAGGCAGCGCCTTCAGCCCTCCGACGTCTTGCTCTTGCGGGCCGGTGACTTTGCGGCCGGCTTGCCTCCGGCGGCTTTGCTCTTGGCGGCTTTGCCCTTGGCTGCCGGCTTCGTGCTGCTGGCCCGCGCGCTGGTCCTGCCGCCCTTGGCGCCGCCCTTCAGCTCGGCCTTGGCGTTCACCAGCTCGATCGCCTGTTCCAGCGTAATGCTTTCCGGCGCCATCGTCTTCGGCAGGGTGGCGAAGATCTTGCCCCAGGCGACATAGGGGCCGTATTTGCCGGCCTTCACTTCGAGCCCGCCGCCCGTGGGATGGTCGCCGAGTGCGCGACCCGGCGTTGCCGCGCCGCCGCGCCGGCCGCCTCCGCCGCTCTCCTTGGCGACGATCAGGTCGATGGCGCGGTTGGCACCGAGCTCCAGGACGTCATCGTCCTTGTCGATATTGGCGTAGACCTTGCCGTGCTGGACATAAGGCCCGAAGCGGCCGATGCCGACGAGGATCGGCTCGCCCGACACCGGGTGGCGCGCCACCTCCCGCGGCAGCGAGAGCAGCGCCAGCGCGTTGTCGAGCGTGACACTTCCCGGGCTCATGCCCTTCGGCAGGCTGGAGCGCTTGGGCTTCTCGCCCTCGCCGAGCTGGATATACGGGCCGAAGCGGCCGTCGCGCATCGTGACTTCGAGGCTGGTCACCGGATCGGTGCCGAGGATGCGCACGCCCGGCGTGCCTTGGCCGCCCTCGGCCGAGGCCTCGCCTTCGGCGGCGGGGACGGAGAGGGGGCGCGTATAGCGGCATTCCGGATAGTTCGAGCAGCCGACGAAGGCGCCGAACTTGCCGAGTTTGAGCGAAAGCTGGCCGTTGCCGCAGGTCGGGCAGATGCGCGGGTCGGTTCCATCAGCCTTCTTCGGGAAGATGTAGTCGCCGAGGATGCCGTTCAGCGCCTCCAGTACGTCGCCGACGCGCAGATCCTTGGTCTCGCCGATCGAAGCCTGGAACTCCTGCCAGAAGTCGCGCAGCAGCGCCTTCCAGTCGATCTCCGCATTGGAGACGCGGTCGAGGTTCTCTTCGAGGTTCGCCGTGAAGTCGAACTCGACATAGCGCTTGAAGAAGCTCTCGAGGAACGCCGTGACCAGCATGCCCTTGTCCTCGGGCACGAGGCGCTTCTTCTCGATGCGGACATATTCGCGGTCGCGCAGCGTCGAGAGCGTCGCGGCATAGGTCGAGGGCCGGCCGATGCCGAGTTCTTCCATGCGCTTGACGAGGCTGGCTTCCGAATAGCGCGGCGGCGGCTCGGTGAAGTGCTGGTCGGCGGCGATGGCGCGCTTCTCCAGCTTGTCGCCGGCCTTCATCGCCGGCAGCTTCCTGGAATCCTCGTCCTCCTCGTCGTCGCGGCTCTCCTGATAGAGCGTCAGGAAGCCGTCGAAGAGCACGACCTGACCGGAGGCGCGCAGGTCGAGGTTGCGCGCGCCGACCTTGGCCGCGATGTCGACCGTGGTGCGCTCCATCTCGGCGGATTCCATCTGGCTCGCGATGGTGCGCTTCCAGATCAGCTCGTAGAGCTTCGCCTGCTCCGGCTCGAGCTGGCGCGCGACCATGGCCGGCAGCCGGCCGAGATCGGTCGGGCGGATGGCCTCGTGGGCCTCCTGCGCGTTCTTGGCCCGCACCATGTACTTGCGCGGCGCATTCGGCACGTAGCGCTCGCCGAATTCCTTGCCGATGACGCTGCGCGCGGCGGCGATCGCCGAGCCGTCCATGTCGACGCCGTCGGTTCGCATATAGGTGATGAGGCCGACCGTCTCGCCGCCGATGTCGACGCCCTCATAGAGGCGCTGGGCGAGCTGCATGGTCCGCGCCGGGGCGAGGCCGAGCTTGCGGGAGGCTTCCTGCTGCAGCGTCGAGGTCTGGAACGGCGGTTGGGGGTGGCGCTTGACCGGCTTCGCCTCGACCTCGGTCACGGTGAAGAGGGCGCTCTCCAGCGCTTCCTTGAAGGCCTTGGCCTCCTCGGCATTGCCGATGTCGAGACGGGTGATCTTCTTGCCGTCGGCGCCGACGAGCCGGGCGTCGAAGGTCTGGCCCGACTCCGTCGCGAGCGTCGCGACCAGAGACCAGTATTCCCGCGCCCGGAAGGCCTCGATCTCGCGTTCGCGTTCGCAGACGATGCGCAGCGCCACCGATTGCACGCGGCCCGCCGAGCGGGCGCCGGGGAGCTTGCGCCACAGCACCGGCGAGAGCGTGAAGCCGACGAGATAGTCCAGTGCCCGGCGCGCCAGATAGGCATCGACCAGCGCCTGGTCGATGGCGCGTGGCTCGGCCAGCGCCTTCTGCACCGCGTCCTTGGTCACGGCGTTGAAGGTCACGCGCTCGACCGGGATGCCCTTCAGCGCCTTCTTCTGGTTCAGCGCCTCCAGCACGTGCCAGGAGATGGCCTCGCCTTCGCGATCCGGGTCGGTCGCGAGGATGAGCTTGTCGGCGCCCTTCAGCGCCCTGACGATCTCGGAGACCTGCTTGGCGCCGCGCCCCTCGATCTCCCACTTCATCGCGAAGTCGTTCTCGGGCTCGACCGAGCCGTCCTTGGCCGGCAGGTCGCGGATATGGCCGAACGACGCCACGACCTCGTAGTCGGAGCCCAGGTATTTGTTGATCGTCTTGGCCTTGGCCGGCGACTCGACGACGAGGAGCTTCATGATTTTGGTCTCGATGACAGCCTTTTCAGAGCGCTGACCCGTCCCTTAGAGGGCGGTTCAGCGACCGGCGAGGCTCCGGCGGTTCGGAATTGCGCGCGAAAGTGGTTCAGCACGCCGGCCCTGTCAAACGCCGATTGCGCTTTTCGGGACGGGGGAGAGCGTTTAGGCCCTTTCACGGGCACCGGCCGTTACATGGGGAGAAGAGCGTGTCGTCGCAAGCACAGATCAAGCGCGTGACGGCGCTGGATATCCGCGGCCGCAAGGGCGGCGAGACGGTCGTCTCGCTGACGGCCTATACCGCGCCGATGGCGGCATTGGCCGACCGGCACTGCGATTTCCTGCTTGTCGGCGATTCCCTCGGCATGGTCGTGCACGGCCTCGACAGCACGGTGCCGGTCACGTTGGAGATGATGATCCTGCATGGACAGGCGGTGATGCGCGGCTCGCAGCGGGCGCTGGTCGTCGTCGACATGCCGTTCGGCAGCTATGAGGAAAGCCCGCAGCAGGCCTTCCGCAACGCGGCCCGGGTCATGCAGGAGACGGGCTGCGGCGCGGTCAAGCTGGAGGGCGGGGCGCGCATGGAGGAGACGATCCGCTTCCTCGTCGAACGCGGCATCCCGGTGATGGCGCATATCGGTTTGACGCCGCAGGCGGTGAACGTGCTCGGCGGTTTCAAGGCGCAGGGCCGCGACCGGGCCGAATGGCCGGCGATCATGGCCGATGCCGAAGCGGTGACGCGGGCCGGGGCTTTTTCGGTGGTCGTCGAGGCCGTGGCCGAGCCGCTGGCGGCGGAGATCACCGGCAAGGTCGCGGTTCCCACGATCGGCATCGGCGCTTCCGCGGCGTGCGACGGCCAGATCCTGGTGCTTGACGACATGCTCGGCCTGACCGGCCGCGTCCCGAAATTCGTCAAGCTCTTCGGCAATCTCGCCGAGGGCGTGGACAAGGCTGTCGGCGATTATGCCGCCGAGGTGCGGGCCCGGCGCTTCCCCGGGCCGGCGCATGTCTATGCGGTGAAGGATAAAGCCCGGAACCACCTCGTCATTCCAGGCTCAAGCCTGCGGCTTGCCCCGGAATGACGAAAGTGTTTCCCAGGCGAATGCGGCGAGCTTTCAGCCCCGCGCCGCCAGCAGCCGGTCGATGAAGCCTTCGGTCGAGGCGCCGTTGATCCAGCGCAGCACCGCGACGATATCCTGCTCGGGCTCGACCCAGATCACGTTGCTGCCGGCGCCGAGCGCCGAGAAGGCGGTCGGCGGCAGGTTCGGCCGCGCCGCGGGTCCGCGTGCCAGCCACCAGAGATAGCCGTAATTGCCGAGGGTGGGAGAGGGCGTCAGCATCCGCTCAACCCAGGCCTGCGAGAGCAGCTGCCGGCCGTTCCAGAATCCCTTGCGGCCGATCAGCAGGCCGAAGCGGGCATGGTCGCGCGCGCCGATGAACAGGCCGCCGCCCCAATGCCCGCCGCCCGGCACCGACTGAAGCCGGCGGCCGTCGATTTCGACGAAGGAAGTGCTGTAGCCCTGCCACTCCCAATCGGCCGAGGCGCCGATCGGGTCCATGACGCGCTCGCGCAGCACCTCCGGCAGCGGGCGACGGAAGCGCTGGAGCAGGGCATAGCTCAGCACGTTCACGCGGACATCGTTGTATTCGTAGAAGCTGCCGGGCGTCTTCAGCTCGCGGCGCTCGCCCTTGCGGCTGTTGTCGGCGCCCGGGCCGATCTGGCGGTTGTGATCGACCTGGTCAGATTTCCCGAAGAGCTCGCCCTGCCATTCGCTCGACTGCTGCAGCAGATGCCGCCAGGTGATCGTGCCGTTATGCGGGCCGGCGAAGGCGGCATCGTCGACGCTCTTGCCGACCGGCTCCTCGACATCGTGGATCAGCCCGTCATCGAAGGCGATGCCGGCGAGCACCGCCAGATAGCTCTTGGCGATCGAGAAGGTCATGTCGGTGCGGGCGGTGTCGCCCCATTCGGCGACGAGGCGGCCACCTTTCAGGATGAGGCCTGCCGGCCCGCCGCGCTCGCGCACGGGGCCGACGATCTCGGTCCAGGGGCCGCGCTCGTTCCATTCGACATTCCCGACATAGCTGCCGTCCGGATAGTAGAGGCTGCGCGGCCAGGGGCTCTCGTTCTCGCTGGCGAAGGCGACGGCGGCCTTGAGCCGCTCCGGGTCGAAGCCTGCCTCGGCCGGCGAGATCGCCTGCCATTCGGCGCCGTCGGGAGCTGGAGCGTAAGCGTCAATCGGGCTGGACAAGGCTCGAATCCTCTCGCGGCGAAAGGATGTGACCTAGCGCCGTTTCAGCGAAAGTTCCACGGTTCACAGGACATGGCCCCATCCCGGCCATGAGCGGCTTGCGCCCGGCCCGACTCGCGCCTAAACAGCCTGCTTCAAATGACATCGCCAGCACCGCTCTACCCGCACCGCCATCTCCTCGGCATCGAGGGATTGTCCCATCTGGACATCGAGGCGCTGTTGGACCGCGCCGAGGCCTATGTCGCGCTCTCCCGGCAGGTCGAAAAGAAGACCGCGACGCTGCGCGGCCGAACCCAGATCAACCTGTTCTTCGAGCCCTCGACCCGGACACAGGCCTCCTTCGAGCTGGCGGGGAAGCGTCTCGGCGCCGACGTCATGAACATGTCGGTCGCCTCGTCCTCGGTGAAGAAGGGCGAGACGTTGATCGATACCGCGGCGACGCTCAACGCCATGCGCCCCGACATCATCGTGGTGCGCCATCACGCGGCAGGCGCGGTCAACCTGCTCGCCCGCAAGGTCGACTGCTCGGTGGTCAATGCCGGCGACGGCGCCCATGAGCATCCGACGCAGGCGCTGCTCGACGCACTGACGATCCGCCGCAACAAGGGCCGCATCATGGGCCTGACCGTGGCGATCTGCGGCGACATCGTGCACTCGCGCGTCGCCCGCTCGAACATCATCCTGCTCAATGCGCTCGGCGCGAAAGTCCGTCTGATCGCACCCTCGACGCTGATGCCGCCCGGCATCGAGCGCATGGGCGTCGAGCTCTACACCGACATGAACAAGGGCTTGGAAGGCGCTGATATCGTGATGATGCTGCGCCTCCAGCTCGAACGCATGCACGGCGCCTTCGTGCCGTCCTCGAAGGAATATTTCCGCTATTACGGGCTCGACCGCGAGAAGCTGGAGCGCGCCCAGCCGGACGCGCTGGTGATGCATCCGGGCCCGATGAACCGCGGCGTCGAGATCTCCTCCGAGGTTGCCGACGGCGCCCAGTCGCTGATCCGCGAGCAGGTCGAGATGGGTGTCGCGGTCCGCATGGCCGTGCTCGACGCGCTGGCCCAGCACCTGCCGAATGTCTGAGCGGGATGGAGGGAGCTCTCGCCTGGCTGCTCTCCCTGATGCACCGGGCGCGCTTCGTCTTCACGGGGCTTTATCTCGTGGTCGCGGCGGGCTTCCTTTATGCCGATCCGCGCGCGGGGTGGACATGGTTCATCGTGATCGCCGGTGGCCTGCTCTGCCTGCTGTTCTGGGGGCTCGTCGCCTTCTGGAGCTACGTCTTCACACGCCGGCCGAGCGCTGATCGCCGGGATGGAACCGAACATGGCTGAATCTCAGGACATCGCAGCGCAGGACTTGGCAACTCGGGACATCGCATCGCGGGACCTGGCGATCGTCAACGCCCGGCTGGTCGACCCCGTGACCGGGCGCGACGGGGCCGGCTCCGTGCTGCTACGCGACGGCGCGATCGCCGCGGTCGAATGGGGCGCCGCGCCCGCGACGCCCGAGGGCGTGCGCCGCGTCGATGCGAAGGGGCTCGTGCTGACGCCGGGCATGGTCGACCTGCGTGCCTTCCTCGGCGAACCCGGCGCCGAATTCCGCGAGACGCTGGGCACGGGCTCGCATGCCGCCGCTGCCGGCGGCGTCACGACCGTGGTGTGCCGGCCCGACACCGATCCGCCGATCGACGACCCCGCGATCATCGACTTCCTCAAGCGCCGCGCCCGCGACAAGGCGATCGTCAACGTGCTGCCCTGCGCGGCGCTGACCAAGGGGCTGGAAGGCAAGGAGATCACCGAGTTCGGGCTGCTGCTCGAAGCCGGCGCGGTCGCCTTCTGCGATGGCGCCAGGAGCCTGCGCAATCCGCAGGTGATGCGCCGCGCCATGATCTATGCCCGCGATTTCGACGCCCTGATCATGAACCATCTCGAGGATCCCGAGCTGCGCGGCTTCGGCGTGATGAACGAGGGCGAGTTCGCCAGCCGGAAGGGCCTGCCGGGCATCCCGCTCGAGGCCGAGACGGTGATGCTGGAGCGCGATATCCGCCTCGCGAAAGCCACGGGCGCCCGCTACCACGCGGCGATGATCTCCTGCGCGGAATCAGTCGAGCTGGTCCGCCGCGCCAAGCTGGACGGCGTGCGCATCACCTGCGGCGTGTCGATCAACAACCTGACCCTCAACGAGAACGACGTCGGGGACTACCGCACCTTCTGCAAGGTCTCGCCGCCGTTGCGTCACGAGGACGATCGCCTCGCCTTGGTCGCCGCGCTCGCCGAAGGCGTGATCGATGTCGTGGTCTCCGACCATGATCCGCAGGACGTCGAGACCAAGCGCCAGCCCTTCGCCGAGGCGGCGGACGGCGCGCTGGGCATCGAGACCATGCTTTCGGCATCGCAGCGCATGGTGCAGGCCGGGCAGATCGGGCTGCCGCAGCTTTTCGCCGCCCTGTCGGCGCGCCCTGCCGCCCTGCTCGGACTGGAAGCGGGGCGGCTGGCGCCGGGTGCCCCGGCCGACCTCATCCTGTTCGATCCCGAGGCGCCCTTCGTCGTCGACAAGCGCAAGCTGAAATCGCGCGCCAAGAACTCGCCCTTCGACGAAGCGCGCCTGGAAGGCATCGTCCAGGCGACGATCGTCGGCGGACGGGTGGTGTACGAATACGAGCCGGGCTAGGCTCTGTGCGGACTGCGGGAAAAGGGGCGGCATGACGGATGTTTTGAACTGGAGCCTCTCCGGCTCCGCCACGCTGATCGCCCTCGTCGTCGGCTATCTCTTCGGCTCCATCCCCTTCGGCATCGTCCTGACGCGTCTGGCCGGCGGGCCGGATCTGCGCAGCATCGGCTCGGGCAATATCGGCGCGACGAATGTGCTGCGCACCGGCAACAAGAAGCTCGCGGCCGCCACCCTCGTCGGCGACATGCTGAAAGGCACAGTGGCTGTCATCGTCGGCTCGCGCCTGCTCGGCGGGCCGGAGGCAGCGCTTGTTGCGGGCATCGGCGCCTTCATCGGCCATCTCTTCCCGGTCTGGCTGCGCTTCAAGGGCGGCAAGGGCGTGGCGACCTATCTCGGCGTGCTCATCGGCGTGAAGGCCTCGATCGCGCTGGTCTTCGCCGCCGTTTGGCTGAGCATCGCCTATCTCTCGCGCTATTCATCGCTTTCGGCGCTGGTCGCCAGCCTGCTGACGCCGCTTCTGCTCTGGTTCTGGGCCGGCATGCACCAGGCCGCCATCGTCATGGGCATCCTGACGGTGCTGCTCTGGATCATGCACCGAACCAACATCGCCCGGCTCCTGACCGGGCGCGAAGGCAAGATCGGCCAGAAGGGCTGAACGCGGATGGCTGGCATCGCTCTCTCCGATCGCCAGCGCCTCGATTGGCTGAGGCTGATCCGCAGCGAGAGCATCGGCCCGCGCAGCTTCCTCTCGTTGATGAACCGTTTCGGCGGGGCCGGAGCCGCGCTGGAGGCGCTGCCGGACCTTGCACGTCAGGCCGCCCGCCCGATCCGCATCTGCACGCTTGCCGAGGCGGAGCGCGAGCTGGAAGGGCTACGGCGCCTCGGCGGTCGCCTCGTTGCACTGGGTGAGGCGGACTATCCCTTGCCTCTGCAGGCGATCGATTCCGCGCCGCCGCTCATCGCGGTGCTCGGACAGGTGCAAGCCTTGCAAAGGCCAGCGGTCGCGCTTGTCGGCTCCCGCAACGCCTCCGCGGCAGGGATGAAGTTCACCGCGCGGCTGGCGCGCGAACTCGGCGAGGCCGATTACATCGTGGTCTCCGGCCTTGCGCGCGGCATCGACACGGCCGCCCATCAGGCGAGCCTCGATACCGGCACGATCGCCGTGCTCGCCGGCGGCCTCGACGAGATCTACCCGCCGCAGAACGCTCCCTTGGCGGATCGCATCGCCGAAAGAGGTGCCATCGTTAGCGAGATGCCGCTCGGCTGGGTCGCACGGGCGCGCGACTTCCCGCGCCACAACCGGCTGGTCTCGGGTCTTTCGCTGGGTACGGTCGTCGTCGAGGCGGCGCGGCGCTCCGGTTCGCTGATCACCGCGCGCTTTGCCAACGAACAGGGCCGATTAGTCTTCGCCGTGCCGGGCTCGCCGCTCGATCCGCGCGCAGAGGGCGGCAATCACCTCATCCGGGAGGGAGCCACGCTTTGTGCCGAAGCCTCCCATGTCATCGAGGCGCTGGCGCCGCTGCGCCGGCAGGAGCCGGCTTCCTGGCTGGAACGCTCCGCCCTGCGAGAGGCTTCGGGCGAGCCGCCAAGCGAGGCGATGTGGGATGAACTCGACCTGCCGGAGGTGACACCGGCCCCGGGCTTCGTCCGGCATGACGAGAATTATGCTCCGCCGCAATCTGCCGCGACACTGGAAGGGCCGGCCGGAGTGCCGGATCTCGGGCGCCTCGTCATGGACCTGCTTGGACCGACGCCGGTCGCGCTCGATGACCTCGTCCGCGCGAGCGGCCAGGCGGCGCGCGAGATCAACCGGGTCCTTGTCGAGTTGGAGCTCGAAGGCGAAGTGCGCCGACATCCGGGGGGAGCCTTGTCGCGGGCGCGCGTCTGACCTTCCGGGTTCGGGAGGCCGGTGGTCGAGGGGGCGATTTGACGGCCGAGATTGGCTTATTGGCTGTCGTCGCTCGAGCGCGCCTGACGCACGATTTCGGCTGAAGCTTCGACCCGCGCCATCTCCAGAAAATAGGACAATGTGTTCAGCTTCGTGTCGCGGGCCATGATCCGTAGCTCGGCTGTCATGCTCTCGATGAAGGAGGCGGCTTCCAGCGGGGTCATCGACCGATCGGGAGTGGCATCGTCCTGATTGTCGTCAGAGTCGGGCTTGAGCGAGGCCAGATCTTGGGCTTTTTGCTTCATGGCGACTGGATTCCCTCGCAGGATCGGGGACCAACTCGTGTGGAGGGGCTTCGATCCTCCAGGCGGTATACAATTATAGATTGTAGTGTCCAATAAATTTCAAGCTAAAGTAGTCAGGTCAGGAGCAGCACTGCAGCCGGAAGCGTCGCCAGCGCCAGCAGGGTCTGGAGCGTCGTGATCTCGGCCATGAGCGGCGCATCGCCTCCGAGATCGCGGGCGAGGAAGTAGGCGGCGGTGGCCGTGGGAACGGCGCCGGCGATGACGGTCATCGTCAGGGCCGGACCCGTGACGCCGAACCAGCCGGCATAGAGCCAGGCCGCGAACGGCATCACCACGAGCTTCAATCCAACGGCGGCCCAGTGGGCCAAGCGGGGGCGCGCCAGCCGGTTCAGATCGAGCGCCGAACCCACGACGAGGAGGCCGATGCCCAGGGAGGCCCGCCCCAGCACGTCGAGATAGCCGGTGAACGCCGAGGGCAGCAGCCACTGGGCCTGATTGAGGATGAGACCGACGGCGGAAGACCAGATGAAGGGGTTGTACAGGATCGAGCGGATGGTGGCACCGACGCTCATCGGCTTGCCGTTTGCGAAGCGCGCGAGGACGACGACGCACATCACGTTGAGCAGCGGGATCATGGCGGCAACCGCGATCGCCATCAGCGTCGCGCCGTTGCGGCCCTGCAGGCCGGCGGCAAGCGCGAGCGCGACGAAGGTGTTCCAGCGGACCGAGCCCTGGAAGATCGACGTGAAGGCCGGGCCGTCGATCCCCGCCCGCGCCAGCACCGGCCGGGTCAGCAGCAGCAGCGCCGCGACGCTCAGGATGGCCAGCACGAGGCTCGACCCCATGGCGAGGACGGGCACGCCGCGCAGATCGGCCATGGCGAGCGTGTGGATGACGACGGCCGGGAACAGCACCTGATAGGTCAGGCGCTCGACGCCGACCCAATGCGCCGGCGAGACGATGTTGCGGACCTTCAGGAGCCAGCCCGTCGCGATGACGAGGAAAACGGCAATCAGGCTGTCGAGCATGGCTGAACCGGACGGGGCGGGGGGAACAACGGAACCCGCCAGAGGTTGATGAACGCGTATCAACAGGCCTGTCCCATGGCGGATTGCGCCCGGCAAGAGCGTGGATGGAAAGCCGCTGTGTTCCTGCCGCAATGCCGCCGCGATTGGTTCAGGTCTCATTCAAGCGGATCGAACGAAACTCTCGCCATATTTCGGGATGATCCCGAGAAAGGAGATGCCGTCATGAGTTCTCTGCACAAGAAGGTTGCCATCGCGCTGACTGCAGCGAGCGTCGCGGCTGGCGGCTTGGCTGTCCCCGCTCTGGCGAAGGAGCAGCGGATGTTCGACTCCGCCCGCCTCGACAAGGCGCAAGCCGGGTACTCGCAGTATTACCGTGGTTATCGCGGTTACCATGGCGGCTGGCGCGGCCCGTCGCGTGGTGCGGCGATCGCCGGCGCCGTCGGCCTGGGTATTCTGGGTGCCGCTGCGGTTGCGGCGAATAACCGCGCTTATGCGGCGCCGTATTACGAAGACGACTACTACGCGGCTCCGCCGGCCCCGGTCTATGCCTATCCGCGGGGTTATTACGCGCCTTACCGCTACTACGCGCCGTATGACTTCCGCGATAATCGCTGATCTGCGGTTCCGTGCTCCCTGCAAGGCCCGCGCAATCTGCGCGGGCCTTGCTATGTGAGGGCCTGCGTCAGGAAAATCTTTGCGATTCGCCGTCAGATGGATGGCGTCGCATCTCGATGGAAGGTTGGGGGTATCTTCACATGATCTCGCTTCGAAGCGCTCTGGTCGCGGGGCTGGGAATGGCGGCGATCGGCTTGGCCTGCGTCGAGCCCGCCGCTGCGCAATACTATGGCGGCCCCGGTTATGACCGTTCGTATGAACGGCGCGGTGACGGCTACGATCGGCGCGACTACGGTCGTAGCGACGATCGTGGCGGCTGGCGCGACGACCGTCGCGGTTATGGGCGAGACGACGGCCGCGGCGACTGGCGCAATGATCGCCGTTCCGGCGTGGATGGCGGCCGTCGCCAGCAGGATCCGATGGCCGGCATGTCGCTGGACGAGCGCAAGCGGGCGATCAAGAACGAGCGCGAGGCGCAGAAGAAGGCGATCAAGCGCGGAATATTCATCCAGTAAAGACGCCGCCGCCCGCTTTCAATTCGGGCGCTGTCAGTACGGGCCGTCTTCATCGTCTTCGATCGGCACGAGCCTGCCCAGCCGATCGAGCGCGCCCTGCAGGATGTAGGCCGCTGCCATCTTGTCGACGACTGCCGCGCGCTTGGCGCGGGAGGCGTCGGCATCGAGCAGGGTGCGCGTCACCGCAAGCGTCGACATCCGCTCGTCCCAGAACACGATCGGCAGATCGGTGAGGGGAGCGAGGTTGCGGACGAAGGCGCGCGTCGACTGCACGCGTGGCCCCTCGGTGCCGTCCATGTTGAGCGGCAAGCCGATCACCATCCCGGAAACCTGATGCTTCTGCGCTATCTTCAGCAGCGCAGCGGCATCGAGACCGAACTTGACCCGCTGGATCGTCTCCAGCGGCGTCGCGATCTGCCTCTCCAGATCGGACAGCGCGAGCCCGATCGTCTTGGTGCCGAGGTCGAGGCCGAGCAGGCGCGCATGCGCCGGAAGGTCGAGAAAGGCTTCGAGCGAAACGATCTGGCTGGCCATGGCAAGGCGGTATCACGCGCTGCCCCGCCTCGCGAGCAATACCTTCTCCGATACACCCGGCGAATGGCGGCTTCCCGGCAGCTGTAGCGCGGAAGCCATCGCGTATCGGCGGCGATCAGGCTATATGCGCGCGCTTGGAGCGGCGTTGCCGCGTAGAAGGATCTTCTCGCCGTGCCGGCGCGCATCTCCCTGCAAGTTCCCGACAAAGCCTTGCTCGGCGCCTATGAGGCGGCGCTGCGCGGGGGCTGGTCGCCGAACACGACGCGCGATGTCGCGCCAGAACAGCTCGCCGCCATCGCCCGCGATGCCGATGCATTCCTGGCCGAGATTCGCGGCGGACCCGGCCGCATCCGTCTGCCCGATGGCCGTGAGGTCGAGCGCATACCCGGACCGACGCGCTGGATCTTCGCCGAGGACCGGCCGGAACGCCCCTTCATCGGCTCGATCAACCTGCGTTGGCAGGAGGATGGCGACGGGCGCCCTATGACGGCGTTGCCGGAGCATGTGCTCGGCCATGTCGGATACGCCATCCTGCCGGCCTACACCGGGCACGGCTACGCCACCGCCGCGCTTGCGGCGATGCTGGGCGTTGCGCATGAGGCCGGGCTGCCGGAGATCACGATCACCTGCGATGCCGACAACCACGCCTCGCGCCGTATCATCGAGAAGAACGGCGGACGATTCGCCGAAACCTTCGTCGCTCCGCTCTACAGCCCCGATCCACGCCTTCTTTTCATCGTCAGCACCGCGCCATGACCGACATCGCCGCTTCCCGCAAAGCGGGCTCCCTTGGCCCGCTTCTGCCCGGCATCCTGCTGTCTGCAGCGGTCGCGATAGCCTCCGCCTTCCTCGAGCCGCTCCTCAAGGCTGCAGCGGGCGGCCGCATCGGCATCCCGGCCATCGTCATCGCCTTGGTGATCGGCATGCTGCTGCACCCGCTGGCCAACACCCGGCGCTTCGCGCCGGGCATGACCTTCTGCGTCAAGAAGCTGCTGCGCTGGGCGATCGCGCTGCTCGGCCTGCGCATCGCATTGGGGGATATCGCGGCGCTCGGCCTCTCGACGGCGCTTCTGATCGTCGGCTCGATGGTGGTGACGGTCATCGTCGGCTTCGCGCTGGCGCGCCTGCTCGGCCGCGAAGCCGGCATGGGCGCGCTCGCCGGCGTCGCCACGGCGGTCTGTGGCGCTTCCGCCGCGCTCGCCACGGCGACGGTCGTGCCGGACTATCGCAACAAGGCCGCGGACGTCGCCTTCACCGTCATCGCCATGAATGTCTTCGCCACCGTCGCGATGCTGGCCTATCCGCTGATCTGCGTCTGGCTCGGCTTCTCGCCGCAGCAGACCGGCATCATGCTCGGCGGCACCATCCACGACGTGGCGCAGGTCGTCGGCGCCGGCCAGTCCGTCTCGGACGAGGTCGCCAATGTGGCGGTGATCGTCAAGCTCTTCCGGGTCTTCCTGCTTCTGCCTTCGGTGCTGATCGTCGGCTGGTGGCTGGTGCGCGACAGCGGCGAGCTCTCGAAGGCCAAGGTGCCGGTCCCGGTCTTCGCCATCGTCTTCCTGATCTTGTGCGTGCTGAACAGCCTGCTGGCGCTGATGCCCACGCTGGCGCCGCTCTATCAGCCGGTTCGCGACGCCCTGCTCGAAGCCTCGCGCTGGGGCCTGCTCATCGCCATCGCGGCGCTGGGGCTGGGCACTTCGATGGCGGCGATGGCCCGGCTCGGCTGGCGGCATCTGGCTTTGGTCACGGGAACGACCGTGACAATCCTCGTGGTCGTCGCGGCCGGCCTCGCTTTGCTGGGCTGAGCCACGACAGGAAAAATGGCCCCGGGGGCATCATGACCGACATCGTCATCACCGAATTCATGGACGAGACCGCCGTCGCGAACCTCAAGGCGCGCTACACGGTTCATTACGACCCCGAGCTTTTCGCCAGCCCGGACGAGATCGCGCGATTGGTCGCCGATGTCCCGGCCGTGATCGTGCGCAACCAGACGCAGGTGCGTGGCAAGGTGCTGGACGCGGCGCGGGCGCTGAAGGTGATCGGTCGCCTCGGCGTCGGGCTCGACAATCTCGACATGAAGGTCTGCGCCGACCGCGGCATCCGCGTTTTTCCCGCGACGGGCGCCAACAGCCTCTCCGTCGTGGAATACGTCATCGGCACGACGATGATGCTGCTGCGCGGCGCCTATTTCGCCAATGCGGCGATGCTGGCGGGCGAATTCCCGAAGACGAAGCTGATCGGCCGGGAGATCGCCGGCAAGCTGATGGGCCTCGTCGGCTTCGGAGCCATTGCGCGCGACGTCGCCCACCACGCGCGGGCGATCGGCATGGAGGTCGCGGCCTATCATCCGCGCCTGCCGGTCGACGACCCCGCCTGGAGCGGCGTGCGCCGGCTCGACTTCGCCGAACTGTTGGCCGAGGCCGATGTCATCAGCCTGCATGTGCCGCTGACGGCCGAAACGCGGGGCATGATCGACGCGAAGGCGCTTGCCGGGATGAAGCCCGACGCGATCCTGATCAACACCGCGCGCGGCGGCATCATGGACGAAGCGGCTTTGGTCAAGGCGCTCAAGGCCGGCAAGCTCGGCGGCGCCGCCATCGACGTCTACGAGCAGGAGCCGCTCGGCAAGGACGCCGCCAAGGTCTTCACCGGGGCGCCCAACCTGATCCTGACCCCGCACATCGCCGGCAATACGGTGGAGTCGAACGGCCGCGTCTCAGGGCTGGTTGCCGAGAAGGTCATGGCCGCGCTGGAAGGGCGGATTTAGCTACCCGGGTGGCGTCATTCTCGGGCGAAGCGAAGCGCAGACCCGAGAATCTCAGGACCAGAAAGCGCCGGAGCCTCTTCCTGCGAGAGATGCTCGGGTCAAGCCCGAGCATGACGGGAGCCTCGGTCACCTCACACGAAGTCGAACCGATCGACATCGACCAGCCCCTTGTCGGTGATCTTGAGATGCGGGATCACCGGGAGCGTCAGGAAGGCGACCTGCAGGAACGGCTCGGCCAGCACGACGCCGAGCGCCTTCGCCGCAGCGCGCAGATGCTCCAGATCGTGCCGCACCGTCTCGAACGGCTCTTCGCTCATCAGCCCCGCAACGGGCAGCGCCAGCTCAGCTGTGACCTTGTCGCCATCCGCGACCGCGAAGCCGCCGCCGATCTCGATCAACCGGCTGGCCGCCGCCGCCATCGACGCATCGTCGACCCCGACGACGCAGAGGTTGTGGCTGTCATGGCCTACCGAGGAAGCGATGGCGCCGCGCTTCATGCCGAAGCCGTGGACGAATCCGCTGGCGATGCCGCCGTTCTGACCGTGCCGCTCGATCACGGTGACTTTGATCGCGTCCCGGCCGAGATCGGGCAGGGCTTCGCCGTCACGTGAGGGCAGGGGCATTGACAGCCGCTCGGTGATGATCCGGCCCTGCACGACGCCGATCACCGGCGTCTCGCCATCGCGCGCTTTCACGCGGAAATCCTCCGGCGTGACAGGTCGGCACTTCACGCTGCCATGCCCGACCGGCGCCACCTCCGCCCGGCCCTCGAACAGCGCGTCTTCGACCAAGCGCCCGCCGGTGAAGACCTGCCGGACTGAGCAGGCAGCGAGATCCTCGACCAGCACGATGTCGGCGCGCTTGCCCGGCCCGATGAAGCCGCGGTCAAACAGCCCGTAATTTCGCGCCGCCGAGAGCGAGGCGATTCGGTAGGTCGCCAGCATATCCGCCCCCTCCGCGATCGCCGTGCGGATCATGTAGTCGAGATGGCCTTCCTCGCCGATGTCGAGCGGGTTGCGGTCATCGGTGCAGAAGGCGAGGAAGGGCGAGGCGTCGCGCGAGATCAGCGGAATCAGCTGATGCAGGTCCTTCGAGACCGAGCCCTCGCGGATCAGGATCGCCATGCCCTTGGCGAGCTTCTCGCGAGCTTCGTCGGCGGTGGTCGTCTCGTGATCGGTGCGAATGCCGGCGGCGAGATAGGCGTTGAGGTCCATGCCCCGCACCTGCGGCGCATGGCCGTCGATATGGCGGTGTGAGAAGGCTTCGAGCTTGGCGAGGCAGCCGGGATCGCGGTGGATCACGCCGGGGAAGTTCATGAACTCCGCAAGGCCGATCACCTTGGGATGGTCCATCAACGGCGTCAGGTCGTGCGCCTCGAGCCGCGCACCGGCGGTCTCCAAATGGGTCGCCGGCACGCAGCTCGACAGGTTGACGCGAAGGTCCATCCGCATCGCCTCCGCCGAGCGCAGGAAGTAGCGGATGCCGTCGACACCGAGCACGTTCGAGATCTCGTGCGGATCGCAGATCGCGGTAGTGACACCGTGCGGCAGCACGCAGCGCTCGAATTCGAGCGGCGTCACCAGCGAGGATTCGATGTGCAGATGCGTGTCGATGAAGCCGGGCACCGCGATGAGGCCCTTGGCATCGATGACGCGCTTGCCTTCGTAGCGCCCATAGGTCCCGACGATGGTGTCGCCGCAGATGGCAATGTCGCTCTCGACCAGATCGCCGGTGACGAGATCGAGCAGCTTTGCTCCCTTGATGACGAGATCGGCCGGCTCGTCGCCATGGCCCTGGGCGATCCGGCGGGCGAGTGTGGCGGCGTCGGTCATGGGGCGATTCCGTTGGTTTGGCATTGCGCCAGCCTGCAACTCCTGAACGGCATTGTCGACTTGGTCGGGCGCGCGGATCAGCCTAGATAGAGGCCGGCATTTCGAAAGTCCGGAGCCTTCGCATGAAACTCAACTGGTACGGCCATTCCGCCTTCCGCGTCGACATCGACAGCGCCGCCATTCTGATCGATCCCTTCTTCACCGGGAACCCGGCTTTCGAGGGCGATGTCGCGGCGATCTCGAAGGGCGTGAGCCACATCGTCGTCACCCACGGCCATGGCGACCATGTCGGCGATACGCTCGACATCGCGGAGAAGACCGGAGCGACGGTGATCACCAACTATGATCTCGCCATGCATCTGGCCGCGCAGGGGTTGAAGAGCTTCCAGCCCATGAACACCGGCGGCACCGTCGATCTCGGCCCCTTCAGCGTCACGCTCGTCCGGGCCGATCACTCGGCCGGCATGGGCGAGGGCGGCGTCAACGTTCCCGTCGGCAACGCGAACGGCGCGATCATCAAGGCCAGGGGCGAGAAGACGCTCTGGCACATGGGCGACACCGACATCTTCTCCGACATGGCTCTGCTTGCCGAGATCCACGGCGTCGAGGCCTGCATCTGCCCGATCGGAGACCGCTTCACCATGGGCGGCAAGGTCGCTGCGCTCGCCATGACGCGCTTCGTCAAGCCGAAGGTCGCGATCCCCAGCCATTACGGCACCTTCCCGATCATCGACCAGAACGCCGATGCCTTCCTTGCGGGTGTGAAGGGCAGCGGCATCGAGGTCGTCGTGCCCAGGAAGGGCGAGGCTTTCTCGGTTTGAGCCGGAGAAACCGGGCCGATCGAGCAATGCTGATTTACGTCTGCATGCTCGCCGCGCTATAGCCCGGCGAAGCTTTCCCGGCGTCCTGCGCCGCCACCTTTTCAGGAGTCCGCCATGTCGGTCGATCTCGCCACCGTCAAACGCGTCGCGCATCTCGCGCGCATCGCCGTGCCGGAGGCCGATCTGCCCAAGCTGCAAGGCGAGCTCAACGCCATTCTCGGCTTCGTCGAGCAGCTCAACGAAGTGAATGTCGAGGGCGTCGAGCCGATGACCTCGGTGACGCCGATGGCGATGAAGCAGCGCGAGGACGTTGTGAACGACGGCGAGATCGCCGCAAAGATCGTCGCCAACGCGCCGGTCTCCGAGGACAACTACTTCATGGTGCCGAAGGTGATCGAGTGAAGGGTGAAGCCGCCCGTTCGATCACCCCGGACGCGCCGCGCGCGATCCGGGGTCTCCTGACCAGATAACGCCGGAATTCTCCCGTGACCGATCTTACCCGCCTGACGCTGACCGAGGCCCGCGACGGCCTGAAGGCCAAGACCTTCACCGCCACAGAGCTGACGAAAGCCCATATCGCCGCCGTCGAGAAGGCCCGCGCCCTCAATGCCTATGTGCTCGAAACGCCCGATCACGCTCTGAAGCAGGCCGCCGCTTCCGACGAGAAGCTCGCCAAGGGGCAGGGCGGGCCGCTCGAGGGCCTGCCGCTGGGCATCAAGGACCTGTTCGCGACCGAGGGCGTGCGCACCACGGCCTGCTCGAACATCCTCGGCAATTTCGTGCCGGCCTATGAATCGACCGTCTCCAGCCAGCTCTGGCGCGACGGCGCGGTCATGCTCGGCAAGCTCAACAACGACGAGTTCGCCATGGGCTCGTCCAACGAGACATCGGCCTTCGGCAACGTCGTCAACCCCTGGCGCCGCAAAGGCTCGAATGTCTCGGCGGGCTCGAGCGGCGCCGTCGAGGGTAATCATCTCGTACCAGGCGGCTCGTCGGGCGGTTCGGCTTCGGCCGTCGCTGCCGATCTCTGCCTGGCCGCGACCGCGACTGACACCGGCGGCTCGATCCGCCAGCCGGCCGCCTTTACCGGCACGGTCGGCATCAAGCCGACCTATGGCCGCTGCTCGCGCTGGGGCATCGTCGCCTTCGCCTCCTCGCTCGACCAGGCCGGCCCGATTGGCAAGACCGTGCGCGACTGCGCCGTGATGCTGCGCTCCATGGCCGGCCATGATCCGAAGGACACGACCTCGGTCAATGCGCCGGTGCCGGATTACGAGCAGGCCGTCGGCCGCTCGGTGAACGGCATGAAGATCGGCATTCCCAGGGAGTACCGGCTGGAGGGTCTGAACCCCGAGATCGACGCGCTCTGGCAGAAGGGCATCGACTGGCTGAAGGCCGCTGGCGCCGAGATCGTCGAGATCTCGCTGCCGCACACCAAATACGCTCTGCCGGCCTATTACATCGTCGCGCCGGCCGAGGCGTCGTCCAACCTCGCCCGCTATGACGGCGTCCGCTATGGCCTGCGCGAGCAGGGTAAGGACATCGTCGAGATGTACGAGAAGACCCGCGCCGCCGGCTTTGGCGCCGAGGTCAAGCGCCGCATCATGATCGGCACCTACGTCCTCTCGGCCGGCTATTACGACGCCTATTACCTACGCGCCCAGAAGGTTCGCACCCTGATCAAGCGCGATTTCGACGAGGCTTATGCGGCCGGGATCGACGCCGTGCTGACGCCCGCCACCCCCTCCGCCGCCTTCGGCATCGGCGAGAAGGGCTCGGCCGATCCGGTCGAGATGTATCTCAACGACGTCTTCACGGTGACGGTGAACATGGCGGGCCTTCCCGGCATCGCTGTTCCGGCGGGGCTGGACGCCCAGGGCCTGCCGCTCGGCCTGCAGCTCATCGGCCGCCCCTTTGACGAGGAGACGCTGTTCTCGCTCGGGCAGGTCATCGAGGAAGCGGCAGGCCGCTTCCCGGTTTCCGAGCGCTGGTGGGGCTGAGGGAGTAGCTCCTCCCTTGTCATTCCGGGGCGGACCGCAGGTCCGAGCCCGGAACCCATAGCCGCGAGAATCAAAAAAAGGGGCTGCGACGGTGCAGCCCCTTTTCCATTTCTGCGGTGTTCATGGATTCCGGGCTCTTCGCTGTCGCGAAGCCCCGGAAAGACGGCCGAGCGGTCAGTGCGCGCCGCTCGGCTGCTGCGGCACCTGCGCTGCGACCTTGCGCTTGCTCCCGCGCAGATCGGCCAGCCAGCGCACCATCACGTAGAACACCGGCGTGAAGATCAGGCCGAAGATCGTCACGCCCAGCATGCCGGAGAACACCGCGATGCCCATCGCCTGGCGCATCTCGGCACCGGCGCCGACCGAGATGGTCAGCGGCAGCACGCCGAGGATGAAGGCCATCGAGGTCATCAGGATCGGCCGCAGACGGGTGCGGGCGGCTGCGATCGCCGCGTCGCGACGGTGCATGCCTTCCTCCTCCGCCTGCTTGGCGAACTCGACGATCAGGATCGCGTTCTTGGCGGCGAGGCCGACGAGCACGACGAGGCCGATATCGACGAGGATGTTCCGGTCGAGCCCGGCGTAGTTCACCCCGAACATCGCGGCCAGGATACACATCGGCACGATCAGGATGACCGAGAGCGGCAGGAGCCAGCTTTCGTAAAGCGCCGCCAGCAGCAGGAAGACGAACACCACCGCTAGCCCGAAGGCGACGATCGCGGTGTTGCCGGCGAGCTTCTCCTGCAGCGCGATCTCGGTCCACTCGAAGCCGAAGCCGGCCGGCAGCCGCTCCGCCGCGATCTTCTCGACTGCCGCGATGCCCTGTCCGGTCGAGAAGCCGTGCGCCATCGAGAGCTGCACCTCGGCCGCCGGATAGAGGTTGTAGCGCGGCACGCGATAGGCGCCGGTCGTGTCCTGGAAGGAGGCGACCGAGCCGATCGGCACCATCTCGCCATCCGCGTTGCGGGTCTTGAGACCGGCGACGTCGCGCGTCGTGAGACGGAAGGGATTGTCGGCCTGCGCGGTGACGCGGAAGGTGCGGCCCAGCAGGTTGAAGTCGTTGATATAGGCCGAGCCCATATAGACCGACAGCGTCTCGAAGATGCGCGTGATCGGCACGCCGAGCATCTCCGCCTTGGTGCGGTCGATATCGGCATAGATCTGCGGCGTCTTGGTCGAGAACAGGGTGAAGGGCTGCTGGATGCCCTGCACCTGTCCGGCCGAGCCGGCGACGATCCAGGCCGCGCCTTCCAGCGCGGGGAGCCCGCGGCCGCTGCGGTCCTGCACATAGCCCTTGAGGCCGCCGCCTGTGCCGATGCCGGGAATGGCCGGCGGCTCGATCACCAGAGCGAAGGCCTCGGGAATCGAGAACATCTGCTGGCGCAGATCGTTCAGGATGCCGGCGGAGGTCAGTCCCGCCTTCTCGCGATCCTTGAACGGAGCGAGCGTGACGAAGGCGACGCCGGCATTCGGCGCGATCGTGAAGGTCGCGCCGTCGAGGCCGGCGAAGGCCACGGTGTGGGCGACGCCCGGCCGCGACTGCAGCAGTTCGTTGGCCCTGCGCAGCACCGCGTCGGTGCGCTGGAGCGAGGCGCCCGGCGGCAGCTGCATCGCGACGATGAAGTAGCCGCGGTCGAGCTGCGGCACGAGGCCGGTGGGGGTCCTGCGGATGTCCCAGACGGTCGCGGCGATCAGGCCTGAATAGACGATCAGCAGGATCACCGCGATGCGGATGAGCCGGGAGGTGATGCGTCCATAGGTCCGCGAGAGCCAGTCGAAGCCCGCATTGAAGTAGTGGAAGAACCAGCGGATCGGCGCGCCCAGCTTGTAGAAGAATCCGTGCTGCTCGTTCTCGTCATGCTTCTTGTGCGGCTTCAGCAGCACCGCCGACATGGCCGGCGACAGCGTCAGCGAGACGAAGCAGGAGATCGCCGTCGAGGCTGCGATCGTGACCGCGAACTGCTGGTAGAAGGTGCCCTGCAGGCCGCTGATGAAGGCAGTCGGGATGAACACCGCGCAGAGCACGAGCGCGATCGCCAGCAGCGCGCCGCCGACCTCGTCCATCGTCTTGTGCGCCGCTTCCTTCGGCGACATGCCCTCGGCCAGATAGCGCTCGACGTTCTCCACGACCACGATCGCGTCGTCGACGACGATGCCGATCGCCAGGACGAGCGCGAGCAGCGAGATCGTGTTGAAGGAGATTCCGACCGCGCTCATCACGAGGAACGTGCCGACCAGCGAGACCGGGATCGCGACAATCGGGATGATCGCGGCGCGCCAGGTCTGCAGGAACAGGATCACCACGACGACGACGAGCGCCACCGCCTCGAGCAGGGTGTGAACCACGGCGTCGACGGATTCCCCGATGAACTCGGTCGGGTTGTAGATGATGCGGTGCTCGAGGCCGGCCGGGAACTGCTTGGCCATCGTGTTCATCGTCGAGATCAGCGAGTCTGAGGTCGCGAGCGCGTTCGAACCTGGCCGCTGGAAGACGGCGATGGCGACGGTGTTCTTGTTATCGAGATAGGCGTTGGAGGTGTAATCCTGCGAGCCGAGCTCGACGCGGGCGATGTCGCGCACGCGGATCGTGCCGCCATCGGCGTCGGCACGCACGACGATGTTCTCGAACTCGGAGACATCCGTTAGGCGGCCGAGCGTGTTGACCGAGAGCTGGAAGGCCTCGTCCGACTTCGCCGGCGGCTGGTTCAGCGCGCCTGCGGCCACCTGCACGTTCGCGGCCCGGAGCGCGGCGACGACGTCGCCCGCCGTCAGGTTGCGCGACGAGACCTTGGCCGGATCGAGCCAGATGCGCATCGAGAAGTCGCGCGCGCCGAAGACCTGCACGTCGCCGACGCCGTCGACGCGGGTGAGCACGTCCTTCACATAGAGCGAGGCGTAGTTGGAGATGTACTGCGCGTCGCGCGACCCGTCCGGCGAGATCATGTTGATGACCATCAGGAAGTCGGGCGAGGCCTTGCGCGTCTGCAGGCCGAGCTGGCGAACCTCCTGCGGCAGGCGCGGCTCGGCCTGCGAGACGCGGTTCTGCACCAGCACCTGCGCCTGGTCGATGTCGACGCCGGCCTTGAACACGACGTTGATCGTCACCCGCCCGTCGCCGGTCGACTGCGAGGTGATGTAGAGCATGTCGTCGACGCCGTTGACCTCCTGCTCGATCGGCGTCGCCACCGTGGCGGCGACGACCTCGGCCGAGGCGCCTGGATAGGTCGCGGTGATCGAGACGGTCGGCGGCGCGATCTCGGGATACTCGGAGATCGGCAGCGAGCGCTGGGCAATGGCACCGGCGATCGTCAGCAGCACCGAGAGCACGGTGGCGAAGATCGGCCGGTCGATGAAGAAATGGGCGAAGCGGAACATGGAAATGTCCTGTCCGGAAAAGGCGGGTGGGCGCCCGCAGGCGCCCATGTTTCAATCTTGGAGGCGGTCGCTCAGTTCGTCGTCGCGACCTTGATCTCGCCGGGCTGCGGCGTGACGGCGACACCGGGGCGGACCATGGGATTGGCGTTGCCGCCGATGATCACCTTGTCCTCGACCGTCAGGCCGGAGCGGATCACCCTCAAGCCCTCGCTGATCGGCCCGAGCACGACTGGCTTCGGCACGACCTTGTTCTCAGGGCCGACCGTCAGGACGACCTTGCTCGCCTGGTCCGAGGCGATGACCGTGTCGGGCACCAGCAGCGCGTCGGATTCGCCGGCGAAGAAGCGCAGGCGGCCGAACACGCCGGGCGTCAGGAACTGGTCCTTGTTGTCGAACACGGCGCGGCCGCGGATCGTCGCCGAACGGGCGTTCAGGGCGTTGTCGAGGAAGTTGACCTTGCCGCGGCGACCCCATTTGGTCTCGTCGGAAAGCCGCACCTCGACCGGTGTCCCGGTGTCCTTGCTGGTCGTGTCGCGCAGATTGGCCATGCGGTTGTACCGCAGGAAGTCGGCTTCCGAGACGTCGAAGGTGAAGTAGATCGGAGCCACCGCGACGATGGTCGTCAGCAGCGTCGCCCCCGACTGCCCGCCGGCGATCAGGTTGCCCGGATCGACGCGGCGGTTCGAGATGCGGCCGGAGAGCGGCGCGCGCACCTCGGTCCATTCGAGATTGAGCTCGGCGTTCTTGAGATTGGCCTCGGCGCCCTGCAGCGATCCGATCGCGCTGTTGAGGTTCGCGCGGCGCTGGTCGACGTCGCGAGCCGTGATCGTGCGGTTCTGGGTCAGGCCCTCGGCGCGGTCGACCTCGTTCTGGGAGAGCTCGACCTGGGCCTTCGAGCGGGCGACCTCGGCACGGGCAACGTCGACAGCCAGTTTGTAAGGCCGCTGATCGATGGTAAAGAGCAGGTCGCCCTTCTGGACGATCGAGCCGTCCGGGAAGTGCACGCTGTCGATGAAGCCGGAGACGCGGGCGCGCACCTCGACCTGCTCGCTCGCTTCGAAGCGGCCGGTATACTCATCCCAGTTGGTGATGCGCTTGGCGAGCGGGCTGGCGACCTGAACCGGTGGGGCAGGCGGCGCTCCCTGGGCAGCGGCGTCGAGTGCGGTGAAGCCGGTCGACGTGGCAATAGCGGTGAACACCAGGCCGATGAAACGGCTGCGTGGCATGACGGAACTCCGTGTGGCGGACCGGCGCAACATAGCGGGTTTTCCGGTCTGTGCCGCAAAAAGGGATGGGGAGTGACGAATGTCAAGAACCATCACCCATCATAGAGCGCAATATTGCGTCATATAAGTCATATTCCCGCCATCTGGTTGCAGGAGCGCAACGGCGCTGCACCATGACGGGGCGGTTTGATGCGGCGGATCGAGGCAACGACGCTTGCCGCACGCCCGCTGACATCGTAACGCGTAGGCGACCATTCGAGCCGGAAGATTTCAGATGAATGCGCATGCCCGCCCCGCCGACCCGAAGAAGCTGATCAAGGGCGCGACCGGCGATTGGGAGATCGTCGTCGGCATGGAAATCCATGCCCAGGTCACCTCCAATGCCAAGCTGTTCTCCGGCGCCTCGACCGGCTTCGGCGCCGAGCCCAACGAGCATGTCAGCCTCGTCGATGCGGCCATGCCCGGCATGCTGCCCGTCATCAACGCCGAATGTATCCGCCAGGCCGTGCGCACGGGGCTCGGTCTGAGCGCGCAGATCAACAACCGTTCGGTCTTCGATCGCAAGAACTACTTCTATCCCGATCTGCCGCAGGGCTACCAGATCAGCCAGTACAAGAGCCCGATCGTGGGCGAAGGCGAGATCGTCGTCGATCTCTCGCCGACCGAGCAGATCACGGTGGGCATCGAGCGGCTGCATCTCGAGCAGGACGCCGGCAAGTCGATCCACGACCAGCACCCGACCATGAGCTTCGTCGATCTCAACCGCTCCGGCGTGGCGCTGATGGAAATCGTCTCGAAGCCGGACCTGCGCTCGGCGGACGAGGCGAAGGCCTATGTCTCGAAGCTGCGCACCATCCTGCGCTATCTCGGCACCTGCGACGGCGACATGGAGAAGGGCAATTTGCGCGCCGATGTGAACGTCTCCGTTCGTAAGCCCGGCGGCGCCCTCGGCACGCGCTGCGAGATCAAGAACGTCAACTCGATCCGCTTCATCGGGCAGGCGGTCGAGACCGAGGCGCGCCGCCAGATCGGTATCATCGAGGATGGCGGCACCATCGACCAGGAAACGCGCCTCTACGATCCCGGCAAGGGCGAGACGCGCTCGATGCGCTCGAAGGAAGAGGCGCATGACTACCGCTACTTCCCCGATCCGGACCTGCTGCCGCTCGAATTCGACGACGCCTTCGTCGAGTCGCTCAGGGGCGCGCTGCCGGAACTGCCGGACGCGAAGAAGGCGCGCTTCATCGCCGAATACGGGTTGTCGCCCTACGACGCCTCGGTTCTGGTCGCCGAGCGCGATCAGGCCGACTACTTCGAAGCGGTCGCCAAGGGCCGGGACGGCAAGGCCGCCGCCAATTGGGTGATCAACGAGCTGTTCGGCCGCCTCAACAAGGAAGGCCAGGACGTCACCACTTCTCCGGTCTCGGCTGCCCAGCTCGGCGGGCTCGTCGACCTGATCGGCGAGGGGGTCATTTCCGGCAAGATCGCCAAGGACCTGTTCGAGATCGTCTGGACCGAAGGCGGCGACCCGCGCGAGATCGTCGAGACCCGCGGCATGAAGCAGGTCACCGACACCGGCGCGATCGAGAAGGCCGTCGACGAGATCATCGCGGCGAACCCTGACAAGGTCGAGCAGGTCAAGGCCAAGCCGACCATGCTGGGCTGGTTCGTCGGCCAGGCGATGAAGGCCTCGGGCGGCAAGGCCAACCCGCAGGCGCTCAACGAGATCCTGAAGAAGAAGCTCGGCATCGAGTGATCAAACATGCTGTCATCCCGGATGTAGCGAAGCGGAGATCCGGGATCCATGCCTGAACCTTCAACGGGAGCGTGCCGGCATGGATCCCGGGTCAAGCCCAGGATGACGGCGGTGTTTCTTGTGCAAGCTGGACGATTGGGATGACGCCCGCAGGTCTCGTCATCCGCGACGCTGAAGCCGCCGATATTCTGGCGGTGAGGGCGCTTTTGGTCGAGACCTGGCACGCCACCTATGACGGCGTCTACGGCTGGCAGCGGGTCGCCGAGATCACCAATGCCTGGCATTCGCCGGAAAACCTGCGCAGCCAGCTCGGCCGCGAAGAGGGCGTATTCCTCGTCGCTCTGATCGGCGAGGATATCGTTGCGACTGCCTCGGCCCGGCCGGAGCGCGATGGCGCGGCGCTGCTGACGCGGCTCTACGTGCTGCCGGCCTGGCAGGGCGTCGGCATCGGCCGCACGCTGCTGCAGATCGCGCTCGCCTGTTTCCCGAAGGCGCCCGTTGCCCGGCTCGAGGTCGAGAGCCAGAACGAGCTGGCGATCGCCTTCTACGAGCGCATGGGCTTCTTCCTGCAGCGACAGGCCCGCTTCGACGGACGCGACGACACACCGAACACGCTGCTGATGGCCAAGCGCCTCTTCGCAGAGTGAAGGCCGCTCGGCCTCGGAGACAAAGCGCAATGAAACAGAATGCCGTCGACGCATCCGACATCCTCATTCGCGAAGCCGCGGCAGACGATGTGCCGCGGATCGCCACACTGATCCTGCACGGGGCGCCGACGCAGACGCGCACTCCTGAGGCGATTGCCGCCGAAGCGCTGCATCCAGCCTATCGCGATGCGTTCAAGGCGATGAAAGCCAATCCCTATTGCAGCCTGATCGTCGCCGAGCGCGGCGGAGTCGTTGTCGGCACCTATCAGATCTCGCTGCTGCCGGGGCTCGCCGAGCGCGGGCGTGTTCGCGCCAAGATCGAGAGCGTGCATGTTGCGCCCGAGTGCCGAGGCCTGGGCATCGGTGGCGTGATGATGCGCCATGCTCTCGCCTACGCTGCGGCGAGAGGGGTAGGTCTCGTCGAGCTCACGTCGAACAAGGCGAGGCCCGACGCCCATCGCTTCTACCGAAATCTCGGCTTCGACCAGAGCCATGAGGGCTTCAAGAAGGTCGTCTCGCCCTGAGCTTTGATCTTGCATCGGCTTTTGCGAAAACCGCATTCCACTTGTCGGGCCGATGCTCCAGCGGCATGGCGAGGTCGCGCTGAGGGCGGGCTCGTGCCTCTTCCGGCGCTTCGGCGGGCTCCTTACGTTTCGCGCCGAGGCCTCACGCCAGGAAGGAAGAGACTGATGTCCGAAGCTGCCGCCAAGCCGATCGACCTCTATTACTGGCCAACGCCGAACGGCTGGAAAATCTCCATCATGCTCGAGGAGTGCGGGCTGCCCTACACCATTGTGCCGGTGAACATCGGCAAGGGCGACCAGTTCAAGCCGGAATTCCTCGCGATATCCCCGAACAACCGCATGCCGGCGATCGTCGATCCCGACGGGCCGGACGGCAAGCCGATCTCGGTCTTCGAATCCGGCGCCATCCTGCAGTATCTCGGCCGCAAGACGGGCAAGTTCTACCCGAAGGACGAGCGTGGCCGTGTCGCCGTCGACGAATGGCTGTTCTGGCAGATGGGAGGCTTCGGCCCAATGCTCGGCCAGACCCATCACTTCCGCATCTACGCGCCGGAGAAGGTGGCCTACGCCATCGACCGCTACACCAACGAGGCCAACCGCCTCTACGGCGTGCTGAACAAGCGCCTCGAAGGCCGCGATTATATCTGCGGCGAGTATTCCATCGCCGACATGGCCTGCATCGGCTGGGCACGCGGCTGGGAGCGGCAGGGCCAGGACATCAGGCAGTTCCCTAATGTCGCGCGCTGGCTGGAGACGATGCAGGCGCGCCCGGCGGTCCAGCGCGGGCTGAAGGCGGCGGAGGAGTTGCGCAACCCCGCCGGCATCAGCACGCCCGAGGAAAAGGCGGTCCTCTTCGGCCAGAAGGCCCGCTGAACGTAAATCGTCATGCCCGGGCTTGACCCGGGCATCTCTCGAAAAGAGATCCTCGGGTCTGCGCTTCGCTTCGCCCGAGGATGACGTTTCCCCGCCTAGGACGTGAGAACCTCAGTTCGACCGCGTCCACTTGACCGAGCGGCAGATCAGCCCGCCCATCACGCAGCCAGCGGTGGTCAGCGTGCTGCCGGAGAGCTTCATCGTTCCCGAATAGGTCTTGCCGTCTTCCGGGTTGAAGGCGCTGCCGGCCCATTTGCCATCGCCGTCGGGCTTCATGTCGTAGAATATGCGCTGGCCGACCTTGGCCGGCCCGTTCTGCTCCTTGAGCCAGGAGATCGTGCCGCAAAGCGCCTCGCCGCATTTGGTGAAGCGCACTCGCGAGGCGCCCGTGTCGCGCTCCCAGACGCCTGCCACTTCCTGCGCCGCCGCTGTCGCGACGCTCGCCAGCATGCCGAGCGCCGCCAGCGCCGCGAGCCTAGATCCGATCCCGTTCTTCATCCGATCCTCCTTGTCCGACCCGCTATGCCTGCATGGTTCAGATATGAACTATATCGGGGTTTAGGCGCAGCTCAAGGTGCCGCAAGGGAAGAGGTTGCGGCCCGTCCGTTGCGCAAGGTGAATCCAATCTCAACGGTGCGTGCGAAGGCGCTTCGGCATCCGGTTGAAATCGCTTGTATTTTCGGAATTCTGAAGTGAATCCTTGGTTACTTTAACCGGACGATTACGCCTCGTTGAGACTCGATTCACCGCAAAATTTAGCGCGCATTTTAAAGGTCGAGCTCACTCTCGCATCCATCGACCGGGGCCTTGGACGGGTGGCCGGGACAACGAAAAAGAGGGTGGTGTCATGGCACGTATGGAGATGAGCGCTGTTCCCGCTTCGCTGGTGATCCCGGCTGAGGTGTCGGCCGAGGCCTATTGCGAACTCGGGCTGATGCATGCTTCGGGGCGGGCAGGGGTCGTTGACCTCGTCGCGGCGCAGAAATGGTTCAACGTCGCCTTTGCCCGCGGTTGCGCCCGGGCAGCGGCCCATCGTCAGGAGCTCGCGCTTGAGATGAGCCGGGACGAGATCGCCGAGGCACTGCGCGAAGCACGCGCTTTCCTCACGCGGCACTGAGAGGGCCACGTTCGGATATCCCGACGCCGCGCTTGTACGCGCGGTTCAGAACGCTCCGATACCGCCCGAAGGCGGGGGCATGTTGCCCCTGCGGTCCTTGGTGATGCCGTCGGCCGTCACCAGAAGCAATTCGCAGAGCGACGCCAGACAGGCCAGGAATACAATCGCGACGATACCCATGGATCGCCTCCCTTGTTCTCCAGGCGCGATCCTAGCACGAAAATGATCCGCGGGCTTGCGGATTGCGGACGAGCCGGACCGTTCCCCTGCCTTGTGAGGGACGAAAGCGGCGGCTATAAGCGCGCCGCAATTCCCTTTTCGTACCCTAGGATTTTTCGATGGCTGTTCAGCGTACCTTCTCCATTCTCAAGCCCGATGCGACGAAGCGCAATCTCACTGGCGCGGTCAACGCGGTCATCGAGAAGGCCGGCCTGCGCATCGTCGCTCAGAAGCGCATCCAGATGACCAAGGCTCAGGCCGAGACCTTCTATGCCGTCCACTCGGCGCGTCCCTTCTTCGGCGAGCTCGTCGACTTCATGACCTCCGGCCCCGTGGTCGTGCAGGTGCTGGAAGGCGAGAACGCGATCGCCGCGTATCGTGACGTGATGGGCGCCACCAACCCGGCCAACGCCGCCGAGGGCACCATCCGCAAGCTCTTCGCCGAGTCGGTCGGCGAGAACACCGTGCACGGCTCGGACGCGCCGGAGACCGCGGCCATCGAGATCGCCCAGTTCTTCGCGGGCAACGAGATCGTCGGCTGATCGCAGCCGCTTCCTGACAAGCAGAAAAGGCGGACCGGTTTCCCGGTCCGCCTTTTTTTCTTTTCGGGCTTCTGTCCGCGGCCGGGCAAGCCCGGCCACGATGCCGTTGTCCTCAGAGCCCTAGAGAATAGCTCGACCCGGTATCGAAGGAGTAGCTCGCCGAGAGGCCGATGGTGAGCGAGTCGCGCGAGCCGAACGGCCTGACGATGGCCGAGCGGGTCGCGTCGCCGACGAGGTGCTTGTACTCGACATAGGCCGTGGTCTTGAGCTGATCCGACCAGTGATAGGTGATCTGCGCCAGGGCGCCGACCGTATGGACGCCGGTGTTGAAGCGCTGCAGCAGGCCGCCGGTACCGGGCTGGGCTCCATAGGTGCCGAAATAGGTCCGGACATAGTCCGCCGAGGCGATCCGCATGCGCGGGCCGACACCGAGAGTCCACGGGCCCATATTGGTGAAGGCATCGAGCTTGAGGTCGGCGACGACGCCGTCATGCGCGACGATGCCGCGGCGCAGGTCGACCCGGCCTCGCAGCCAGGACGTCGGATAGAATTCGGCGAAGGCGCCGGCCTCGGCGCCGAACTTGGTCGCGGGCACGGCGACGAGCAACGGATTGACCTTGGCGCTGCGCTTCCAGAGCAGGTCGCCGGAGAAGCCGATGCGCCAGCCCTGGCCGGAGAAGACGCCGATGCTCAGCATCGCGTCGTCCTCGGCGCTCCACCATGTGCTCTTCAGGCCCTTGCCCAGCGAGATGATGGGGCGCGCGCGGAACACGTAATCGTCCGAGCCGGTGTAGTCGGGCTGATAGCGCACGCCTGCACCAAGCGTCACATACCAGTTCTGCGCCGATTGGGGCGAGGTCAGGGTGGAGTAGTCTTTCGACTGCGCCTGGGCTTGGCCAGGCAGCGAGAGGAAGAAGCAGGTCGCCAGACCCGCCAGATACGCAACGCAACGCATAGTCCAGAACTCCGACGCGACAGCGCGCCCGATGGATTTGAATGGAGGCAATCTGAGGGAAGGGGATTAATGCGCGGTTAAGGTGAGTTTTTCGTTATCTCAGGAATATCAATGTGTTGTGACTTCAGAGCTTTTTCTTGGCGTTAGCCGGGCTTGATCGCAGCCGCCGTGGCCGTGCCGGAGGCTGGCGCCGGCGGGCACCGGGAACCGCCCGTTAATCGATGGTGGCCAGAATGTGTCCCAGGGAGCGGAAGGCTCCGATCGACAGGGTCGCAGGAGGCGGCGATGATCATGGAAGTGGCGGTTGTCTGGCTGCTTTGCGCCGCCGTGTTTCTCGAGCTGGCGGACCGGGCTCCGGTGATCGACGAAGCGGGACTCGGGATCGACTCTGGCGCCCGGCATATGGGCTGCGACGAGCCGGAGAGCGTCGCAGCGGAAGCACTGTCCCTGAAAACAGCGATGAGCGAACACGCATCCTCTTGACGTTGAGCTAGCTCTATGACCATGCCGGGAAACGGGCGCAGCATGTGGTCTTCGATGTGCCCCATTCTCGAAGAGCAGGCGGAATCATGATGATGCGGCGGATGGGTGCGGTCGTGCTGGCCGGTGGACTATCGATCCTGGCGAGCGTTTCGGCCTATGCCGCGAGCAGCTCCACGACGCTGCCGGCTCCCGATCCGACGGCGAAGAACCTGACCCCCTACATGATCCAGCTGCGCGCCTTCGACGCCTGCCTTGTCACGCAGTCGCAGCTCCTCGGCACGACGCGCGAGGCCGTGCACACGCCCTGCAGCTGCTACGCCAAGGGCACTGTCAACGCCATGACCAAGGATGAGATCCAGGCGTTCCGTGACACCGGCTACTTCAACGATACGGCCCGCGAAAAGGGCCTCCGCTTCATCGACCAGTGCAAGCTCAAGCGCCCGTTCTGAGCTGATCGACACGCCGGCGCACTGGCGCGTTCGTATTCTTCCCACCTCGCCTTGCTGCTGACAGACTCCTGACAGAAGCTGTCAGCGCGGCTGAGCCATCTTGCCGCAGGTCAAAGCCGTCATCCGTTCGATCGCTCCGGTCGAACGGAACGGGCATTGGACCGGAGACGAGTGGGGAGACGACGCCGTGCAGCGCGCCGAACGATTGCTCGACATGATCCAGAGCCTGCGGCGACGCAGGCGCCCCGTTACCGCCGAGACGCTGGCCTCCGAGCTCGACGTCTCCGTGCGCACGGTCTACCGCGACATCGGCGCGCTCGTGCGCCAGGGCGTGCCTGTGCGCGGCGAGGCCGGCATCGGCTATGTGCTCGACGCCGGCTTTGACCTGCCGCCGCTGATGCTCTCGCCCGACGAGATCGAGGCGGTGCTGGTCGGCATGCGCTGGCTGAGCGAACGCGCCGACCCGGTTTTGGCGCGTGCGGCGGAGGATGTGGTCAGCAAGGTCGCGGCCGTGTTACCGCCGCATCTCCGGCCGATCCTGCTCGACGGCGCGCTGTTCGCCGCTTCTTATCCCGGCGATGTGCCGTCCGATCAGGTCGATGTCGCCGCCGTGCGCGCCGCCATCCGCAATGGCCGCAAGCTTTCGATCGAGTACAGCGACGAGAGCGGCCATGCGACTCAGCGCATGATCTGGCCGATCGGCATGACCTTCTACGAGCGCGTGCGCATCGTCATCGCCTGGTGCGAGCTCAGGCAGGCCTTCCGCCATTTCCGCACCGACCGCATGACCGGGCTCACCGCGCTGGAAGAGCGTTATCCCGCCCGCCGTGCCGATCTTTTCCGCCGCTGGCAGAAGGAAGAGGAGAAGACCCGCGAGGAATGGGAGCGCTGCAAGCGCGAGGGCGGCGGCGAGCTTCCGCTCGGTGCGAAGCGGCCTGAGGACGATCAGGCTCGGATGACGGCATCCCCCGCGAGTCTCGCCCGGCCGGAGGCGACCTCGGCCAGCGCCGCCGGATAGAGCTTGTGTTCCTCGACGAGGACGCGCTGTGCCAGCTTGTCTTCGTCGTCGCCAGGCAGAACCGGCACCTTCGCCTGTAGGATCACAGGCCCGGCATCGAGGTCGGGCACGACGAAATGCGCCGAACAGCCATGCTCGACGACGCCGGCTTCAAGCGCCTGCCGGTGGGTATGCGTGCCCTTGAACAGCGGCAGCAGGGAGGGGTGGATGTTGATCACCCGCCCTTCCCAGCGCTTCACGAACCAGGGGGTCAGGATGCGCATGAAACCGGCGAGCACGATGAGCTCGATCTGGTTGACGCGCAGCAGCTCGTCCATCGCGCGCTCGAACGCCTCGCGGTCTTTGCCGAACGTTTTGTGGTCGACCGTCGCAGTGGCGATGCCGAAGCCCCGCGCCCGTTCCAGCCCAAGGACATCCGGGATGTTGGAGATGACGAGCGCGATCTCGGCCGGATAGTCCGGCGACTGCGCCGCCTCCGCCAGCGAGACCATGTTGGAGCCGCGCCCGGAGATCAGCACTCCGACGCGCATGCGGGCAGGCTTTGGGCTCACAGCGAGAGCTTGCCGCGATAACTGACCTGCTCCTCGCCGCCCGAGACCGGGACGATCTCGCCGAGCTTGACCGGAGCTTCGCCGGCCGCCTTCAGCGCGGCGAAAACCTCGTCGGCCTTGGCCGCATCGGCTGCCACGATCATGCCGATGCCGCAGTTGAAGGTGCGCAGCATCTCGCGCTCGACGACGCCGCCGATCCGTGCGAGCCAGCCGAAGACGGGCGGTACGGGGATCGCGGGCAGGTCGAGCGCGACGCCGAGCCCCTCGGGCAGCACGCGCGGGATGTTATCAGGGAAGCCGCCGCCGGTGATATGCGCCAGCGCCTTGATGCCCTCGGTTGCCTTCAGCGCCTGAAGCAAGGGCTTCACATAAATGCGGGTCGGCTCCAGCAGGGCTTCGGCCAGGGTCTTTTCCGGCGCGAAGGGGGCGGGCGCCTCCCAGGCGAGGCCGCTGAGCTGGACGATGCGGCGCACCAGCGAATAGCCGTTGGAGTGCACGCCGGAGGAGGGCAGGCCGAACACCACATCGCCGGGCTTCAGGTCCCCGCGCGGCAGCAAGGTGCCGCGCTCGGCGGCGCCAACCGCGAAACCGGCGAGGTCGTAGTCCTTCTCGGCGTACATGCCGGGCATCTCGGCGGTCTCGCCGCCGATCAGCGCGCAGCCGGCCTGGCGGCAGCCATCGGCGATGCCGCGCACGATCTCGACGCCGACCTTGGGATCGAGCTTGCCGGTGGCGTAATAGTCGAGGAAGAGCAGGGGCTCGGCGCCCTGCACGATCAGGTCGTTGACGCACATCGCGACGAGGTCGATGCCGATCGTCGAATGCAGCCCGCTCTCGATCGCGATCTTCACCTTGGTGCCGACGCCGTCATTGGCGGCGACGAGGATGGGATCGTTGAAGCCGGCGGCCTTGAGATCGAACAGCCCGCCGAAGCCGCCGATCTCGGCGTCCGCGCCCGGCCGGCGCGTGGCGCGCACCAGCGGCTTGATCTCGTCGACCATGGCATTGCCGGCGTCGATATCGACACCCGCCTGCGCATAGGTCAGTCCGTTCGCACCGGGCTTGCTCATTGAATTCTGCCTTCCTTGTGGTCGCGCGAGCGATAGGCAAGCACGCCGCGCCTTGCAAGGCGTATCGGCGTTTTCGCTCTTGCCGATCCACTGCCGGCGCCCTTAGCATCGCTCTCTGTCGAGTTTCGCTCGGGCGTTGTGAATGACGATCCCCAACCTGATCACGGTCGGCCGGCTCTTCCTGGTGCCGGTGGTGATCGTCATGATCGTCAATGCGCAGTGGGAAGGCGCCTTCATCATCTTCGTTGTGGCCGGCATATCCGATGCCGTCGACGGCTTCCTCGCGAAGCGTTGCGGCATGGCGAGCGAGCTTGGCGCCTATCTCGACCCGATCGCCGACAAGGCGCTGATCGTCTCGATCTACATCACCCTGGCCATGGTCGGCGCCATTCCGACCTGGCTGGTCATCATCGTCGTGGCGCGCGACCTGATGATCGTGGCGGCGGTGATCCTGTCCTGGCTGATGGACCGGCCGGTGACGATCGCCCCCTTGCTCGTCAGCAAGCTCAACACGGCCGCGCAGATCGCCTTCGCGGCGTTGGCGCTCGGCTCGCGCGCCTTCGGGATCGATCCCGGCCACGTCTCCACAATTGGCGAGATTCTCGTCGCTCTGTTGACGCTCGCCTCGATGACGGCCTATCTCGCCTTCTGGCTGCGCCATATGGCGGGCTGACCGGTCTTCACCCGCCGCCGCGGCTTGGAACCATGGGCTTCCATGCACATCTATCCCCTTCCGCCGGCCGGAGACGCGAAAGAGGCTGATCGATGACGTTGCAACGCCAGATCGGCTTTTGGCTCGGGTCCCTCCTGGTTTTCATCCTCCTGCTGGTGGTGCTGCGGGATATCCTGCTGCCCTTCATCGCAGCATTGGCCCTCGCCTATCTGCTCGATCCGCTGGCCGACAGGCTGGAGCGGATGGGCATGAACCGGCTGACGGCGACGATCGTCATCCTGATCGTCTTCCTGATCGTCTTCGTATTGGCGCTCGTGCTGCTGGCGCCGCTGCTGGGACGGCAGCTGGCCGGACTCGTCGAGAGATTGCCCGCCGATGCCGCCAAGCTCCAGGCGCTCGCGATGGAGAAGGGCGCCCCCTGGCTCGAGCGTTTCGGCGGAGGAAACCTGCAGCAGGAAGCGCAGAACTCGCTCGGCAACCTCGTCGGCGAGGCGACGAAATGGGTCGGCGGCCTGCTTCAGTCGCTCTGGAGCGGCGGCACCGCCATCGTCGGCGTGTTCTCGCTGCTGGTACTGACGCCGGTCATCGCCTTTTATCTGCTGGTCGACTGGGACCGGATGGTCGCGACCGTCGACAGCTGGCTGCCGCGCGACCACCGCGACACCATTCGCGGGCTATTGCACGAGATGGATCTGGCCATCGCCGGCTTCCTGCGCGGCCAGGCCTTGGTCTGCGTGTTGCTCGGCAGCTTCTATGCGATCGGACTCAGCGTGATCGGCGTCAATTTCGGCGCCCTGATCGGCATCATCTCGGGCTTCCTCTCCTTCATTCCCTATGTCGGCTCGCTGACCGGGCTCGTGCTGTCGGTCGGCGTCGCCATCGTGCAGTTCTGGCCGGACTGGACTTGGCCGCTGGTGACGCTCGGCGTCTTCTTTGCCGGGCAGTTCCTCGAAGGAAACATCTTCCAGCCGAAATTCGTCGGCGATTCGATCGGCGTGCATCCGGTCTGGCTGATGTTCGCGCTGCTTGCCTTCGGCTCCCTGTTCGGCTTCGTCGGGTTGCTGCTCGCGGTGCCGCTTGCAGCGGTCATCGGCGTGCTCTGCCGCTTCGCGCTCAGGGAATATCTGGCCAGCAAGCTCTACCATGGCAGCGAAACGACGCGCACGGCCCGGACGAGGGCGCGCGCCGACGCCGATCTCTGATCCGATCATGTCCGACATACCGCCGCGCCCGCGCCAACTCGCCTTCGACCTGCCCGTCGACAGCCGCCATGGCGTCGAGGATTTTCTGGTCGGCCCGTCGAATGAGGCGGCCTACGGGCTCGTCGAAAGCTGGCCGCAATGGCCGGATGCCTGGCTGCGCCTGACCGGGCCCGAAGGCGCCGGCAAGACCCATCTCGCCGCCATCTGGGCCCGCGCCGCCCATGCCTGGACGCTTTCCGCCGTCGAATTGAGCGAGGCCAAGGTGCCGCATCTGGTCTCGGGCGGCGCGCTGGTGATCGAGGATTGCGATGCCGGCCCGATTGACGAGGCCGCGCTGTTCCATCTGATGAACGCGGTCAAGGCGCGCGGCGGCTCGCTGCTCCTGACGGCGCGCCGCCAGCCCGATCTTTGGGGCCTGCGCGTGCCCGACCTGCTGTCACGACTGCGGCTGGCGCCGAGCGCCACCATCGAGCCGCCCGATGACGGGCTTCTGCGAGCGGTCCTGGTCAAGCTCTTCATCGACCGGCAGCTCGTCGTCGACACCGCCGTGATTGAAGCCCTCACCTTGAGGATGGAGCGCTCCTTCGCCGCCGCCCGGCAGGTCGTCGACCGTCTCGATCGCGTGGCGCTGGAGCGCGGCCGGCGGGTGACGCGCCTGCTGGTGCAGGAGGTGCTGGCGGAACTCTTCCCGGAAGAGCCGGGTTGAGCGATCGCGGGCAAGACCGACATGTCTCGGCGTGAAATCATGTCGCCTGTCATCGAAACGTCACGCTAGAATGGCTTCAACGGCGCCATGAGCGAAAAAGCGACCAGGACGCGGGTGAAGCGCATGAATCTCGATACCGTGACCGACGAGCCGGAGCGGCTCACCGGCGAGACCGACTCGCTGGCGCTGCGTCAGCAGCCCGGGCGCTTCATGAATCGCGAGCTCAGCTGGCTGCAGTTCAATCGCCGCGTCATGGAAGAGGCCTCGAACCGCAGCCATCCATTGCTGGAGCAGCTGCGCTTCCTCTCGATCTCGGCGAACAATCTCGACGAGTTCTTCATGGTCCGCGTCTCCGGCCTGCGCGAGCAGCTCAAGGCCGGCGTCGTCACCCGCAGCCAGGATGGGCTGACCCCGGCCGAGCAGCTCGTTGCGATCGGCGAGGCCGTCCACGCACTGACCGGTGACCAGCAGGCCCGCTGGGCCGAGCTGCGGCACGATCTGCATGAGAACCGCATCCACCTGCTGCAGCCCGCCGATATCGGCTCGCAGGATCGGATCTGGCTGGAGGACTACTTCCTCAACTACGTCTTCCCGGTGCTGACGCCGCTGGCGATCGACCCGGCGCACCCGTTCCCCTTCATCCCCAATCTCGGCTTCACCATCGCGCTGGCGCTGGAGCGCAAGAACGACGGGCGCCAGCTCGACGCGCTGATCCGCGTGCCGATCAAGATCGACCGCTTCATCGAATTGCCCGACCTTGCCCGCGAAGGCCTGCATCGCTTCATCACGCTCGAGGATGCCATCTCGCTCTTCATCGGCAAGCTCTTCCCCGGCTACGAGGTCAAGGGAACCGGCTCCTTCCGCGTCATCCGCGACTCCGATCTCGATATCGAGGAGGAGGCAGAGGACCTCGTCCGCGTCTTCGAGACGATGCTGAAGCAGCGCCGGCTCGGCGTCGTCATCCGACTCGAGCTTTCGCTCGGCATGCCCGACCATCTGCGCCGGCTGATCGTGCGCGAACTCAAGGTCGATGCCGACGAGATCGTCGAGGTCGACGGCATGATCGGACTGAACGAGCTTTCCCAGCTCGTCGGCGTCGACCGGTCGGACCTGAAGTTCAAGCCTTACAACGCCCGCTTCCCGGAGCGCATCCGCGAGCATGGCGGCGATTGCTTCGCCGCGATCCGCCAGAAGGACCTGCTCGTCCACCACCCCTATGAGAGCTTCGACGTCGTCGTGCAGTTCCTGCAGCAGGCGGCGCGCGATCCCAACGTCGTCGCGATCAAGCAGACGCTCTACCGCACCTCCGCGAACTCGCCGATCGTCAAGGCGCTGACGGAAGCAGCCGAGGCCGGTAAGTCCGTCACCGCGCTGGTCGAGCTCAAGGCCCGCTTCGACGAAGAGGCGAACATCCGCTGGGCCAAGGAGATGGAGCGCGCCGGCGTCCAGGTCGTCTACGGCTTCATCGAGCTCAAGACCCACGCCAAGCTCTCGCTGGTCGTGCGCCGCGAGGCGGGCCAGCTCGTCAGCTACTGCCATATCGCGACCGGCAACTATCACCCGATCACGGCGCGCATCTATACCGACGTCTCTTTCTTCACCGCCGACCCGGTGATCGCGCAGGACGTCGCGCGCGTCTTCAATTTCATCACCGGCTATGCCGAGCCCGACGGGCTGGAGCGCATGGCCATCTCGCCGACCGGTCTGAAGCAGCGGCTGCTTGCCGACATCGCCGAGGAGGTCGCGCATGTGAAGGCCGGCCGCAAGGGTGCGATCTGGGGCAAGTGCAACTCGCTGGTCGATCCCGAGATCATCGACGCGCTCTATGATGCCAGCCAGGCCGGCGTCGAGATCGACTTCGTCGTGCGCGGCATCTGCTGCCTGCGGCCGGGTGTGCCCGGCCTGTCGGACAACATCCGCGTCAAGTCGATCATCGGCCGCTTCCTCGAGCACACCCGCATCTATGCCTTCGGCGCCGGCCACGGACTGCCCTCGGCCAAGGCCAAGGTCTCGATCTCATCGGCGGACCTGATGCCGCGCAACCTCGATCGCCGGGTCGAGGCGCTGACGCCGATTCTGAACCCGACGGTGCATCAGCAGTTGCTCGATCAGATTATGTTGGCCAACCTGCTCGACAACGAGCAGAGCTGGACGATATTGGCCGATGGCGGCTCGCGCCGCATTGTCCCGGCGGCGAACGAAGAGCCGTTCAACGCGCATAAGTACTTCATGACAAACCCGAGTCTGTCTGGACGTGGAAAATCGCTCTCCAATTCAAGTCCCCGTTCCCTCACGCGCCGGGGAGGCCGTAAAGCCTGAGCTCAGGCACGCGCCGGGGCGGCTTGCGCTCTCCGACACCATCGCCATCGTCGATATCGGCTCGAACTCGGTCCGCCTCGTCGTCTACGAGATGCTGGCGCGGGCGCCTTCGCAGGTCTTCAACGAGAAGGAGATGGCGGGGCTCGGCCGGCAGGTCGCCTCGACCGGCCGGCTCGCCGCGGATGCGATCGATAAGGCGATCCACGCGCTCGTGCGCTTTCGCATCCTCTGCGAGGCGATGCATGTCGGCGAGATTCGCGTCATCGCCACGGCCGCCGCGCGCTATGCCGAGAACGGGCCGGACTTCATCGCTCGCGCCGAGAAGGCGGTCGGCCAGCCGATCGAGCTGATCTCCGGCGGCCGCGAGGCGATTCTCTCGGGCCTCGGCGTGATCTCCGGTTTCGATGCCCCCGACGGGGTCGTCGGCGATCTCGGCGGCGGCAGCCTTGAGCTGATTTCCGTCAAGAACGGCGCAGTGGGGAAGGGCGCCAGCGTGCCGCTTGGCGGCCTCGCGCTGCTCGATCGCTCGAAGGGCTCGATCCGGGCGGCCGAGAAGATCGTCCGGGACGAACTCGACAAGCTGCCGCAGCTCGCTGCGATGAAGGGCCGCGACTTCTATGCCGTCGGCGGGACCTGGCGCGCGCTGGCGACCCTGCACCAGCGACGCGCGAATTACCCCCTCAACGTCATGCATGGCTATGCGATTCCGCCGAAGGATGCGGCCGATTTCGCCAAGCTGGTCGAGCGGGCCGATGCGTCGGTCCTCGACGCGATCGATTCGGTGTCCTCGGCGCGGCGTCCGTTGCTCGCCTATGGCGCGCTCGTGCTCGACGAACTGATCAAGCGCGGTAAGCCGCGCAACATCGTCATCTCCGCCCAGGGCGTGCGCGAGGGCCTCCTGCACGAGCAGCTTTCGCCGGCGGAACAGGTGGCCGATCCGCTGCTGCAGGCCGCGCGCGACTACAATCTCCTGCGGGCTCGCGATCCGCGCCATGCTGCCGACCTGATCGCCTGGGCGAGCGGCATCCTCGAAACCGCGGGCCTACCGCAGGACGAGCCGTCGGGACGGCTGATCGAGACCGTCTGCCTGTTGTCCGACATCGGCTGGCGCGCCCATCCCGACTATCGCGGCGAGCAGAGCATGAACGTGATCGCGCATGCCTATTTCACGGGCATCGACCATGTCGGGCGGGCGTTCCTGGCACTGACGATCTTCCATCGTTACGCCGGCCTCAAGGCAAGCTCTCCGGCTGCCGATGGCCTGAAGACATTGCTGCAGCCGACCCTGCTCGCCCGTGCGACGCTGATCGCGGCGATCTTCCGTGTCGCCTATCTCTTGTCCGCCGGCATGGCCGGCATCCTGCCGCGTATCCCGGCAGCCTGTGTCGACAACCGCCTGGTGCTGCGCTTTCCGGACGATCTCGCCGCTCTGGCCAGCGACCGTGTCGAAGGCCGCCTCAAGCAGCTCGCCAAGCTGCTCGGGCGTGATGTCGAGATCGGCCGACTCTGAACGAGCCGGCCGGAGACCGAGAGACCGGCGGCCTTGGTTTGTCAGGCCGCGGCGCGCAACCGCGCGAAGCCGGCATCGAGATCGGCTTTCAGATCCTCGATGTCTTCCAGCCCGATATGGATGCGGATCGTCGGACCCTTGAAGTCCGGCTTGGTCGCGGTGCGGTAGTCCTTGCAGTCGAAGGGCAGGACGAGGCTCTCATAGCCGCCCCAGGATGCGCCGATGCCGAACAGCGTCAGCCCGTCCAGCATCGCGCCGACCGCCGTCATCGAAACCGGTTCGAGCTCGATCGTGAAGAGCGAGGACGCGCCGGTGAAGTCGCGCTTCCAGATTTCATGCCCCGGTGCGCCCGGCAGGGCGGGGTGAAGGACACGGGCGACTTCGGGGCGCGCGCGTAGCCATTCGGCCATGGCGATGCCGGCCGGCATCTGCTCCTTGAGCCGCACGGCCATGGTGCGCATGCCGCGCAGCGTCAGGAAGGCGTCTTCCGGCGCCACGATCATCCCGAGCTGGTGCCAGGCGGCCTTGAGCTTCTTGAACTGTTCCGGTGTCCGCGCCGAGATGGTGCCGATCAGCACGTCCGAATGCGCGGCGTAATACTTCGTGCCGGCCTGCACCGAGAAGTCGACGCCGAATTTGTGGCTGTCGAAGAACAGCGGCGTCGCCCAGGTGTTGTCCAACGCGACCAGGATGTCCCGCTCATGGGCTGCCGCCACGATGGCGGGGATATCCTGCATCTCGAAGGTCTGGGACCCCGGCGCCTCGGTCCAGACCGCCTTGGTGTTCGGCTTGAAGAGCTTGGCGATGTCGCCGCCGATCAGCGGATCGTAATAGGTGACCTCTACGCCCATGCGCTTCAGGAACGTGTCGCAGAAGATGCGCGTCGGGCGGTAGACGCTGTCCGTCACCAGGACATGATCGCCGGAGGACAGGATGGTCAGGAAGGCGAGCGTGCAGGCAAGAAGCCCGGACGGGGTGGCGACCACACCGGCACCGCCCTCGATCGTGTTGGCCGCCGCGATCAGCGCGTCCAGCGTCGGGCTGCCATCCGTGCCGTAGGTGTAGCGCGCCTTGCGAACCAGGAAGTCCGCCGTGTTCGGGTAAACGACCGTGGAGCCTCGTACGATGGGCGGATTGACAAAGCCGTAACTGTCCTCGGGGTCGCGGCCGGCAAGCACAAGGCGTGTCCGCTCGCCGAGGCGGGCAAATTCAGGCGAAGACAGCTTTTTCATGGAAACGGCACGTCCGGCAGGCGGGAGAATGCGGTCGCACTTGACCACGACCCACAAACTCGCATGTGATGTATGCAGTGGACAAGGGGCGGCTCATGCGTATGGCGGTTGCTTGACGCTCATGGGTCGCTCTGGCAATCGACTCGATGACGGGGGCGCCGCGCAACCGCAAGGTGAACCGAGCAGCGAAATCGCTGCCGGCGGCGAGACCAGGATGGCGTTCGGCGCGAGCCGGGAACGTGGCTTCAATGGGAGAGTACCGATGAAAAAGTTTGTAGCAGCCGCCCTCGCAGCGGGAATTGGCATGGCCGTTTCCGCGACCGGGGCCTCCGCCCAGGCGACCCTCGCGCAGGTCAAGCAGCGCGGCGCCCTCAACTGCGGCTCCAACACCGGGCTCGCCGGCTTCGGCGTTCCGGATGCGCAGGGCAACTGGAAGGGGCTCGACGTCGATGTCTGCCGCGCCATCGCAGCGACAATCTTCAACGACCCGAACAAGGTGAAGTTCATCCCGCTCTCGGCCAAGGATCGCTTCACCGCGCTGCAGTCGGGCGAGATCGATGTGCTGGTCCGCAACTCGACCTGGACGATGACGCGCGACGCGTCGCTCGGCCTGCTCTTCACCAGCGCGAACTACTATGACGGCCAGGGCTTCATGGTCCGCAAGAAGCTCGGCGTGAACTCGGCGCTGCAGCTTTCCGGCGCCTCGGTCTGCACCCAGCAGGGCACCACGACCGAACTCAACCTGGCCGACTACTTCCGTGCCAACAACCTGAAGTACGAAGTCGTCGCCTTCGCCTCGGCGGACGAGACGATCAAGGCCTATGACGCCGGCCGCTGCGACGCCTTCACTACCGACGCCTCGGGCCTCTATGCCGAGCGCCTGAAGCTGACGAACCCCGACGACCACATCGTCCTGCCGGAGATCATCTCCAAGGAGCCGCTCGGCCCGTCCGTCCGCAACAACGACCCGCAATGGTTCAACCTGGTGAAGTGGGTCGGCTTCGCCATGCTGAACGCCGAGGAACTGGGCGTGACCCAGGCCAACGTCGATCAGCAGCTCAAGTCGGATAACCCCGAGGTCAAGCGCCTGCTCGGCACCGAGGGCAAGTTCGGCGAGCAGGTCGGCCTGACGGCGGACTGGGTTGTCCGCATCGTCAAGCACGTCGGCAACTACGGCGAATCCTTCGAGCGCAACGTCGGCCAGGGCTCGCTGCTGAAGATCGCCCGCGGTCAGAACGCGCTCTGGACCAAGGGCGGACTGCAATACGCCCCACCGGTTCGCTGATACGTCTTGCGGGGCGCCGGCCTGACCGGTGCCCCGTTTTTTAGTGACATCCGCTGCACCATCGCCGCGAGCCGCCTGCAAGCGTTTCGCGGCGTTCCTGTATCTCGGCAGGCACCGGCAGATCTTGCGCGAGAGAGCTTCATTTCGCCCGGCACGGTCTTCAGGAAAGGGGTCTCCGGCAGGCTGTGTGCCGCTCCCTCCCGCTGACGGGATTGTTCGTTGACGACGAGGGCGGGGGCGCAGAAATTTGCGGACGGCGCCGGACAGGGCCACCGGGGCGGTTGGTCCGGGATTTGCTGATTGGAAATTTACGTCAGCAGGACTTGCCGCATCGGCATTTGCTGCTCAAGATTTGCACAATCGGGGAGAGCGGGACAAACCCGCTCCGAACAGGGGTACGGCGGCATGAGGACAGAGATCGCGACTGCCGCGGGGGCGGCAGCTATCTGCGTCGGTAGCGCGACGCTTCCCTGAATGACGGGGAGGCGCTCCCTCGCATGGCGCGCCTCCTGCACGAAACACGAAGAATAGCGGCACGGACAACAACACGACCTCGGCGCAACCGCACCGCCGAAGGATCGCCGGCCGCAACAAGCGAAGCAAAAAGGGCGTGACAAGTGTCGAGCATTCCGACCGAAACGGTATCACCCGGCAAGGCGTCGTTGTTCTACGACCCCAAGATCCGCGGCTATGTCTATCAGATCCTTCTTTTGGCGGTCGTCGGCTTCCTGATCTGGTCGGCCGCATCCAACGCCATCGAGAACCTTCGTGCCCAGAAGATCGCCTCCGGTTTCGGCTTCTGGAACAACGCTGCCGGTTTCGACGTCAATCAGAAGCTGATCCCGTTCTCGGCATCCGGTGGCTCGACCTATGGCCAGGCCTTCCTGGTCGGACTGCTCAACACGCTTCTCGTCGCCGCGCTCGGCATCGTACTCGCCACCATGATCGGCTTCTTCGTCGGTGTGGCGCGCCTTTCCAACAACTGGATCGTCGCCAAGCTGGCGATGATCTATGTCGAGGTGATCCGCAACATCCCGCTGCTGCTCCAGCTCTTCTTCTGGTACAACGCGGTGCTGAAGCCGTTGCCTGATGCCCGCAACTCGATTGCGCTGCCCGGCAGCATCTATCTCAACAACCGCGGCATCATCCTGCCGAGCCCGAATTTCGGCCCGGCCTTCGAGGCGGTCGTCATCGCCTTCTTCATCGGCATCGCCGGGGCGATCGCCTTCTTCGTCTGGTCGCGGCGCCAGCAGATGCAGACCGGCAAGCAGTACCACAACGGCTGGGTCGCGCTCGCGCTCATCGTCGGGCTGCCGCTTCTCGTGTTCTTCATCACGGGCCGTCCGCTCACCTTCGACTATCCGCAGCAGGGACGCTTCAACCTGACCGGCGGCATGCAGATCTATCCGGAATTCGTCGCGCTCCTGATCGGCCTGTCGACCTACACGGGTGGCTTCATCGCCGAGGTGGTGCGGGCCGGCATTCTGGCGGTGTCCAGGGGGCAGACGGAGGCGGCCAACGCGCTCGGTCTGCGCTCCGGCCCGACGCTGAAGCTCGTCGTCATCCCGCAGGCGATGCGCGTCATCATCCCGCCGCTGACCTCGCAATACCTCAACCTCACCAAGAACTCCTCGCTGGCGGTGGCGATCGGCTATCCCGATCTCGTGCAGGTCTTCACCGGCACGGTGCTGAACCAGACCGGCCAGGCGGTCGAGGTCGTGGCGATCACCATGGCGGTCTATCTGACGATCTCGCTGGTGACGTCGTTCTTCATGAACATCTACAACAAGCGCATGGCGCTGGTTGAACGGTGAGGGCTGACCGATGACCGACGCAACCACCGAACTCGCGCCCTTCGCCTTCGTTCGCAGGGATACGCTGGAACAGGAGCCCGCGCCGCTTTCCGTCGCCGGCCCCCTGGCCTGGATCAGGGCCCACCTGTTCTCGGGCCCTCTCAACACCATCCTGACCCTGCTCTGCCTCTATCTGGTGATCGATGCGGTGCCGGGGCTGATCCGGTTCTACTTCCTCGATGCGGTCTGGACCGGCACGAGCCGCGACGCCTGCCTCGCGGACAAGGTCGGCCGGCCGGTCGGCGCCTGCTGGGCCTATATTGGCGATCGTCTGCAGTACTTCATCTACGGTTCCTACCCGGTGACGGAGCGCTGGCGGGTCAATATCGTCTTCGCGATGTTCGCGCTCGGCGTGATCTGGCTGCTCTGGAACCGGGCGCCGATGAAGAAGATCGGCGTGTTCTTCTTCTTCGTCATCCTGCCGACGAGCGCCTTCATCCTGCTGCTCGGCGGTGACCGGGCCGAGGGCTTCCTGCGCTTCCTGATCCTGCTCAGCTTCGCGCTGGCCGTGGTCTATCTCGTCCTGTCCTTCGCGCCGAGCCTGGTGAAGTTCTGGATCGGGGAGGGGCAGCTTGCCGTAGAGGAGGCCGCGCCGGCCTGGCAGCGCTTCTATCGGCCGAAGCGGCTGATCCTGATCTCGCTCGTCGTGTTCGGCATTCTCGCCGTTCTCGCCGACAAGGTCGGCCTCCCGCGCGTCGATACCGGCCTCTGGGGCGGCATGACGGTGACCTTCCTGATCTCGGCGGTGGGCATCGTGTTCTCGCTGCCGCTCGGTGTGCTCCTGGCGCTCGGCCGTCGCTCGCGGCTGCCGGCGATCCAGCTGCTCTCGGTGATCTTCATCGAGTTCGTCCGTGGCGTCCCGCTGATCACGGTGCTGTTCATGGCGAACACCATGCTGCCGCTCTTCGTGCCGCAGGAATGGTCTCCGGATCGGTTGCTGCGGCCGCTGATCGGCGTCGCGCTCTTCGCCGCCGCCTATATGGCGGAGGTGGTGCGCGGCGGCCTGCAGGCGATCCCCAAGGGCCAGTACGAGGGCGCGATGTCGCTCGGCCTCGGCTACTGGCAGATGATGCGCCTCATCATCCTGCCGCAGGCGCTGCGGATCGTGATCCCCGGCATCGTCAACACCTTCATCGGGCTGTTCAAGGATACGACGCTGGTGACCATCGTCGGCATCTTCGACTTCCTGCGCACCATCGAGGCGACTCTCGTCGACCCGACCTGGGCGACGCCGACCACGCGGACGACCGGCTATGCCTTCGCCGCGATGTTCTATTTTCTTTGCTGCTGGGGAATGTCGCGCTACTCGGTAGCTGTCGAGAAGCGCCTCGCCGCCGGCCAAAAACGTTGAGAGGAATGACGACCATGGCAATGGCAGAAACCAAGATGACCGACGCCCGGCCCGCCGCGCTGAAGCAGACCTCCCTCAACACCGCGACGGCGGTGGAGATGATCGGCGTCAACAAGTGGTACGGCGAGTTCCACGTTCTTCGCGACATCAACCTTAAGGTCTCGCGCGGCGAGAAGCTGGTGATCTGCGGCCCGTCCGGTTCGGGCAAGTCGACGATGATCCGCTGCATCAACCGGCTGGAGGAACACCAGAAGGGCCAGATCATCGTCGACGGCACGGAGCTCACCAACGACCTGAAGAAGATCGACGAGATCCGCCGCGATGTCGGCATGGTCTTCCAGCACTTCAACCTGTTCCCGCATCTGACGATCCTGGAGAACCTGACGCTCGCTCCGATCTGGGTGCGCAAGATGCCCAAGAAGGACGCCGAGGAGATCGCGATGCACTATCTCAAGCGCGTCAAGATCCCCGAACAGGCCTTGAAGTACCCCGGCCAGCTCTCGGGCGGCCAGCAGCAGCGCGTGGCGATCGCCCGCTCGCTCTGCATGAGCCCGAAGATCATGCTGTTCGACGAGCCGACCTCGGCGCTCGACCCCGAAATGGTCAAGGAGGTGCTCGACACCATGGTCTCGCTGGCCGACGAGGGCATGACCATGCTCTGCGTCACCCACGAGATGGGCTTCGCCCGCCAGGTCGCCGACCGCGTCATCTTCATGGATGCCGGCCAGATCGTCGAGATGAACGAGCCCAACGAGTTCTTCAAGAACCCGCAGCACGAGCGCACCAAGCTCTTCCTCAGCCAGATTCTGCACTGAGACCAGATTCTGAACTGAGTCAAAGAAGCTTTCCAACGTTCAGGAGCGCGCCGGTTCTGCCGGCGCGCTCCTTCGCTTTTCCGGGGCGCCGCGGAAGCATCGCAAAGGATGTCCCTGCAGAAAAACCTCCGACGGCGGAACGCTTCCTTACGTGATGCGTTATCTGCGGGAACGGAGGATACGTCATGAAACGTCTTGTTCCTGCTATTGTCGCCGCTGTTCTGATGACGGGCGGCGCCTATGCTCAGTCGATCAATGTCGGCCCCGGCGGCGTCAGCGTCGACACGCGCTCGCCGCAAGAGCGGGCCATAGATCGCGACATGCGTCACGACCGCTATGAGCGGGCGCGCGAGCGCGAGTGGCGGCGCGCGAACTACCGCGGCGACGATTGCCGCACGGTCACGACCGAGCGGGAGACACCGCGCGGCATGGTGCGTCGCACGACGCGCGTCTGTGATTGAGTTGCGTCCAGAGTTGCTTACAGAGTTGCTTCGAGAAGCAGGTCCGGCCTGACTGATCGGACCAGCCGATAAAAAGCCCGCGGCGGAATACGCCGCGGGCTTTCTGTTGATCTGACGCGGGAGGCTTATTTGCCATCGCGCGCCTTCACGGCCTGGTCGGGGAAGTCCGAGAAGAGCCCGTCGATGCCGAGCGCGAAATAAGCCTTGTACTCCGCCCCGGCGTCTCCCTTGAAATCCGAAACCAGCCGCTTCGGCTCGCTGCGGAAGGTCCAGCTATGGACGAGGAGGCCGGCTGCATGGGCATCCTTGACCACGTTGGTCGGCGCGATCAGCGTGCGATCGCGCTCGTCGATGGCGCCGTCGCCGTTGAGGTCCTGCGGCTTGCCGTCGGCCCCGATCGTCTGCTTCGCGCCGAGCAGATAGGGCTTCCAGGGGCCGACACCGTCGGCATAGGTCGCGATTTCCTTGAGCCCTTCGGCGGAGAGCATGTCCTGGAAGCTGCGCTTGTCGCCGAGCACGGCGAAGTCGTAGGGACGGTCGAACGGCGCGGCGAGCGAGACCTTGCCGTCCTTGTCGACGCCGTCGCCATCGACGAGCTGGACGAGACGCAGCTGCGTCTTCTTGCGCAGATATTTGAGGTTGCCCGTTTCGAAGCTCTGGATGAACACCGGCGAGGTCTTCTCGGTCCAGCCGGCGGCCTTGAGCATGTCGAGGAGCTTGTCCTCGAAGGCGAGGCCGAGAGCCGCGTGATAGGTCGGATGCTTGGTCTCGGGATAGATGCCGATCGTGCGGCCGGTGCGGGCGCTCTCGGCCTTGGCGAGGTCGATGACCTCCTGGAAGGTCGGGATCTGGTACTTGCCGTTATGGGACTGGTCGCGGTCCGCGAAGGCCTGCTTGGCGCGCAGCGTCTTGATCTCGGCCGCCGTGAAGTCATTGGCGAACCAGTCCGCGGTGTCGACGCCGTCGACCTTGCGCGTGGTCTTGCGGCCGGCAAACTCCGGCCGGTCGGCGACGTCGGTGGTGCCGCTCAGCATCGGCTCGTGGCGCACGACCAGAACGCCGTCCTTGGTCGAGACCAGATCGGGCTCGATGAAATCCGCGCCCTGTTCGATCGCGAGCTTGTAGCCCTCGAGCGTGTGCTCGGGCAGGTAGCCGCTGGCGCCGCGGTGAGCGATGACGAGAGGCTTCTGGCCGGAGAGGGTGGGCGCCGGCTGGGCGATGGCCGCAAGCGGCTGCAAGGCCAGCGCGACGAAAAGCGATGTCGAGAGAAGGAACGTCTTTTTCATGGTTTGACCCCGGATCGCGGAAATACGCGCGAACTTAGGTCAGAGGCTGTGACAACGCCATGAAGGCCGGCATTCGGATTCTCTGCTTCGGGGGGCCCAAGCAGCTGACGATTGCCCGGGCCACGGAGTTGTCGCGGCCTGCCGGCATGAAAATACCCGCGCCGACGTGAGGGTCGATGCGGGCTTCACTGGATTGCAAACAGGCGCGTCGCAGGGGCGCCGCACTCTGGCGGCTTGCCTCTCGCGCCGGGCCGTATCAGCGGCGGTTCTCGAGGGTCGTCTTGGCGTCGAGGCGCTTGGAAGCCGGCGGGGTGAAGTCCGGCTGCGGCTGGGTCGCGCAGGCGGCGAGGCCGAGGGCGACAAGGCTCAGGATGACGATGCGGCTGGCGCTTTTCATATGTGGATACCCCAGAGACCGCGACATGCGGTTGCATCGTCTTTCCGCTTGTGAAACGACCGCGTCAAGAGCATGCCGCAGGAGCCCCCATGCCTCGGCGTCATGTTTGAACTGGTCGAAGCACAACCCACTCACCGCCTTGCGGCGCCGGCCGGAGCGGCCTGCGCCAGGAATGACGCATCATGACGCCAGCCGCCCGGATCAGCGCCGCCATCGAGGTGCTGCAGGACATCATCGAGCGCCGCCGCCCGGCGGCGGATGCGCTCAAGGATTGGGGCCTGTCGCGGCGCTTCGCCGGTTCCAAGGATCGCGCTGCCATCGCTTCGCTGGTCTATGACGCGCTGCGCCGCAAAGCCTCGTCCGGCTACGCGATGGCGTCGGAGGAGCCTCGCGCGCTGGTTCTCGGCATGCTGGCGGGCCTGCGTGGCCTGCCTCTGGCGGAAATCGGCGAGCTCTTCTCGGGTGAGAATCATGCTCCGGCCCCGCTGAATGCGGACGAGACGGCGCTTCTGACCGCTTTTACGGACGAGGGCGCTCCCGATTGGGTGCGCGCCGATGTCCCCGAATGGCTTTGGCCCTCCGTCGAGAGCGGTTTCGGCGAGGCGGCGGTGGCAGAAGGCCGCGCGCTGGCGTCCCGCGCGCCGATCGACCTGCGCGTCAACCGCCTCAAGGCGAGCCGCGACGCCGTGCTCGGAGACCTCGCCCATCTCCAGCCCGAGCCGGGCGCCTGGTCTCCCGACGCGCTGCGCTTCCAGCCGGGCCATGACGGGCGTGGCCCCTCGCTCCAGACCGAGCCCGGCTTCTTCGCCGGCGCGTTCGAAATCCAGGACGAGGGCTCGCAGTTGGTGACACTGCTCGCCGGGGCGCAGCCGGGGCAGACCGTGATCGACCTCTGCGCCGGGGCAGGGGGCAAGACGCTCGCGCTCGCTGCCCTCATGGCCAATCGCGGCAGCCTCTACGCCACCGATCTCGACAGCCGCCGGCTCGCGCCGTTGCATGACCGCGTGGCGCGCTCGGGCGCAGGCATCGTCGAGGTCCGCATCCCCCGTTCGCGCGGCCACGAGCCGTTCGCCGACATCGCCGGCCAGGCCGATCTCGTGCTGGTCGATGCGCCCTGCACCGGCTCCGGCACCTGGCGCCGCAATCCGGATGCGAAATGGCGCGTGCGCCCCGGCGCCCTTGCCGAGCGGATCAAGGACCAAGCCGAGGTGCTGGCTCGCGCCGCGAAGCTGGTTCGCCCCGGCGGCCGCATCGCCTACATCACCTGCTCGGTCCTGCCGGAGGAGAACGACGAGGCGATCCGCGCCTTTCTCGGCCGTCACCCCGGTTTCGCTTCCGTGGCGCCGATCGATGTGCTCAAGGGGGCGGAAAGCGACTTTTCCTTGCTGGCGCGCTTTGCCACGGAGTTCGGCCTCCAGCTCTCGCCAAGACGCAGCGGCACGGATGGTTTCTACCTGGCCTGCCTCCGGCGCGGGGATTGAGGCGGTTGCGGCCGTTGCGCGCGCCCGCGTGATCCATTAACGGGACGCGATGACGAGCGCTCAGCCCCATCACGACTCCATCCTCATCATCGATTTCGGCTCGCAGGTGACGCAGCTCATCGCGCGGCGCATCCGCGAGATCGGCGTCTACTGCGAGATCGCGCCATTCCAGTCGGCTAGTGAAGCGTTCGAGCGGCTGAAGCCCAAGGGCGTGATCTTCTCCGGGGGCCCGGCCTCGGTGCCGGACGAGGGCAGCCCTCGCGCCCCTGAAGCGGTCTTCAGCGCGAACATCCCGCTGATGGGCATCTGCTACGGTCAGCAGACCATGGCGCATCAGCTCGGCGGCAAGGTCGAGGGCGGGCATGCCGCCGAGTTCGGCCGCGCCGATGTCGAGATCCTCGCCCCTTCGGCACTCTTCGCCGGCGTCTGGGAGAAGGGCGCGCGCTATCCCGTCTGGATGAGCCATGGCGACCGCGTCACGCAGTTGCCGCAGGGCTTCTCGGTCAAGGCGACCTCGGAGAACGCCCCCTTCGCGGTGGCGAGCGACGAAGAGCGGCGCTTTTACACCACGATGTTCCACCCCGAGGTGGTGCACACTCCGGACGGCGGCAAGCTGCTGCGCAACTTCGTCGTCGATATCTGCGGCTGCAAGCCGGATTGGAGCATGTCGGCCTATCGCGCCGAGATGCAGAAGAAGATCAAGGATCAGGTCGGCACCGGCCGCGTCATCTGCGGCCTTTCCGGCGGCGTCGACTCGGCGGTGGCGGCGGTGCTGATCCACGAGGCGATCGGCGACCAGCTCACCTGCGTTTTCGTCGATCACGGCCTGATGCGGATGAACGAGGCCGAAGAGGTCGTCCGTCTGTTCAGGGATCACTACAACATCCCGCTCGTCCATGTTGAGGCGGAAGAGCTTTTCCTCTCCGAGCTGGCGAAATGCGGGGCCGACCCCGAGGCCAAGCGCAAGACCATCGGCCGCCTCTTCATCGAGGTCTTCGATGCCGAGGCCGCCAAGATCGGCGGCGCCGATTTCCTGGCACAGGGCACGCTCTATCCCGACGTGATCGAGAGCGTGTCCTTCTCCGGTGGCCCCTCGGTGACGATCAAAAGCCACCACAATGTCGGCGGCCTGCCCGAGCGCATGAAGATGAAGCTCGTCGAGCCGCTGCGCGAGCTCTTCAAGGACGAGGTTCGCGTGCTCGGCCGCGAGCTCGGCCTGCCCGAGGCCTTCGTCGGCCGCCACCCCTTCCCGGGGCCGGGCCTCGCCATCCGCTGCCCGGGCGAGATCACCAAGGAAAAGCTCGACATCCTGCGCAGGGCGGATGCGATCTATCTCGACGAGATCCGCAAGGCCGGCCTCTACGACGTGATCTGGCAGGCCTTCGCCGTGCTGCTGCCGGTGCGCACCGTCGGCGTGATGGGCGACTACCGCACTTACGATCACGTCTGCGCGCTGCGCGCCGTGACTTCGGTCGACGGCATGACGGCGGATTTCTACCCCTTCGACATGAACTTCCTTGGCCGCGCCGCGACCCGCATCATCAACGAGGTCAAGGGCATCAACCGCGTCGTCTACGACGTGACGAGCAAGCCGCCCGGCACGATCGAGTGGGAATGACCTAGGGGCCCAGCGGCCGGCGCCAACGATGCGGTCGGCAAGGGCGGGTGCGTCGACCTGCCCTTGTTGTTCGGTTTCGTCTCGATGTCCGGCGGATACCCGCCGGCCGGAAATGTCCGCCTCAGGGCGTCTTGTCGAGGAAGGCGCGGACCATCCTGGTCGTGGCTTCGGGGTTCTCTTCCATGATCCAGTGGCCTGAATCGGGCACGATTCCTTCGGTCACGTCGGTCGCCGCAGCGCGCATCACGGCCGCCATCGTCGGGCCGAACGACTTTTCGCCGCCGATCGCCAGGATCGGCATGGTGAGCTTGCCGCCGGCCGCGAGATAGGTGCGGTTGTCGATCGCGTCCTGATCGAAGGCGGCGAACTGGGCGAAGCCGGAATGCATCGCGCCGGGCAAGGCGTAAAGTTTGGCGTAATGCTCGCGCGAGGCCTCGGTGAAGCGGCTCGGCGTTGCCGAGAATTCGTTCCAGAAGCGGTCGAGATAGATGCGCTCGCGCCCCGCCACCAGCCGCTCCATATCCGGGCCGCCGAAGCGGAAGTGCCAGAGCAGCGGGTTCTTCAGGATCTCCTCCCAGGGACCGACGCCGGGAACTGGCGCGTCGATCAGGGCGAAGCGACGGACGCGCTGCGGATGCTGCGCGGCGAAGGCGAAGCCGACCATGTTGCCGATGTCATGCGTCACCAGGTCGGCGCGTTCGATCTTGAGCGCGTCGAGGACGCCCGCGACATCGCCGGCCTGCGTCTTCTTGTCGAAGCCGGAAGGTGGCTTGGAGGAGAGCCCCAGCCCGCGCAGATCGGGCACGACGACGGTATGATCGCGGGCGAGGTCGGCCGCCATCGGCGCCCACATGTCTCCTGTCTCGCCATAGCCATGGATCAGAACGACAGCCGGCCCGGAGCCGCCGACCCGGACATGGATCGTTGCACCGTTGGTCTCGATCGCCCGCGTCGTGAAAGAGGCCGGGAAAGCCGGTACCTGCGCCATCGCGGGCGCGCCGAGGGCGAGGGCTCCGAGAGCCAGAACGAACTTCAACATCGCAAGATCCCACCCATCGGGAGGGCGGTCGCCGCGACCGTCGCTTTCAGCCCCGTGGCTCTTTTCAGGTAAAGCTGTCGTAGTGTTCGGATTAGCCTGCTCCGAGTGGTTCTAGTTTCCAGGGAAACCGAACAATCCGGCATGGCGCGCCCGACTGGTTTCAAGGGACTCCGTCCTCCCAGGAGGGCCGGTCGCCGAATGCGGCTCGCAGATGAGCGGCTACCGCGCGCAGCTTCGCGGAAGGCAGCCGGCCTTCGGGATGCGCGAGGTAGATGAATTCCGGTGCCGGCAGGACGCCGACATCGACGACCGTAAGCCGGCCCTGCCGAATATCAGGCCCGGCGATGAAGAGCGGCAACAATGCGATGCCGAGGCCGGCAAGCGCGGCGTCGCGCATCATGTCGCCGTTGTTGACCCTGAGCCCGACCCGCGCGCGCACGATCTCGGCGCCTTGCGGCGTGGTGAAGCGCCAATCCGATGCGCCGCGGTTCGTATAGAAGATGCCCTTGTGCGCATCGAGCTCGGTCGTCGTCGCAGGCAGGCCGCAACGCGCTAGATAGTCGGCCGATGCCACCAGCACGCGGCGGCTCGGGGCCAGGCGCCAGACCATCAAGCGGGAATCCTCGATGGTTCCGTGCCGCACGACACCGTCATGGACGCCGGAAGCGATATCGACGCGACGGTCGTCGAGATCGAGCGTCAGTTCGATCCCGGGATTCGCGGCCAGAAACGGGTAGAGCGCGGGGCCCAGATGCATCCGACCGAAGGTGACCGGCGCCGCGATCCGCATCGGGCCGCTGAGCGTCCCGCGGCGTTCGGCGAGGTCCGTCGCCGCCTCCGACACCTCGCGCAGGATGCGACGGGCGCGTTCGAGGAAGGCGATGCCATCCTCCGTCACCGATATCCTGCGCGTCGTGCGATGCAGGAGCGCGGCTCCGAGGCTGCGTTCTAGTTCCGCCAGCCTTTCGCTGACAACCGATTTCGACAGCCGCAGCCGGCGCGCCGCCTCGCTGATCGAGCCTTCCTCGGCGACCGCCACGAAGCCCGCGATGCCGTCCAGCTTCATTGTTCGAGCTTTCCGGAAAATCGACCTGATGCTCGCAGCATAGCCGAACACGCTGCCCGCGCCATGTCGAAGTGACGATAGCTCGGATCGGCGGCGTCGTGCTTTCGCGCGAAGATTCTGCCCGCAGTCGTATTTACATGTTCATGTTTTGTTCTATGATGCCGCTTCTGCCATCTTTTCTGAAGGAGGCGACCATGGAACGGAGAATCTGGCTTCCAAGGCAGGCGAACTACTTCTTCGCGCTTCTGCCCAATCCCGTCGCGGCGGCTTCGGCCGACCATATGGCCTGCGCGCTGCGCAATTGGTTTAGCCTGTCGGGCCGTCCGCGCGGCACCGGCAAATATTCACGTTACGCTTTGGGGCTGGTCCGAGCATCGAGAGCCGGACGCCAAGGACTTTGCCTTGATGAATCGCGTTGCGTTGCGAGTCAGACAGAACGCTTTCAAGCTGCGGCTCGATGAAGTGGCGACCTTCGCGCAAAGCGCCGAAACACCCGCGCTCGTCATCACCGGCGGCGATAGCGTGATCGGAGCCGATAGGCTTCAGGACAAACTGGGGTGGGAGATGCGGGCAGAGGGCTTTCGCGGCCGGCGGTCTTCGGGCCGTCCGCATCTGACGCTGCTTTACGATCGCTTCTGGACCAAGACGTTCCGCGTGCAGCCGCTGAGCTGGCTTGTGACGGACTTTGCCCTGATCCGGAGCGTTCCGCTGCGCCCCTATGAGATTCTGGGCCGTTGGAACCTCGCCGGCGGGTGATCGTGCACTGCCGCAAGCCAGCCTTGCGGGATAGGGCCGGGCCGCCCCGTTGCTTTGGGCGCGCCCGGCTCTATCGTCCTGCGCCGACGCTCATCCGATTCAACCGGAGCACCTTATGGCCGACCTCTCCGCCTTCCCGATCACCAAGCGCTGGCCCGCCAGCCACCCCGAGCGCATCCAGCTCTATTCGCTGCCGACGCCCAATGGCGTGAAGGCCTCGATCGTGCTGGAAGAGCTGGGGCTGCCCTACGAGCCGCACCTCATCGACATCGGCAAGAACGAGACCTGGGGCCCGGAATTCCTCTCGCTCAATCCGAACGGCAAGATCCCTGCGATCATCGATCCCGATGGCCCGAACGGAAAGCCTCTCGGCCTGTGGGAGTCGGGCGCGATCCTGCTCTACCTCGCGGAAAAGACCGGCAAGCTCCTGCCGAAGGACCCCGGCCAGCGCTATGAGACCATCCAGTGGGTGTTCTTCCAGATGGCGGCGATCGGGCCGATGTTCGGCCAGCTCGGGTTCTTCCACAAGTTCGCCGGCCGCGAATACGAGGACAAGCGCCCGCGCGACCGCTACGCCAGCGAGAGCAAGCGCCTGCTCGGCGTGCTTGAGGAGAGGCTCGCCAGCCGCCCCTGGATCATGGGCGACGAATACACCATTGCCGATATCGCCATACTCGGCTGGGTGCGCAATCTCGTCGGCTTCTACGGCGCGGGCGAGCTCGTCGACTACGCGACGCTGACGCATGTGCCGATCTGGCTGGAGCGTTGCCTGGCGCGCCCGGCGGTGCAGCGCGGCCTCGACATCCCGAAGCGGCCGGCTTGAGGCGTTCGACGTGGCTATCACCATCTACGGCATCAAGAACTGCGACACGATGAAGAAGGCGCGCAGCTGGCTCGACGGCCATGGTGCGGCCTACGGCTTCCACGACTACAAGGCTGACGGGATCGACAAGGCCTCGCTCGAGCGCTGGGTCAAGGAACATGGCTGGGAGACGGTGCTGAACCGCGCCGGCACGACCTTCCGCGCGCTACCCGACGATCAGAAGCAAGGGCTCGATGCCGGCAAGGCCATCGCGCTGATGCTCGCCCAGCCCTCGATGATCAAGCGCCCTGTGCTCGACCTCGGCAAGGGCAAGACGATCGTCGGCTTCAAGCCGGAGATCTACGAGGCGGTGGCCTCGAAGGGCTGAGCCTGGATAATCGCCGTCATTCTCGGGCGGCGCGCAGCGTCGACCCGAGAATCTCATGCCGAATAGGGCTCAAGAGCCTCCGCGTCCTGAGATTCTCGGGTCAAGCCCGAGCATGACGGCGGGGAAAGGCCATCCGGCGTTCGGGTCTCTTCCCTAAACGCCGGCTCTGCTCTACCTCGCAGGCCATGACCGCTCCGTTCCAGCCCGCGCAGCCCGAAGCCGCTGCGACCACCGATTTCACCTTCTGCGTCGCCGCGCGCGATGGCGCCGCCCGCACCGGCGCGATCACCATGCCGCGCGGCGTCATCCGCACGCCCGCCTTCATGCCGGTCGGCACCGCCGCGACCGTGAAGGGGATGTATCCCGAGCAGGTGAGGGCGCTCGGCGCCGATGTCGTGCTCGGCAACACCTATCACCTGATGCTGCGCCCGGGCGCCGAGCGTGTCGCGCGGCTCGGCGGGCTGCACAGGTTCATGAACTGGCCGCATCCGATCTTGACCGATTCCGGCGGCTTCCAGGTGATGTCGCTGTCGCAACTCCGGAAGCTGACCGAGGAGGGCGTCACCTTCCGCTCCCATATCGACGGCTCCAAGCATATGCTCACGCCCGAGCGCTCGGTCGAGATTCAGAACCTGCTCGGCTCCGACATCGTCATGCAGCTCGACGAATGCGTCGCGCTGCCCTGCGAGGAGAAGGTCGCGGAAAAGGCGATGCGGCTCTCGCTGCGCTGGGCCGAGCGCTGCAAGGCGGCTTTCGGCGATCATCCCGGCCGGGCGCTGTTCGGCATCGTGCAGGGCGGGGACGTGCCGCATCTGCGCGTCGAGAGCGCGCGCGAGCTCACCGCCATGGACCTCAAGGGCTATGCCATCGGCGGGCTCGCTGTCGGCGAGCCGCAGGACGTCATGCTGGCGATGATCGAGACGGTCGAGCCGCATCTGCCGCAGGAGAAGCCGCGCTACCTCATGGGGGTCGGCACGCCCGACGACATCGTGAAATCGGTGGCGCGCGGCATCGACATGTTCGACTGCGTGATGCCGACGCGGGCCGGGCGCCACGGCCAGATCTTCACCCGCTTCGGCCGGATGAACCTCAAGAACGCCAAGCACGCCGAGGACCCGCGCCCGATCGACGAGCAGTCCTCCTGCCCGGCGGCCAACAATTGGTCGCGCGCCTATCTGCACCACCTCGTCAAGGCCGAGGAGATGCTCGGCAAGATGCTGCTGACCTGGGTGAACCTCGCCTATTATCAGGATCTGATGGCAGGCCTGCGAGCCGCCATCGCAGCCGGTCGCCTCGCAGATTTCATCGCCGAGACCAGGGAAGGCTGGGCGCGGGGCGAGACTGCTTGATAGCAGGGCTCGCTCTGCTGCCGATCAAGATGACCATCGCCGCCGCGGTGGTGGTGAGCTGTTCGCTGCTGGCCGAGCGCGCCGGGCCGCTCGTCGCGGCGATGATCGCGACATTGCCGATCTCGCTCGGGCCCGTCCTCGTCTTCCTGGCGCTGGACCATGACGCCGCGTTCATCGCGGCCAGCGCATTGGGCACGATGAACGCCAACGTCACCCATGCGAGTTTCGTGCTGAGCTATGTGGTTTTGGCACAGCGCCTGACGACGCTGCCTTCGCTCGCGATATCCCTGGCCGTCTGGGTTGCGGTGCTCCTGGCCGTGCGCTCGCTGAACCTGCAGGCGCTGCCGCTCGCCGTCCTAACGGTCTTTGCGTTCATTATCGTGCACCGGCTCGTGCGGCCCTATCTCGCCGTCCGTGCGGCCGGCCCGGTCACGCTATCGCGTTACGCCATCCCGCTGCGGGCCGCTTGCGTGGCCGCGCTCGTCGGCATCGTCACCGTCGCCGGCGAAAGGGTCGGTGCGGCCTGGGCCGGTGTCCTCGCCGGGTTGCCCATCGTCCTGTCCAGCCTGATCGTCATTCTCCAGCCGCGGGTCGGCGGACCGGCCGCGGCTGCGGTGATCGGCAGCGGAGCGCTCGGCCTGCTCGGCGTCGGGCTCGGGCTCGCCGTGGTGCACCTGATGGCGGTGCCGTTCGGGTCCTGGGCGGCCTTGGCGTCAGGCCTGGCCGTCTCGGTCGGCTGGAACGTGCTCGTGACCGGCCTTTCGCGGCGGCTTGCGCCATGAGGCGACGAACAGCCCGCTGATGATGAGCACGATCCCGATGAGCTGGAGCGAGGACGGAATCTCGCCGAGCACCGGGATCGCCAGCAGCGTGCCGGTAACGGGGATCAGCGGCGGGAAGCGTCCGACGACCGCCGGCCCCAGCACATGCGCCGCCCAGCCCCAGATCCACAGGCCGATGATGACGTTGATCACGCCCTGATAGAGCGCGTGCAGCGAGAGCACCCACCACGGCGCGATGTCGAAGCCGCGGAAGAAGAACAGGGCGTAGACCGGCAGCCAGGCGAGGGACAGGACAGAGACCACCGCCGCCGCGCGCAGGCCGTCGACCTTCCAGAGCTGGATCATCAGCGGATAGAAGCCCCAGAGCAGGCCGACGCCGAGGAACATCAAATCGCCGCGCAGCGTGCCGGCGCTCGCCCCCGTCGTGCCCGCAATGGCGAGGCAGGCGAGGCCGGCAAGCACGCCGCAGATGCCGACGATGAGATTGCGCGTCAGCACCGCGCCGAACAGCACCACCGAACCGACGATGCCGATCAGCGTCACCGTGCCCGGCCCGATCGTGGCGCCATGGGCCGCGGGCGCCAATGTGAGCCCCATCAGCATCAGGAACGTCATCGGGAAGCCGCTCGACAGCGCCAGCAACAGCCCGCGTCCCCAGCCGACGCCGCCACAGCTCGCAATCCCCGGTCGCAGGTACAGCGGCAGGAGCAGAATCCCGGCCGTCGCGAAGCGCAGCGCCAGCAGGTCATAGGGTGTGATGCCGTGCAGCACGGCGTGGCGGCTGATGACGAAATTCGAGCCGAAGATCACCACGCTGAGCAGCATGCCCGCCACGGCGAGCCGGCGTCGCCGGCGCTCCCTGTCGTGTGGCGCCGGAAGGCTAGCGATGCGTTGATCCATGAGGTCGCATAGCGTGGATCGCTGCAGTGCCGTTACGGGCTGATGCGCATGGCAGCCGCGCATGCGGCGGTAGACCGTAATTGCGCCGCGTTTCGGCCCCGCTGGCGCCCAGAGCGGGCGGCTTGCTTGCGTTGCAACACCAAATGGGCGCAGCCACCGGAGAGACAGCCGATGCCCGGCCACCCTTATTCCCCCAGGCCCGCCGCGATGGCGAGCCGCCTCGGCAACCATCTCCTGCTGTCGTTGGGAATCGCGACCGCGACCGCGATGCTCGCGGCGCTGCCGGGCCTCCTGTCCGGCGCTGCGACCAGGCACGAGGCTGTCGGTGCGCGGATCGAGCAGGCGATGATTCCGAAACTGGCGCTGCTGCGGGACGGCAAGATCACGGACCGCCTGGATGCGATGGACATCGCGGGCGGCGAGGATTCTGCGGCGAACCTGCAGATCACGCCGGCAGCCCTCGCGATGCCGATGTCGCTGACTTGGCCGGAGCGCAGCGAGTGGGCGCCGCCGCAATTCGCTGCACTCGCCAAGCCGCGTTCGGACGCGGGCGAGCGGACCAGACCGGCATCTCCGGCGCGCCGGAGCGCGCCGCCGTCGGAGCGCTACACGGCGATGGCCGGGCCGCTGGTGATCCTGCCTCCCGCTGCGGCATCGGCCATCGAAACGGTGCAGGCCATGGAATCGTCGCGCGACGATTCCTGGAGCCGGTACGTGGTCGCGCCGGCGACCAAGGTCGTCGACGCGGTTTCGGGGGCGGCCGGCAGCGTGCAGGCGGCCGGTTCCTGGGGCCTGTCCCAGACGACGAGCTTGCTGCCGCGCTGGTGAGGCGCGGCAGGAGAAGCGTCGGTCAGGCCAGCGCCTTCAGCGCAGCGCGGCCGGCATAGATCGCCTGCGCGCCCAGTTCTTCCTCGATGCGCAGCAGCTGGTTGTACTTCGCGGTCCGGTCGGAACGGGCCAGCGAGCCCGTCTTGATCTGCCCGCAATTGGTCGCGACCGCGAGATCGGCGATGGTCGAATCCTCGGTCTCGCCCGAGCGGTGCGACATCACGGCGGTGTAGCCGGCACGCTGCGCCATCTCGACGGCGGCGAGCGTCTCGGTGAGCGAGCCGATCTGGTTGACCTTGACCAGGATCGAGTTGGCGGTCTTGCCCTTGATGCCACGCGACAGGCGCTCGACATTGGTGACGAAGAGATCGTCGCCGACGAGCTGGCACTTCGAGCCGACGAGGTCGGTCAGCGCCTTCCAGCCTTCCCAGTCATCCTCGGACATGCCGTCCTCGATCGAGACGATCGGATAGTTGCCGACGAGCTTTGCGAGGTACTTGGCCTGCGCCTTCGGGTCGCGCGTCTTGCGCTCGCCTTCGTAGACGTAAGCGCCGTCCTTGAAGAACTCGGTCGCGGCGCAGTCGAGCGCGAGCGCGACGTCATCGCCCGGCTTGTAGCCGGCGGTCTCGATCGCCTGCATCACGAAGTCGAGCGCGGCCTCAGCCGACTTGATGTTCGGAGCGAAGCCGCCCTCGTCGCCGACATTGGTGTTGTGGCCGGCGTCGTGCAGCTTCTTCTTCAGGGTGTGGAATATCTCCGCGCCCATGCGCAGGCCTTCGGCGAAGGAGGTCGCGCCGATCGGCATGACCATGAATTCCTGGAAGTCGATCGGGTTGTCGGCATGGGCGCCGCCATTGACGATGTTCATCATCGGCACGGGCAGGACGCGGGCCGAGGTGCCGCCGACATAGCGGTAAAGCGGCAGGCCGGCGGCCTCCGCAGCTGCCTTGGCCACGGCGAGCGACACGCCGAGGATGGCGTTGGCACCGAGCTTGGACTTGTTCGGGGTGCCGTCGAGCTCGATCATGGTCTGGTCGATCGCGGTCTGGTCCTCGGCGTCCATCGCGACGATCGCCTCGGCGATGTCGACGTTGACCGCTTCGACGGCTTTGAGCACGCCCTTGCCGAGATAGCGGCTCTTGTCGCCGTCGCGCAGCTCGACGGCCTCATGCGCGCCGGTCGAGGCACCGGAGGGAACTGCCGCGCGGCCCATCGAGCCGTCCTCGAGCACGACATCGACCTCGACAGTCGGATTGCCGCGGGAATCCAGGATCTGGCGTCCGATGATGTCGATGATCGCGGTCATAGCAGGCTCCGGAGGGGAGGTGGGTGAGACGACTGACGCGCTTCTAGCCAACAGCCTGTCGTTGCGAAAGCCCCGATCCGCATCCGGCGAGCATGAAGCGGTCGGTGTTTGGGAGGGAGGGCCGTGAGTGCCCGCACGCGTTCGATGCTAACCGGCCCCAGGCTGGTCCACGGATTGCGGACAGGCAGGTGAACGCCGCGCCGTATTCCTTCGAGAAACGAAAATGTTCCAGAATCTGTCCAGTCGCCGCCGACCGTCGCTGCTCGCCGTTCTGTTCTGGTGCAGCCTGACCTTTCTCTGGTGGACAGGGCTGTGCCTGTTCGTCGGTCGTCCGATCTGGTTCTGGTAATCGGCCGGGGGCCTATTCCTCGTCGCCAGGCATGCCCAGGTAACTGCCGAGCATGAAGCCGCTCTGCAGGGCGAACAGATAGCCGATCCACAAGAGGACGCTGAAAAGGCCGAGTTCCCCGCGGATCAGCCAAACCGGAAAGATGACGAAGGTCACAAGCGTGCTGGCGCCGACGATCGCCGGATATCCGTATGAAAGACCGATCAACAGTCCGATCAAGAACAATATGCCTGCAATTATCATAGAATTGTAGTGATCGGCCGCCCAATAACAACGTTGAGCTATAATGTGATCTACGTCGAAGCAAGGAAGGGTGTGGACATTCGATAAACTTGATCGAATTGACGCCGGCCTATGCTTTGAAATCCCGTGAGCGCGATCTTCGCCGGCAATGCCCTTTCGGCAGCCGATGGCTTCCCCCTTCCGCGAAAGATGCGCTACAGGCTCCGGCAAACTTCAGGAGCATGTCCCATGGCCATCGACGCCTCGACCTTGCAGCTCGGCCAGAGCAGCAGCTTGCCCGCCTCGCCCGAGGAGGCACGGCTCGACCGCGTGCCCAATCCCCATGCCGGCACGCGCTATCTCACGCGCTTCACCTGTCCGGAATTCACGTCGATCTGCCCGGTCACGGGGCAGCCGGACTTCGGCATCCTCGTCATCGACTATCTGCCGGGCCAGTGGCTGGTCGAGTCGAAGTCGCTGAAGCTCTATCTCGGCGCCTTCCGCAACCACGGCGCCTTCCATGAGGACTGCACCGTCTCGATCGGCAAGACGCTGGTCGATCTGCTCGAGCCGGAATGGTTCCGCATCGGCGGCTACTGGTATCCGCGTGGCGGCATCCCGATCGACGTGTTCTGGCAGACCGGTGAGCCGCCGAAGGGCCTCTGGCTGCCGGACCAGGGTGTCGCGCCCTATCGCGGGCGCTGACCAACCTTCTAGGTACGCGAGCCGAGCGGCGGGAGAAGGCGGGGCGTCACGAAGCCGAGCACGCCGATCCCGATGCCGAAGACGATGAGTGCCTGCTGGGTCCCGATGAGATTCAGCAGCGCACCCATGACCAATGGGCCGGTTGCGTGTCCCATGAAGAAGAAGCACGCGAACAGGGCCATGGCCGAGCCGCGGGCCGTCGGCGCGAGTTCGGTCGCCTGCGCCTGGAACGTGCCGTGAATCAGGAAGAAGCCGAAGCCCATCAGGAGGAAGACGCCGATGGCGGTCCACCAGGGCGCGGGCAGGGTGAAGGCGAAGTAGGCAAGCGCCACGGCAAGGCCGCCATATCGCATCATCTGCCGCGGCCCGACCCGCTCGACCAGGATGCGGGTCAGCACGCCATAGACGAGGCCTCCGAGCCCCATCGCACCGATTGCGATGCCGGCCTGCGAGGGGCTGGCGTCCGAGCGCTCGTGCAGGATGGCGGCGATGAACGGCGACAGCCCGAAGACGAGCGAGCCTTCCAGCAGGACGAACAGGTAGAGCAGCTTGCTGCGCGGATTGGCGAAGACCGCCTTGTAGCTCACGACCGCGCCGGCGAGGCTGAGCGGCGGGCGGGCCGCATCGGGCCGCGGCTTCAGCACCAGCCTGACCACGAGTGCGCCGCCGCCGGCGAGCACACCGGCGACCAACAGCACGGCCCGCCAGCCGACATGATCGGCGACGAGGCCGGAGAAGGTAGCGCCCGCCATCTGTCCGATGATCATGATAACGAGGAAACGGCCGAGCATGATCTGCCGCTCGGCCATCGGCGCGCGATCCCCGATCGCCGCCATCGCCGCCGGGATGACGCCGCCCGCCATCACGCCGCCGGCAGCGCGCAGGATGAGCAGGACCCAGAAGCTCGTGGCGAAAGCCGCTAGCACCGACAGCACGCAGAGTAAGGCGAGGCAGGTCGAGATGCTGCGCAGCTTTCCGACCGAGTCGGCGATCGGCCCGAGGAAGGGTTGGCCGAGCGCGTAGCAGCCGGAGAAAGCCGTCGCCAGGAATGCGATCTGGTGCACGCTCTGGCCGAACTCGAAGGCGAGCGTCGGCACCAGCGGGTCGATCAGCCGCATCGTGAACGTCGATGCGAATCCACATAGCCCGAGGACCGGGATCAGGGCACCGAGATCGGACCTGGACGCCGGCGCGGGCTCAGACATAGGCGACGGCTGGGGCCGGGCGGTTCTTGGCGAGGCGGTCGAACCCCTGCAGCTCGGCGATGAGGCCGTGGAACTCGGAGAGCGGCACCATGTTCGGGCCATCCGAAGGCGCGCGGTCGGGGTCGGGATGCGTTTCGATGAAGAGACCGGCGACGCCGACGGCGACCGCCGCGCGCGACAGCACCGGCACGAACTCGCGCTGTCCGCCCGTCGAGGCTCCCTTGCCGCCCGGCTGCTGCACGGAGTGCGTGGCGTCGAAGATCACGGGTGCGCCGATCTCCGCCATGATCGGCAGCGCGCGCATGTCGGTGACCAGCGTGTTGTAGCCGAAGGAGGCACCTCGCTCGGTCAGCATGACATTGGAGTTGCCGCTTTCGGTCACCTTCGCCGCGACATTGACCATGTCCCAGGGTGCCAGGAACTGGCCCTTCTTGACGTTGACGACGCGGCCGGTCTGGGCCGCCGCTACGAGCAGGTCGGTCTGGCGGCAGAGAAAGGCCGGAATCTGCAGGATGTCGACGACCTCCGCCACCGGGGCGCATTGGGCGGCGTCATGCACGTCGGTCACGACGGGGAGCCCCGTGCGCGCGCGGATTTCGGCGAAGACGGGCAAGGCGGCTTTCATCCCCATGCCGCGGGCGCCCCTGACGCTGGTGCGGTTCGCCTTGTCGAAGGAGGCCTTGAAGACGAGTCCGATGTTGAGAGCGGTCGCGATGTCCTTCAGCGCCAGGGCGCATTCCAGCGCATGGTCGCGGCTTTCCATCTGGCAGGGACCGGCGATCAGGGCGAGCGGCAGGGCATTGCCGAAGCGCACGGGCCGGGCGAGATCCTCGCCGATGGTGACGACGGCGTTGGGGGTCATGGCGATTTCCTTCATCCAGCGGCCCGAGGGGCTTATGTCCGGCGGGTACGATGGGTCAAGCGGCGGGGCGCTTGGCTGCCATGTCGCGAAGAGTTGGGTGCAGGAGGCGGGAACGGGCTGGCGAAGCGGCGGAGAGGTCTGTAAATTCGCAAGCGAAGCACTATCTCGGGTGGGAACGCAGGATCGATTTGGACCGGGTTTCGGCAGGCATGGCGCGGACGGGGACGATGCAGGCAGGCAAGGACACAGCAATGCGAGCCGATCCGACATCGCCCGTGCGGGCGGGTTCGGGCGGGCTTGTCATGGCTGATCGTCCCAAGCGCGCCGGACCGCCTGTCGATGGCGGGCGCGACGGCACAGGCACCGCGGTGCTGACCCGCACCCGCACACGCAAGCCGAACCTCTATCGTGTCCTGCTGTTGAACGACGATTACACCCCCATGGAGTTCGTCGTTCACGTTCTGGAGCGGTTCTTCAACAAGGACCGCGCCGAAGCGACGCATATCATGATGCATGTGCATCAGAACGGCGTCGGCGAATGCGGCGTCTTCACCTACGAGGTCGCCGAGACCAAGGTTACGCTCGTCATGGATCTTGCACGCAAGCACATGCATCCGCTGCAATGCGTGATGGAGAAAAAGTAGCCTTGGGTCCGATCGCACACTCCGCAAACAGATAGGAGCGCTCCCCTTGCCGAGTTTCTCGCGCAGTCTCGAACAGGCGCTTCACCGGGCTCTGGCCCTGGCCAATGAGCGCCGTCACGAATACGCCACCCTCGAACATCTCCTGCTCGCCCTGGTCGACGACCAGGACGCGGCCGCGGTCATGCGCGCCTGCAGCGTCGATCTCGACCTGCTGCGCCGCAACCTCGTCGACTACATCGACTCGGAGCTGACGAATCTCGTCACCGACGGCCGCGATGATTCCAAGCCCACCGCCGGATTCCAGCGCGTGATCCAGCGCGCGGTGATCCACGTCCAGTCCTCGGGCCGCGAAGAGGTGACCGGCGCCAACGTGCTCGTCGCGATGTTCGCAGAGCGGGAAAGCCACGCAGCCTATTTCCTGCAGGAGCAGGACATGACCCGTTACGACGCGGTCAACTACATCAGCCACGGCATCGCCAAGCGCCCCGGCGCCAGCGAGAGCCGCCCGGTGCGCGGCTCCGAGGAGGAGGGCGAACCGCAGCGCGAGCAGCGCTCCGAGCAGGGCAGCAGCAGCGAGGACAAGGACAAGAAGAAAAAGGAAAGCGCGCTCGACGCTTACTGCGTCAACCTGAACCGGAAGGCGAGGGACGGGCGCATCGATCCGCTGATCGGCCGCGAGGCCGAGGTGCAGCGCACGATCCAGATCCTCTGCCGCCGCCAGAAGAACAACCCGCTGCTGGTGGGCGACCCCGGCGTCGGCAAGACCGCGATCGCCGAAGGCCTCGCCCTCAAGATCACCCGCGGCGAGGTGCCGGAGGTCCTGAAGGACGCTACCGTCTTCTCGCTCGACATGGGCACGCTGCTCGCCGGCACCCGTTATCGCGGCGATTTCGAGGAGCGCCTCAAGCAGGTGATGAAGGAGATCGAGCAGCACCCCAAGGCGATCATGTTCATCGACGAGATCCATACGGTGATCGGCGCGGGCGCGACCTCGGGCGGTGCGATGGATGCCTCGAACCTGCTGAAGCCGGCGCTCGCCTCTGGCACGCTGCGCTGCATCGGCTCGACCACCTACAAGGAATACCGCCAGTATTTCGAGAAGGACCGGGCGCTGGTGCGCCGCTTCCAGAAGATCGACGTCAACGAGCCGTCGGTGCCGGACACGATCGAGATCCTCAAGGGCCTCAAGCCCTATTTCGAGGAGTTCCACAAGCTGCGCTACACCAACGACGCCATCAAGGCGGCGGTGGAGCTGTCGGCGCGCTACATCCACGACCGCAAGCTGCCTGATAAGGCGATCGACGTCATCGACGAGACCGGCGCCTCGCAGATGCTGCTGCCGGAGCACAAGCGCAAGAAGACCATCGGCGTGAAGGAGGTCGAGATCGCGGTCTCGACCATGGCCCGCATCCCGGCGAAGACCGTCTCCAAGGACGATGCCGAGGTGCTGCGCAATCTCGAGCAGACGCTCAAGCGCACCGTCTATGGCCAGGAGAAGGCGATCGAGGCGCTGTCCTCCTCGATCAAGCTCGCCCGCGCCGGCTTGCGCGACGGCGAGAAGCCGATCGGCTGCTACCTCTTCGCCGGCCCGACCGGCGTCGGAAAAACCGAGGTGGCGCGCCAGCTCGCCTCCTCGCTCGGCGTCGAGCTGATCCGCTTCGACATGTCCGAATACATGGAACGCCACACCGTCTCGCGGCTGATCGGCGCGCCTCCGGGCTATGTCGGCTTCGACCAGGGTGGCCTGCTGACCGACCAGATCGACCAGCATCCGCATTCCGTGCTGCTGCTCGACGAGATCGAGAAGGCCCATCCGGACCTGTTCAACATCCTCTTGCAGGTGATGGACCACGGCAAGCTGACCGACAACAACGGCAAGCAGGTCGACTTCCGCAACGTCATCCTGATCATGACGACCAATGCCGGAGCCGCCGACATGGCCCGCAACGCCTATGGTTTCACGCGGAGCAAGCGCGAGGGCGACGATACCGAGGCGATCAACAAGCTGTTCGCGCCGGAATTCCGCAACCGGCTCGACTCCGTCATCTCCTTCGGCCACCTGCCGAAGACGGTGGTCGCCCGCGTCGTCGACAAGTTCGTGCTCCAGCTCGAAGCCCAGCTCGCCGACCGCAACGTCACTATCGAGCTCTCGGACGAGGCCCGCGAATGGCTGGTCGAGAACGGCTATGACGAGGCGATGGGCGCCCGGCCGATGGCCCGGCTGATCCAGCAGACCATCAAGACCCCGCTTGCCGACGAGGTGCTGTTCGGGCGCCTCAAGAATGGCGGTGCCGTCAAGGTGGTGGTCGTCCAGTCCGAGACCGGCATCAAGGTCCTCGGCCTCGAATTCCCGGACGGGCCGGCGAAGCCCAAGCCCGAGAAGGATGTCGAAGCCGCGACCGCCAAGAGGTCGCCGAAGCCGCGCGCCAAGGCGGCGGCCGGCGGCAAGGCGGCGAAAGCCACGCCGCGGCGAAGCCCGAAGGGCGGAGCCGGGCCGGATGACGGGCCTGGTACACCGCCCAAGGCCTCCGGCCGTGCTGCGGTCCGTACCGTGCCGAAGGTTCCGCTGACAAAGGCCTGAGAACGTGTTGTTCAAACGCAAATCCGCGACCCTCGCCGCCGAAACCGGCGAGGGCGTGCCAGCCACCCAGGCACAGGCCCGCCCGGCGAGAGAGAAGCTGGGCTGGTTCGAGAAGCGCGACCGCCGCCGGCGCCGCCGCAAGATCTTCGAGGAAGTGCTCGGCTGGATCCTCGTGCCGGCCTTGGTCTATCTGATCTATCTCGGCATCAAGGCGGTCGGCGGCATTCCCAAAGAGCTGATCGACTTCGCCAATGAGCTGATCGCCGTGGCGATGAAGGGCGGCAAGAGCTGACCGGCGCACGCGGCTCTGCGAGCAATGCAGGGCCGTCACTCCCTGCGACGCCTTGGCGAGCCTTCCCGGCATAAGCCATAGGGACAACAGGCCCGGCTCCCGCGCGGGCGGTTTCGTTTTCCCGAGGCTGCTCGCAGCAATGATCCGATGAGCGTATCCGCAGACTGTAGCTGGCAGCGCGTGGCGCTGGCCGGCATGCGCGATGCGCTGCTGCTCCCGGCCTGGATCGTCGGCTTTGGTCTGATCGGCATCGGCTCTCTGGCGCGCGACGTCGGCTATCCCGTCGATGTCGCCGTGCTCTCGACCATCCTGGTCTGGGCCGGCCCGTCGCAGGTGCTGTTCTTCGCCTCGATCGCCGCTGGCGCCGCCTGGAGCGCCATCGCGATCGCCATCGCCTTCGCCTCGCTGCGCTTCCTGCGGATGACGATGGCGATCCTGCCGCTCCTGCGCCGGCCGGGCCAGAGCGTCTGGCAGCAGCTTTTCCTCGCGCACTACGTTGCCGTGACAGCCTGGACGGAAGGGCTTCGCCGGCTGCCGGGCATCCCGGTGAACCAGCGCGTGGCCTATTTCCTCGGCTTCGCCAACACCTGCATGGCGGTGAGTGCGATCGGAACCTTCGCCGGGTATTACCTGCTCGACGCGCTGCCGATTCCGTTTGCGGCCGGGCTGCTCTGCCTGACCCCGATCTTCTTCCTGGTCTCGCTGACGGCGGGGCTGCGTCATCGCGGCGACGTCACCGCATTGGTCTTGGGGCTGGCGCTCGCGCCGATCTGCGAGCGTTTCATTGGCGGCGGCTTCGATCTCATCGTCGCCGGCTTGAGCGCCGGCAGCATCGCCTTCCTGGTCGGCCGCCGGCGCAGAGTGGCCGCATGACCCAGCCGATCGCCCTGCTCGACGGGCCGCTGTGGCCTTATCTCGCGCTCATGCTCTTCGCCGTGCTGCCGACCGAGATTTGGCGCTGGCTCGCCGTCGGATTCGCGCGCGGGCTCGCCGCCGATTCCCCGCTGCTCGAATGGGTGAGGGCGGTCGCCACGGCGCTGCTCGCCGGCATCGTCGCCAAGCTGATGGTCTCGCCGCCGGGGGCATTGGCGCACGCACCGCTGTTCATCCGCGTCGCCGCGCTCGCCACCTCCGCCGCCGTGATGGCCATCAGCCGCCGCCGGATGATGCTGGCCGTGCTTTCGGGCGAGGTGGTGCTGATCGGGGGCGTCTGGCTGTTCGGGGCGGTCTAGCTGGTGGTCGCGTTGAGCCGGTCCCGCACGGGACCGAGCTTGTCCGGGTTGCGGATGACGTAGATCGCCTGGATCTGCCCGTCGCGGATGTCGAGCACCACGGCCTGCTCCGTGTCCGTTTCGGCGCTGATATAGCCGGGCATGCCGTTGATCAGCACCGGCTCGTAGCGGGTCACGAAGCCCTGCTGTTCCGGCTTGCGGGCGAGACCGGCGAAGAAGCGGCCGATCTTCTCGCTCCCGAAGATCGGGTTGAGCACCGAGTTCGCCTTGCCGCCGCCGTCGCCATGGAGCACCGCGTCCTGTGCGAGCAGGCCCTTCAGCGCGGTCGGATCAGTGCTGTGGGCGGCCTCGAAGAAGGCGGTCGCATAGCGTTTCGCCTCCTCGGGCGAGAGCGGATGGCGCGGCCCATCCTGCCGCGCATGCCGGCGCGCCCGCGAGACGAGCTGGCGGCAGGCTGCCTCGCTGCGCCCGAGCGTGTCGGCGATCTCGGAAAAGGGCAGGTCGAAGACATCGTGCAGCAGGAAGGCGGCGCGTTCGAGCGGCGACAGGCGCTCCAGAGCGAGCTGGAGCACATAGGGAACGTCGAGCCCCTCATCACTATTGGACGCGCCGCCGATCTCCTCTATCAGCGGCTCGGGCAGCCATGCCCCCACATAGTTCTCGCGCCGCCGCCTCGCCGATTTCATCAGGTCGAGGCAAAGCCGCGTCACCACGCGCCCCAGCCAGGCGCGCGGGTTCGCCAACGCTTCCGGGGCGGAATCGTGCCAGCGCAGCCAGGCGTCCTGCACCACATCCTCGGCGTCGCTGAGCGAGCCGAGCATGCGGTAGGCGAGGCGGGTCAGATAGGACCGATGCGCCTCGAAGAGGCTGGCGGGTGCTGTTGTCATGCTCCGGTGGCGTCGGACGGCTCAGGCCGCTGCGGCCTTCGGAGCCCTGTCGTTGGGATGGTGCGAGCGGAAGCCGACCGCGACCCGGTTCCAGACATTGATCGTGCCGATGAGCAGCGTGAGCTTGACCATCTCCTCCTCGCTGAAATGGCGCAGCGTCTCTTCATAGTCGGCATCCGGCGCGTGGGTCTGCGGCAGAAGCGTCAAGGCTTCCGTCCAGGCCAGTGCGGCGCGCTCGCGCGGGGTGTAGAGGGCGGATTCGTGCCAGGCGCTGAGCAGGTAGAGCCGCGCCTCGCTCTCGCCGGCCTTGCGGGCATCGGCCGAATGCATGTGCAGGCAATAGGCGCAGCCATTGATCTGCGACGCCCGCATCTTGACGAGCTCGATCAGGCTGTATTCCAGGCCGGAATCCTTGATCGCCGATTCGAGCGCGATCAGCGGCTTCATGACATCGGGCGCGACTGTGTAGGGGTTGAGACGTTTGCTCATCGTGGTTCTCGCTGGCAGTGCGGCTCCCGGCCTTCAGGTTCGGCCTCAGGGCCGGGAGCGTCAAGAGGTGGAGGTCAGGCGGCAGCCCTGGCAGGCTTGTCGGCCGGATGGCGCGAGCGGAAGCCGGCATTGATCCGGTTCCAGGCGTTGATCGTGCTGATCGACAGCGAGAGATCGACGCATTCCTTCTCGCTGAAATGGGCGCGGAGTTCCGCAAAGGCTGCGTCGCTCGGGCTCGCTTCCGACAGTCGGGTCAGGGCCTCCGTCCAGCCGAGAGCGGCCTTCTCGCGCGGCGTGTAGAGCTCGGATTCGTGCCAAGCGTCGAGCAGATAGAGCCGCGCCTCGGTCTCGCCGGCCTTGCGGGCGTCCATCGCGTGCATGTGCAGGCAGTAGGCGCAGCCGTTGATCTGCGACGCCCGCATCTTCACCAGCTCGAGCAGGCTGTGCTCGAGCCCGCTCTCATTGACGTAATTCTGCGTCTTCAGCAGCGCTTCGATCGCTCCGGGCGCGACCTGGAAGGCATTGAGGCGTTGGCTCATGGTCATCTCCATCGGTTGATGACGATAAGACGAGGCAGCCTCCGCCCCTGTGACATCCGCCGTCAGATTTTTTTCAGGGCCTCGCGAATTTTCTCGGCATTGTCAGCCAGCACCTCGTTCTTCTCCATCGCGCCGGTGTGCGGCCGCAGCGCCACGCCGTCGAAACGCGGCATGACGTGGACGTGGAGATGGAACACGACCTGCCCGCCGGCGGCCTCGTTGAACTGCTGGATGGTCACGCCCTCGGCGGCGAAGGCGGTCTTGACCGCCAGCGCCAGCTTCTGCGTCGACAGCGCGACGGCCTTCAGCGCCTCGGCCGGCGCGTCGAATACGTTGCGGCAGGCCGCTTTCGGGACCACCAGCACATGCCCGTCGGCGCGCGGCATGATGTCCATGATCGCGATCGTCTCGGCGTCCTCGTAGACGGTGTGCGAGGGCAGCTCGCCGCGCAGGATCTTGGCGAAGACGTTGGACGGATCATAGGCGGTCATGGCGGTTCCGGACGGCTGGACGCGGTACATGCAACCTGTGGCCCGCTCGCGAGGGCGTCAAGGCCGCGAAATCGGACCCGTCCTGCGTCAGGCACCCAGCGACAACGTCGTCTCGACGGCGCTGTCGAGCACGAGATCGTCGCAGGCGCCCATGACCTGCAGCTCCATCACGGTCAGGCGCAGGAGCGGCTCGTTCCACCAGCGCGAGACGATGTCGGCCAACGCTGCCGTCTCGGCGGCATCGAGATCGTCGACGAGATTGTAGAGGCCGACGAGCCAGAGGTCGCCGGGCGGACGCCCGAACGCGGCTTGCGCGGCCTGCAGCATGTTCCTGCCGCCGCGCTTCTCCGGATAGACGGCGAGGTAGAGTCGGCCGCGATTGACGTTGCCGGAGAACAGCCCGCGCAGCTCCACGGCGAAAGGTCCCACCTGCCGGAGTGCCCTGGCGGTCTCCTCGGCGATGGCCGGCGGGTGATCGAGGCCGAGCGAGCCGCAGACCGTGGCGTGGAGCCTGTCCTGTCGCTTTGGAAGGATGTCCCAGGCGATCTTGCGGGCGAAAGGCGCGGCCTTCAGGTCCTGCTCCAGCGCGACAAAGGCGGGCGAGGCACGTAGCGCTGCATCCTCGACCGGCAGCACCAGCGAGAACACGCGCGGGTGCCGCCCCATCTCGTAGAACCCGTCCGCACGCCGGGCGATCACGCCCGGATGCTCCGGCGCGACCAGCGGCAGATGTGCCAGCCGGTAGCTGTCGTCGAGCCGAAGCGGTGTCGAGAAATCGGTGAGGCTGCGCCGGTAGCCGAGTTCGGCATCCCCGCAGAAGCTCGACGCGGCCGGCGCGGCCGCAATGCCCGGGGCGTCATTCATCGGCCGTATCACTCTTGCGGAAGGGGCTTTCAGCGGCGAGCGCCAGTTGTGCCGCTGCGATCTGCTCGCGCTCCTGCGCGATGTAGGCCGCGACCGGACGGCGCAGGCCGGGATCGGCGATATGGTGCAGGGAGCGGGTGATGACGGGCCTGTAGCCGCGCGCCAGCTTGTGCTCGCCCTGTGCACCGGCTTCGACGCGGGTGAGCCCATGCGCGATCGCATAGTCGATGGCCTGATGGTAGCAGACCTCGAAATGCAGGAAGGGGTGATCCTCGATGCAGCCCCAGTTGCGGCCATAGAGCGTGTTGGCACCGCGGAAGTTGATCGCGCCCGCGATATAGCGGCCGGCGCGCCTGGCCATGATCAGGACGACGCGCTCGCCCATCGCCGCGCCGACTTGCGAGAAGAAAGCACGGTTGAGATAGGGGCGGCCCCATTTGCGCGAGCCGGTGTCCTGGTAGAAGCCGAAGAAATCGTCCCAGACCGCCTCGGTGAGATCGCGGCCCGACAAAGCTTCGATGGTGATGCCGGCGGAGACGGCCTCGCGCCGTTCGCGCTTCAGCGCCTTGCGCTTGCGCGAGGCCAGCGTGGCGAGGAAGTCGTCATAGGTGCCGAAGCCTTCGTTCTGCCAATGGAACTGCAGATCGTTGCGTTCGAGATAGCCGGCCTGCTTCAGCGCAGCGATATCGGGCTCCTGCGCGAAGGTGACATGGACGGAAGAGGCTTGCGTCTGCGCGCGCAGCGCTTCCAGCCCCGCGATCAGGGCCGCGCGGGCTTCCTCAGCGCGCGGGCCGTCGGCGACGAGCACGCGCGGGCCCGTCGCGGGCGTGAAGGGCGCCGCCACCTGGAGCTTGGGGTAGTAGCGACCGCCCGCGCGCTCATAGGCGTCGGCCCAGCCATGGTCGAAGACATATTCGCCCTGGCTGTGGCTTTTCAGGAAGCTCGGCGCGGCGGCGAGGATCTGCCCCGCGCCATCCTCGACGACCAGATAGGCGGGCGACCAGCCGCTGCGCCCGCCGGTGCAGCGGCTCTCCTCCAGAGAGGTGAGGAATTCGTGGCTGACAAAGGGGTTGTCCCGGTCGATGGCCGGGCCCGGGTAAGCGCTGCCGGGCACCGAGACGGCATCCAGCAGCGCGTGAGGATTGGCGCAGGCGTTCCACGCGCCTGCGGGGACGGCCTTGAGGGAGGTCGCGACACGAACGGTGAGATCGCCGCCCTCAGGCTCGCTCAAGGGCGAAAACCCTCGAAGACCATCTGGTCGGCGTATTTCGCCGCCCGCTGCCGTTCCCCCGGCGTGCGCACGGTCCAGCTCATCAGCGGCAGGCCCAGCGCGTTGCGGCAGAGATAGGGCGCGGCGCTTTCGAGATCGACGACCTTCCAGGACAGGAAATGCGGCCGGCTCTCGGTGAAGTGCAACAGATTGGCGAGCGCGTGTTTCCGCTCCGGGGAGAGCCTGTCGTAGTCCCCATAGTCATAGGCGTTCATCGCCACGATGCCGCGCGGAATGTCCGGCGCGAGTTCACGCAACGCGGTCACGATTGCGGGATCGAAGGATTTGATCACGATCGGATGATCCCGGTAGCCGGCGACAACCTCGACGGTCCGGCGCGTCAGCGCCAGATTGCCGTCGAAGCGGCTCTTGATCTCGATGACGAGTGGCACCCGCCCGCCGATCAGGTCGAGGAAGGCCGAGAGCGTCAGGATAGGGTCGTTGCTGCCTTTGAGCGTGATGGCGGAAAGTGCTTCGGCCTTGCGCTCGACGACCGCGCCGGTCTCGCCCGTCAGGCGGTCGAGCACGAAATCGTGGAACACGACCGCCTCGCCATCGGCGGTGAGCTGGACGTCGCACTCTATGCCGAAGCCGCCGGCGATCGCAGCCTGTGCGGCCGAAGGGCTGTTCTCGATCACACCGGCGGCAAGATCGTGCAGGCCGCGATGGGCGATCGGCCGCGCGATCAGCCAGCCGAGATCGGGCCGGCCAGCGTCCCTGGAAGCCTGAGCCATCAGATGATCTCGAACATCGCTTCGACCTCGACTGCGGCATCGGCCGGCAGCTCGGCGACGCCCACGGTCGAACGGGCATGGCGGCCCTTGTCCCCGAGCACTTCGACCATCAGGTCGGACGCGCCGTTCATGATCGCCGGAAGCGCGGCGAAATGCGGGGCGGCATTGATGAAGCCGCCGAGGCGGACACAGCGCACGATGCGGCCGAGATCGCCGTCGAGCGCGGCCTTGGCCTGGGCCAGCACGTTGATGGCGCAGAGCCGCGCGGCTTCCAGCCCGGCCTCGTTGAAGATCTCGGCGCCGAGCTTGCCCTTGTGCGAGTCGGACAGCTTGCCGTCGAGGCCGAAACAGATCTGCCCCGAGATGATCAGAAGATTGCCTGTGATCACGTAAGGCACATAGTTGGCGACGGGCGCGGCCGGGCTCGGCAGGGTGATGCCGAGTTCGGCGAGACGGGTTTCGACGACGTTCATGGCGTGGCTCCGCGAGCGAGGCAGGGTCTTTCGAGACGGTCTTTCATGGCCGAAGCCCGGACTGCCCGCAAGCATCGCGCCATGCCGCCTCGGCAGGGCCGCTGCGCCGCTCGCGAAACGGTGTTTCGCCATGTTTGCGCCATTGCCGCAATGCACCTAGATTTCCAACGAGGACGGAACGGAAAGCGGCGCATGAACGGAACAGGTTTGAGGCTCGCGGCTTACGCGGGCCAAGTCGGTATCGCAGCGTTGATGCTGGCCGCGGCGCCGGCCTGGGCGCAGGGAACGGCGGCTCAATCGGGGGCGGATCGCGTGATCCTCGCCCCGCATCGCGCGGTCTATGATCTCGTGCTCGACAACGCCAAGCCTTCCGGCAACATCGAGACGGCGCGCGGCCGCATTGCCTTCGAGTTCACCGGCGATGCCTGCGAGGGCTATGCCCTGTCGTTCCGGCAGGTCACGCAGCTCGGCACCGAAGCCGGCCCGCGCGTCATCGATGCCCGCACCACCAGCTTCGAGGCGGGCGACGGCGCCAGCTACCGCTTCAAGACCGAAAGCTCGTCCGGCGGCGCCAAGCCTGAGACCGTCGACGGCACCGCCGCGAAGAACGGCGGCGGCTACGAGGTGAAGCTGCGTCAGCCCAAGGACGAAACCCATCGGGACGGAAGCGACGCGCTCTTCCCGAATGCCCAGATGAAGGCGGTCATCCAGGCCGCGCGCGCCGGCCAGCATACGCTGAACGTGCGGCTCTATGACGGCGCGAACTCCGGCAAGGAGGTCTACGACACGCTTTCGGTCATCGGAAAACGCATCGAGAGCGAGCCGACGGAGAAGCCGCTGCAGCGTCCCGAATTCGAGAAGACCGCGCGCTGGCCGGTCACGATCTCGTATTTCAAGGTCGGCTCGGGTGAATCGACGCCGTCCTATACGATCTCGTTCGAGCTCTATGACAACGGCGTCACCGGCGCGATCAAGCTCGACTATGGCAGCTTCGCGCTGCGCGGCACGCTCACGCGTCTGGATCTTCTTCCACAGGAAGCTTGCGCGAAGTAGCCGGATCGCCCGAGCGCCGCTGCGGCAGCCTGAGGCTGAGCCCCTTGCCGATCGCTTCGTCGCCGAAGCGGGCGCGCAGCTTGTCGAGCGCGCCTTCCATCGCCTTCAGGCGTGGCGTCGCCGTGTCGGCGAGGTCGCCATGGTCCGCTTCAGCGGGCGGGCTGAAATCGCTCGTGCCGATGCCGATCAGGCGATAGCGCGGTCCTGTGCATTCGCGCTTCAGCAGATCGCGGCCGGCGGCGAAGAGCCGCGCGGCAAGCTGTGTCGGCTCGGGGAGCCGGGTGGCGCGGGTGATGGTGTGGAAATCGGCCGTCTTCAGCTTCAGCGTGATGCTCCGGCCGGCAAGCTCCTGCGCTTTCAACCGTTTCGAGGTCTTCTCGCAGAGCCGCCACAGGATCGGCTCCAGCTCGTCGAAGCCCGAGAGATCGACATCGAGCGTCGTTTCGCTGGAGACGCTCTTCGTCTCACGCTCCGGCGTGACCGTGCGCGCATCGATGCCGTTGGCGAGGTTCTTCAGGCGGGGTCCGTCCTTGCCGGCGAGCCGGAACAGCTTCTCGACCGGCGCCTCGCGCAGATCCCCGATCAGCTTGAACCCGCCTTCCGCCAGCTTCGCGACGCTCGCCGGGCCCATGCCGGGGATGAGGCTGACCGGCTTGTCGGCGAGGAAGGCGACCGCTTCGCCGCGGCCGATGATCGAGAAGCCCCGCGGCTTGTCGAGGTCGGACGCGACCTTGGCCAGGAACTTGGCATAGGACAGGCCGACCGAGATGGTTATGCCGAGCTCGGCCTCGATGCGCCTGGCGAAGCGCGCCAGCGTCGCGGCGGGGCTGGCATGATGCAGCCGTTCCGTGCCGGACAGGTCGAGGAAGGCCTCGTCGATCGAGAGCGGTTCGACCAGCGGCGTCAGCTCGCGCATCATCTGCCGGACCTCGCGGCCGACGGTGACGTACTTCGCCATGTTCGGCTTGACCACTACCGCTTCGGGGCAGGCCTTCAGCGCCTTGAACATCGGCATGGCCGAGCGGACGCCATAGGTGCGGGCGATGTAGCAGCAGGTCGAGACGACGCCGCGCTTGCCGCCGCCGACGATCACCGGCTTGTCCTGCAGGCTGGGATCGTCGCGCTTCTCGATCGTCGCGTAGAAGGCGTCGCAGTCGATATGGGCTAGGCTGAGCGTGTCTCGCTCGGCGTGGCGGATCAGGCGCGGCGAGCCGCAGGCCGGGCAGCGCCGCAACGGTTCGGGTCCATCATGGTCCGCCAGGCAATCGCGGCACAGGCTGCGCAGCGAGAGGGCTGACGCGCTCAAGCGAAGTCGTCCGGCTCCGGCCCGGCGAGCAGGCGGCGCGCTTCGCCGACTCTTTCCGGATTCAGCCTTAAATTCTCTGCAAACTCTAGCAGTAGCGAATCGCTGCCCGAGATATGGTCGAGCACGGCCGCCAGGAAGCCGGGTTCGCTCGCAGCGGAGCGGAGATTCGCGGGGCCGAGGCCGGTCGTGCTCAGGAACGGCTCGATCCGCTCCGGTGCGGCGGCAAGGAAGCCGAGGGCACGCAGTGCCAGCGCTTCTGCGTCCTCGTAGGTCAGTCTGAGTGCCATGGGGCTTGGAGTCGCGTATCCGGTTTGCGTTTCGTCAACTGCTCGCGTGCTACTGCAATCATCCAACGACGCCGCCATTTTGGGAAGACCACCGCCTCACGGCGGGTATCCCTGGCGCAAATGAAGGGCGGCCTGATGAAGACGGTTCTGATCGTCGAGGACAACGAGCTTAACATGAAGCTCTTCAACGATCTTCTCGAAGCGCATGGCTATGCGACCTTGAAGACGTCGGACGGCATCGAGGCCATCGAGCTGGCGCGGACGCATCATCCGGCGCTGATCCTGATGGATATCCAGCTTCCCGAAGTCTCGGGCCTCGAGGTCACCAAATGGATCAAGGAGGACGACGACCTCAAGATGATCCCGGTGGTCGCGGTCACCGCCTTCGCGATGAAGGGCGACGAGGAGCGGATTCGCGAAGGTGGCTGCGAGGCCTATCTTTCCAAGCCGATCTCGGTCGCGAAATTCCTGGAGACAGTCCGCACCTATGCCGGTGCGGCCTGAGCGACCCTAGAGCGATCCATGCCCGCCCGCATTCTCGTCGTCGATGACATAGCCGCCAATGTGAAGCTGCTCGAGGCCAAGCTTTCGGCCGAGTACTTCGCCGTGGTGACGGCATTGAGCGGCGCCGAGGCGATCGCGATCTGCGAGCGCGGCGAGGCCGACATCGTGCTGCTCGACGTCATGATGCCCGGCATGAACGGTTTCGAGGTCTGCCGCCGGCTGAAGAGCACGCCGGCCACCGCCCATATTCCCGTGGTCATGGTGACGGCGCTGGACCAGCCGCGCGACCGCCTGCAAGGACTCGATGCCGGGGCCGACGACTTCCTGACCAAGCCGCTCGACGATGCGGCTCTTTTTGCGCGTGTCCGCAGCCTGGCAAGGCTGAAGGCGATGACGGACGAGCTGCGCGGCCGTGCCGTCGCCTCGGTCCGGCTCGGCATCGCCGATCCGCTGGTGGCTGCCGCCGCCGAGACGGGGCTCAATGGCCGCATCCTGCTGGTCGAGGACCGTCCGCATGTGGTCGAGCGGCTTCAGAACGCGCTTTCGGCCTTCCACGCGGTCGAGGTCGAGAGCGATATCCAGCAAGCCGCTGTGCGGGCAGCCGAAGACAGCTTCGACAGCGTCATCATCAGCCTCGACTTGAAGGACCAGGATGGCTTGCGGCTGTGCAGCCAGCTGTGTTCGCTGGAGCGCACGCGCAACATCTCTGTGCTCCTGATGGGGGAGGTCGAGGACCGCGCCCGCATCCTGCGTGGCCTCGACATCGGCGCGCATGACTTCCTGATGCGTCCGATCGACCGCAACGAGCTTCTTGCCCGCGTCCGTACCCAGGTGCGCCGCAAGCGCTTCACCGAGCGGCTGCGCGACAGCGTGCAGTCCTCGATGGAGATGGCGGTGATGGACCAGCTCACGGGCCTGTACAACCGCCGCTTCATGGACAGCCGGCTGGCGATGATGTTCGACGAGTCGGCTTTGCGCGCCCGTTCGCTGGCGATCCTCGTGCTCGATGTCGACCACTTCAAGGCGGTCAACGACAGCTGGGGGCATGATGCCGGCGATGAAGTGCTGCGCGAATTCGCCGACCGCGTCCGTGCCTGTACGCGCGGCATCGATCTCGTCGCCCGCATGGGCGGCGAGGAGATCGTCGTCGTCCTGCCCGATACCGGGCGCGATGCCGCCTGTCAGGTCGCCGAACGCATCCGCGAGAGGGTCGAAAGCGAGCCATTCGCGATCCAGAACAAGACGCGCGACATCAGGGTCACGGTTTCGGTCGGCGTCGCGAATCGTCGCGCGGGGGATGCCTCCTCGGCCGATATCATGAAGCGCGCAGACGACGCCGTGTATCGGGCGAAAGCCAACGGCCGCAATCGCGTCATCGTCGCCAGCGCTGCCTGACGGCGCTCCCGGCGCCATTCCCAATTCCGAAGAGGCGTAGGAGCGGCTCGGGTCGATCCAGCGGCGGCTTCGGCCGCGTCGATCGTTCGGGCTTCGGCGCGCTTCGGTGAGGGTTCTCATCCAATGCGCGAAGAACCGCGGGCAAGATTCTGAAGTTATTTTGACAATTGCCGTAGAGTCAGGTCGGCATCCCGGAAATTTAAGATTAGCAGGTAGGGTTAACGATCGATGAACATTAGCGAATCGGTCGGATTTGATTGATTCGGATACGCTGCATTGTAAGGGTTCTTGCGAGGCAGCGATCCACGGATCGCTCCCAAATGCCCCTCGGGTGCTCAGGTCCGCCGCATCTCCTGGGAAACCGGAGGGCTCGGTCGGTCGGTGACGGAATTCTGGCCTCCTCAGAACCGCCGCCGGCCGGCCACCTCGTTTTTCGGCGCAGGGTCAGTGACCGAAATAGCCGGCAATAGCTGCCGGCAGCCAGTATCCCACCGCGCCGAAAGCCGCGAGCAAGGCGATCAGGCCGAGTGCCGCCGCAGCGCGTGTCGTTAGGAAACGCGAGGAATCGATCTCGACCAGTAGTTTCAGCAGCCCTCGCAACATGCCGTTCGCGCCCTGTCGCGCCTGCCGATCTCGTTCACCGCACATCCGAGGCGAAGGCCGGCCCTTGAGGGGAACGTGGCCTCGCTGGTCATGCGTCGAAAGATTCAGGTCGCGTGACCTCGTTGAAGGGTCATCTGGCCGGCGCTTTCCCGAAAGAGTCAATGGCGGATGCTGCTGGGCAGCTCCCGGGGGAGGCAGGCTCAAAATTCTCGTGCTCGATGGCTATCGACGGCCTGTGGCCGGCCTCGAGCTGTTCAGCTTTGCGGAGGCGGCTGTTGCTGCTCTGTGGCTTCGATGAAGCCATGTCGGGCGACGAGCGTCATGATTTCCCTGGCTGCGGCTTCAGGGATGATCGCGTCCAGCACGATATGTACACAATTAGGAGCATACCGCTTGGCCGAAAACTCGAAGGAGGAGCGCTGGCCTCGACGAGCCTTCGGGTTCCAGCCGCGGGAAATCAGGAGCGAATCCAATCGCTTGCCGAATTCGCCGAGCTCGAGATCCAGCCCGGCTTCAGAGAGTTCGTCCATGTCGGGCTGCTCCACAGGTGTCATGCAGCCTTCATCAACGCGATTCTGCTCAACAAATTCATTTACAAAACATTAAAATTCTAGCTATTGCCGCGCGGGGAATCGGGGGCAGTAGCGTCATGGTCGAAGCCTTGTTGGTGGCCGTCCTCATGCTGGGCACGGGCCTGTTGTCGTGGCTCATCGCCGATCGCACGCATCTGCCGCTCGAAATCTAGCCGCTTTGGCCGCTCGATAGGGCTTTGCGCTCGCTCGATCCGTGGGTGCTGGCGACGAAAAGCACACTGAAATCCAGGCAAGAAAAAACCGCCCGAAAGGGCGGTTTTATGTTGTGCCAGATCGGTAAGGCCAAGCCTTACTTGATCTTGGTTTCCTTGAACTCGACGTGCTTGCGCGCGACCGGGTCGTACTTCTTCTTCGACATCTTCTCGGTCATCGTGCGCGAGTTCTTCTTCGTTACGTAGAAGAAGCCCGTGTCGGCGGTCGAAAGCAGCTTGATTTTGATCGTCACGGCCTTGGCCATGGGACTATCCTCGAACCATGCGGGCCGTCGGCCCTCGGAAAAGAAAATGGCCGGGCGAACCCGGCAAACCGTCAGCGCGGGGAATGCCGCAACGGGCCGGTGAAGTCAAGAAAGAATAACGATTGGACGACGTCGGGCCCGTATGGACAGGCATCTGCGCCGTCAGAGCTCCTCGCGCACGAAGCTGCCGCGCTTCTCCCAATAGAACGGAACCGGCAGATAGGGCGCAAAGCCCCCGGCAATGCGGGTTTCGACCTCCTGGATGATCACCTTGGTGATCGTCGGCAGGTCGAGTTCCTTGGCCTCGTCGAAATCGACCCAGACAAGATCCACGAGTTCCGAATCGGGGCCGATCACGCCTTCGACCTTCTTGGCGACGGCCGAGGCGTCGATCGTGAAGAAGCGCGTGTCGAAGCGCTTCGGCCGGCGCGGCGGCGTGATCGCACGGGCGACGAAGGTGACCGCAGAGAGATCGGGGAAAACGCCCTGCGCCGCAAAATCGGCCCAGCTTCCGGGCGGCGGACTCTCGGGCGCGCCGAATTCATCCGAGCCGAAGAGCAGCCCGGTCTCCTCGAAGGTCTCCCGGATCGCCGCGAGCGCCAGCGCGCGCGCCTTTCCGGCGCTCGGGCGCAGGCAGCGCTTGCCGAGGCGGTCCTCGCAGATCTGCGGCACCGCACCGGTCGCGACCATGCGCCGGTCGCCCTCGTCGAGGCGTCCACCGGGGAAGACGTATTTGCCCGGCATGAATTTGTGGCTTGCATGGCGCTTGCCCATGAGCACCTTCGGCCGCGCCCCGCTGCGGTCGAGGATCATCATGGTGGCGGCGTCCTTGGGCCGCAGATTGACCCCGGTTCGTGCCCGTTCGGCCTGGGTCAGGGTGACGGTGTGATCGGTCATGACGCGGTTCGTTTCAGGCTTGGGGGCCGGGTGAGGGCAGGGGCTGGCGATCGGGCCTGTCGGGCTCGCCGCCGAAGCCATGCATGCGCACGGCCCATTGCAGGCCGACGACACCGCCCTTCACGGGCTGCATCAGGACCAGCGACAGGATCAAGGTGAGCACCGGCCAAAGCGCCATGTGCCACCACATCGGCCAGTCGGCGTATTTCTCGGCGAGCAGGATACCGCCGACCACGATATGGCCGACGATGGTGATGACGATATAGGGCGGCAGGTCGTCGGCGCGCTGGTGGTGCAGGTCCTCGCTGCAGGCCTCGCAGCGGTCGACCGGCTTGAGGAAGGCGCGGAACAGGCGGCCGCGCCCGCAATGCGGGCACTGGCCCTTCAGCCCGCGGGCCACGGCCTGGCGCCAGTCGCGAGTCTCGACATGCATGCCTGCGCTATGGATCTGGACGCCCATCACCGCCTCTTGCCGGGCTTTCCCCAGTTCGGCTTGCCCTTTTTGGCAAAGCTGGCCGGCCGGCTCTCGCCATATGGCGCGCCGCCGCGCCGCTTGCCAGCGCGTCCCGTCGCCACAGTCCGGCCGGCGGAGAGCAATTCGAAGCGCAGAGCGCCCGCCACGGGGGCTGCCTCGACCAGCTTGACGTGCACCCTGTCGCCCAGCCTCCAGCTCTCGCCGGTGCGTTCGCCGATGAGGGCATGCGCGGCCTCGTCATAGCGGTAGTAGTCGCCGCCCAGTGTCGAGGCTGGAATGAAGCCGTCTGCACCGGTCCCGTCGAGCTTCACGAAGAGCCCGGCCCGGTTCACGCCGCCGATGCGTCCGTCGAAGCTGGCGCCGATCTGGTCGGCAAGGAAATGCGCGATCTGCCGGTCGGTGGTCTCGCGCTCGGCCGCCATGGCGCGCCGTTCGGCGGCGGAGATGCGCGTCGCGACCTCGCGCAGTTCGGCAAGCGTCGTGCTCTTCGGCAGGCCGTCATCGCCGAGCCTGAGCGCGGAAATCAGCGCGCGATGCACGATCAGATCGGCATAGCGCCGGATCGGCGAGGTGAAATGGGCATAGCGGCGCAGGTTGAGGCCGAAATGGCCGTAATTCTCGGCGACGTATTCGGCCTGGGCCTGCGTGCGCAGCACCACCTCGTTGATCAGCGTCTCGTTTTCCGAGCCCTTGATCATGCCGAGGATGCGGTTGAACAGCACCGGCCGGAGCGCTCCATCCTTGGGCAGCTTGATGCTGATCGAGGCCAGCACCTCGCCGAGCGCGCGCATCTTCTCGAGCGAGGGCTCGTCATGACAGCGATAGATCAGGAGGCTCCCGGCCTTCTCCAGCGTTTCGGCCGCCGCGACGTTGGCGAGGATCATGAACTCCTCGATCAGCCGGTGCGCCGCCAGCCGTTCCGGCGTGATCACGCGATCGACCGCACCGTCCGGCTTCAGGACGAGCTTGCGTTCCGGCAGGTCGAGTTCGAGCGGCTGGCGCTGATCGCGGGCGCGGGCCGCGATTCCATAGGCCGCCCAGAGCGGCATCAGGATGCTCTCGCGGATCGGCCCGGTCTTGTCGTCGGGATTGCCGTCGATCGCGGCCTGGGCCTGCTGGTAGGAGAGCTTGGCGGCCGAGCGCATCAGGATGCGATGGAAGGAATGGCCCTTCTTCGACCCGTCCGCCTTCAGCACGAGCCGGACGGCGAGCGCCGGCCGATCCTCGTGCTCGCGCAGCGAGCAGAGGTCGTTCGAGATCCGCTCCGGCAGCATCGGCACGACACGGTCGGGGAAATAGACCGAGTTGCCGCGCTCCAGCGCTTCGCGATCGAGCGCCGAGCCTGTCCGGACGTAGGCCGCGACATCGGCGATGGCGACGGTGACCACGAAGCCGCCGGGATTGTCGGGGCTTTCGTCGGGCGCCGCATGGACGGCGTCGTCATGGTCCTTGGCGTCGGCGGGGTCGATGGTGACGAGCGGCAGGTCGCGCCAGTCCTCGCGCCCCTTGAGACTGGCGAGCGGCGCCTCGGCGGCTTCCTTGAGGGCGGCCGGCGGGAATTCATGCGGGATGCCGTGCGCATGGATCGCGATCAGGCTGACCGCGCGCTCCGACTTGATCGAGCCCAGCCGCTCGCGCACCTGCGCCTCCGGCGGGCCGAACCGGCTCTCCCGGCGTAGTGACACCGAGACGAGGTCGCCGTCCTGCGCGTCGCCGGTGCGGCCCTTCGGAATGATGGCTTCTCGCTCACGCGCCTTCTTGTCGACCGGCACCAGCCGGCCCGAGCCGTCTGGCAAGGCGCGGAAGATGCCGAGAATGGCGGCCTTGGCCTTGCCCATCACCTTCAGGACGCGGCCGGAATAGCCGAAGCCCTCCACGCCGCGCAGCCGCGTCAGCTTAAGGATGACCTGGTCGCCGACACCCGGCGCGGGCGCGGCGGTCTTTTCCTTCCGGCGCCCTTCGCGCGACCTCTCGATCAGGATCTGCGGCGGGGCGCCATCCTCGGCTTCGTTCCATTCGAGAGGTTGGGCGATGAGGTCGCCCTCGCGGTCGCGGCGCTTGATCTCGGAGAGCATCACGGGCGGCAGCGCGCCGCGCGGATGGACGGGGCGCTCCTTGCCGTCGCCGCCGATCTCGCCCTCCTCAGCCATTTCCTTCAGCAGGCGCTTCAGCCAGATCTTGCCGCCCTGATCGAGCCCGAAGGCCTTGGCGATCTCGCGGCGGCCGACCTCGCGGCCAGCGGCGCGCTCCTCCTCGATGAAGTCGAGGATGGCTTCGCGGCTCGGCTCAGGAACGGTCACGGCCGGGGCTCATTTGGCGGAGTAGGAAAAAACCAGGACACGGCGCCTGTCTGCCATGCCTTGCGCTCTCGCGCCAGCATTCGCCAGAGCATCGGACCGAAAAGTGGGTCCCGATTTTCGGAGAAATCCGATGCGGCAACAAATATCTGCGTCAAAAGAAGAAGGGCCGTCCTTTCGGACAGCCCTTCCATTGTCGAACCGCGATCCAGCGAACCGGATCAAAGGTGCGAAAACTCACGCGGAACACGAACCCCGGGAAGAAGAGGTCCAGGTCCACCCGCTTTGCACCAGCGGCTGATGACAATGAGACACTGGATCACCTCCTTTCAGTTGTTACCGACGAAGATGAGGCTAAGGCGATTCTCCGGGACTCGTAAATGCCAAAAAAAGCGCTGTGCCCCGCTATGCAAAGCCAGTGCGTGTCGATGAAATTCCGGGCAGATGCTGCGATGCATAAACAAGTGGCAAGGCATATGTCTATAAAATAGGCGGATTCGGCCTTGGATGCCGGATGATTGCGTAACGGCACGACGCTTTCGCAGGAAGTTCGGCAAACGCGACGCTGGCAGCAGAGATTTGCGTCACTTGGATGACGTTGGGCACGCTTGGCACGGCGCTTGCCAATACCCCTCACGGGCCAGGGAGGCCTGCCGGCGTCGAGGGGCGCCGCCAAACAAACATCCTTCGGGAGATGTCCGTGAACAGCAATCGTCGCGAATTCCTCGGCACGGCTCTGGCCGGTGCCGCTTTCCTCGGATCCTCCTATCTGCCGGCGGCGGCGCAGCAGGAGACGATCAAGGTCGGCATCCTTCATTCGCTCTCGGGGACCATGGCGATTTCCGAGACGACGTTGAAGGACGTCATGCTCATGCTCATCGAGGAGCAGAACAAGAAGGGCGGCCTCCTCGGCAAGAAGCTGGAGGCCGTCGTCGTCGATCCCGCGTCGAACTGGCCGCTCTTCGCCGAGAAGGCGCGCGAGCTGATCACCAAGGACAAGGTCGCGGCCACCTTCGGCTGCTGGACCTCGGTGTCGCGCAAATCGGTGCTGCCGGTCTTCAAGGAGCTCAACAACATCCTGTTCTACCCCGTCCAGTACGAGGGCGAGGAGAGCGAGCGCAACGTCTTCTATACGGGCGCCGCGCCGAACCAGCAGGCGATCCCCGCCGTCGACTATCTCGCCAAGGAGGAGAAGGTCGAGCGTTGGGTGCTGGCCGGCACCGACTACGTCTATCCGCGCACGACCAACAAGATCCTCGAGGCCTATCTGAAGTCCAAGGGCGTGAAGGCCGAGGACATCATGATCAACTACACGCCCTTCGGCCATTCCGACTGGCAGACCATCGTCTCCGACATCAAGAAGTTCGGCTCCGCCGGCAAGAAGACGGCGGTCGTCTCGACCATCAACGGCGACGCCAACGTGCCGTTCTACAAGGAGCTCGGCAACCAGGGCATCAAGGCGACCGACATTCCGGTCGTCGCCTTCTCGGTCGGCGAGGAGGAGCTTGCCGGCATCGACACCAAGCCGCTGCTCGGCCATCTCGCCGCCTGGAACTATTTCCAGTCGATCAAGACGCCGGAGAACGACGCTTTCATCAAGCAGTGGCAGGCCTTCACCAAGAACCCGAAGCGCGTCACCAACGACCCGATGGAAGCCCATGTCGTCGGCTTCGCCATGTGGGTGAAGGCGGTCGAGAAGGCCAAGACCACCGACGCGGACAAGGTCATCGACGCGCTGCCGGGCATCGAGGCGCCGAACCTGACCGGCGGAATCTCGAAGATGCTCCCGAACCACCACATCACCAAGCCGGTCTTCATCGGCGAGATCAAGGACGACGGGCAGTTCGACGTGGTCTGGAAGACCACAGGCCTCGTTCCGGGCGACGCCTGGTCGAAGGAGCTCGACGGCTCGAAGGACCTTGTCGGCGACTGGGTCGACAAGAAGTGCGGCAACTTCAACGTCAAGACCGGCAAGTGCGGCAGCGCCTGATGGGCTGCATGTGAGATCATGAAGGGGAAGGGCGGCACGGGAAAATCCCGGCCGCCCTTCATTCACCCGCCCTTCCACCTGCGCTGTTCGCCACCGCTCCGTCGTCCCGGCCGGAGCGAAGCGCAGAGCCGGGATCCATGCCTGAGCTCTTTCCGGGAGGGGTTCAGGCATGGATCCCGGGTCGCCCTCCGGGCGCCCGGGATGACGTGAATGCGGAAGCTGGTCTCAATGTCCTTACTTCACCGCCTGAAGCACGCGGTCATCATTCTTGTGGCGCTGGCCGCGGCCTCGGTGGCGTCCTTCGCGCAGACGGCCGACGAAGCCTTCGCGCGGCTCGCGGCGGACAGCTATTCCGACACCTCCCGTGCGATCGAGATCCTGATCGCGACAGCGCATCCCAATGCGGCCGTGATCGTCGAGGCGCTGAGCGACGGGCGCCTGCTCGCCGGTGGCGGAGCCGTTGTGGTCAAGACGCCGACGGGTGGCTTTGTCGATGCCCGGACCGGGCAGGCCCTGACCTCCGCGCCAGAGGGGCTGAAGCCGGTCCGCCTCAACAACGCCGTGCGCCGGACCGTGCAGGCCGCGCTCGGCGGCCTCGGCCTGCTCAATCCCGATCCCGGCAAGCGCGCGGCTGCGGCGGAAGCCGTGTTCAAGTCGCGCGACGCCAGCCTCCTGCCGGTCGTCGAGGCTGCCATCGGCAAGGAAAACGACCCGCGCGCGCTTGCCGCGCTGCGCCAGGCCCAGGCCGCGATCCTGATCGCCAAGCCCGACGCTCAGCCGCTCGACCGGGTCGCGGCCGTCGAGGTCCTGCGCGAGCGGGGCGACCAGGATGCGCTGGCCGCGCTGCGCGGCCTATCCGGCGAGGTATCTCCTTCGCTGAGGGATGCGCAGACGAGGGCGATTGCCACCATCGAGGGCCGGCTCGCGCTTTGGCGCGTCGCGCAGAACCTCTGGTACGGGCTCTCGCTCGGCTCGGTGCTGCTGCTGGCTGCGATCGGCCTTGCCATCACCTTCGGCGTGATGGGCGTCATCAACATGGCTCATGGCGAGATGGTCATGCTCGGCGCCTACACCACCTTCGTGGTGCAGGAGCTGATCCGCACCAATGCGCCCTGGCTGTTCGACTGGTCGCTGGCCATCGCCCTGCCCGCCGCCTTCATCGTCGCCGGTGCGGTCGGCATCGCGATCGAGCGCGGCGTCATCCGTTTCCTCTACGGTCGCCCGCTGGAGACGCTGCTGGCGACCTGGGGCATCAGCCTCATCCTGCAGCAGGCGGTCCGCACCGCCTTCGGCCCGACTAATCGCGAGGTCGGCGCGCCGTCCTTCATGTCGGGCGCCTTCGAACTCGGCGGGCTCGCCATCACCTATAACCGGCTCTGGATCATCGTCTTCGCGGCGCTGGTCTTCGGCGCCCTGCTGGCGATCCTGAAGCTGACGCCGATGGGCCTGCAGATGCGGGCCGTCACCCAGAACCGGCGCATGGCCTCTGCCATGGGAATCCGCACCGGGCGCATCGACGCGCTGACCTTCGGGCTCGGCTCGGGCGTGGCGGGGCTTGCCGGTGTCGCGCTCTCGCAGATCGACAATGTCAGCCCGAACCTCGGCCAGAGCTACATCATCGACTCGTTCATGGTCGTGGTCTTCGGCGGCGTCGGCAATCTCTGGGGCACGCTGGTCGGCGCGATGACGCTCGGCGTCGCCAACAAGCTATTGGAGCCTTACGCGGGCGCCGTGCTCGGCAAGATCGCGTTGCTGGTCTGCATCATCCTCTTCATCCAGAAGCGCCCGCGCGGCCTGTTCGCGCTGAAGGGCAGGGCGGTGGAAGCATGATCACCCGCTTCCTCCTCCAGAACATGGACAAGCGCGGCGGCATCTTCCTCGCCATCCTGCTCGGCCTCGCTGTCCTCGTGCCATTGGCGAACCTGCTGCTTCCGCCAAGCTCGCCATTCCATGTCCCGACCTCGACCATGTCGCTCTGGGGCAAGTATCTCTGCTATGCGCTGCTCGCGATCTCGCTCGATCTCGTCTGGGGCTATTGCGGCATCCTGAGCCTCGGCCACGGCGCCTTCTTCGCGCTCGGCGGCTACGCCATGGGCATGCATCTCATGCGCCAGATCGGCGCCCGCGGCGTCTATGGCAATCCGATCCTGCCCGATTTCATGGTCTTCCTGAACTGGCAGGAGCTGCCCTGGTATTGGTGGGGCTTCTCTTCATTCCCCTTCGCCATGCTGATGGTGCTGCTGGTGCCTGGCCTGCTCGCCTTCGTCTTCGGCTGGTTCGCCTTCCGCTCGCGTGTCACCGGCGTCTATCTCTCGATCATCACCCAGGCGCTGACCTACGCGCTGCTGCTCGCCTTCTTCCGCAACGACATGGGCTTCGGCGGCAATAACGGCCTGACCGATTTCAAGGACATCCTCGGCTTCAACATCCAGGCGCAAGGGACTCGCGCCGCGCTGTTTTCCATGACCTGCGTGATGCTCGCCGCCGGCTTCCTGATCGCACGCGGCATCGTCGTCTCGAAGCTCGGCAAGGTGGTGATCGCGATCCGCGACGCGGAATCCCGCACCCGCTTCCTCGGCTACCGGGTCGACCGCTTCAAGCTCTTCGTCTTCACCGTCTCCGCCTGCATGGCAGGCGTCGCGGGCGCGCTCTACGTGCCGCAGGTCGGAATCATCAATCCCAGCGAATTCGCCCCGGCCAACTCGATCGAGACCGTGATCTGGGTCGCGGTCGGCGGGCGCGGCACGCTGGTCGGCGCGGCGCTCGGCGCGGTCGTGGTCAACTGGTCAAAGACCGTCTTCACCTCGGGCTTCATGGCGCCCTACTGGCTCTTCGCGCTCGGGGGCCTCTTCGTCGTCGTCACGCTCTTCCTGCCCAAGGGCATCCTCGGCACGGCCGAAGCACTGTGGGCGCGCCGCCGCAAGCCCGAACCGACCCCGGCCGCCGAGCCGGCCCCGGCGGAGTAAAGGCGATGAACGCTCCCGTTCCCGGCGCCCTGACCTCCTCGCTGCTCTATCTCGACGGCGTCAGCGTTTCGTTCGACGGCTTCAAGGCCATTCGCAATCTCTCGCTCACCATAGCGCCCGGCGAGATGCGCGCGATCATCGGCCCCAACGGCGCCGGCAAGACCACGATGATGGACATCATCACGGGCAAGACGAAGCCCGACCTCGGCACGGTGATGTTCGGCGGCACCGTCGACCTGACCAGGCTCGACGAAGCCGCGATCGCCAATCTCGGCATCGGCCGCAAGTTTCAGAAGCCGACGGTCTTCGACTTCCACACAATCGAGGACAACATTCTGCTGGCGCTGAAATCGAAGCGCACGGTCGGCAAGACGCTGTTCTGGAAGACCGAGGAGCCGCAGCAGAAGCGCATCGACAACATCCTCGGCATCGTGAAGCTCGCCGACAAGCGCGACCGGCTGGCCGGCTCGCTCTCGCACGGCCAGAAGCAATGGCTCGAGATCGGCATGCTGCTGGCGCAGGACCCGAGGCTTCTGCTCGTCGACGAGCCCGCCGCCGGCATGACGGATGGCGAGACGGCGCAGACCGCCGTGCTGCTCAAGGAGATCGCCAGGGATCATTCGGTGATCGTCGTCGAGCACGACATGGGCTTCATCCGCGAGCTCGGCGTTAAGGTCACGGTGCTGCACGAGGGCTCGGTGCTGGCCGAAGGACCGCTCGACCAGGTCAGCGCCAACGAGCGCGTCGTCGAAGTCTATCTGGGGCGGTGAGGATGATGAGTCTGTCTTATTGCTCTTACCGTCGTCCTAGCTTCACCGTCATCCCGGCCGGAGCGAAGCGAAGCGCCGGGATCCATCTTCGAGCCACGACGGTGCTCTATGATGAATCCCGGATCTGCGCGGCTTCTCCGCTTGTCCAGGATGACGGCGCCTTCTCTTCCGACGTTTTGGCTGGGATCGGGTCGAGCCCATGCTGACCGTCGAAGCCATCGATCTTCATTACGGTGCCGCCCAGGCCCTGCGCCGCGTCTCGGTCGCCGCCGAGGCCGGCAAGGTCACCTGCGTGATGGGCCGTAACGGTGTCGGCAAGACCTCGCTGATGCGCGCCATCGTCGGCCATCAGCCGATTTCCGGCGGCCATATCCGCTTCGATGACGAGGACATTTCCGGCCTGCGCAGCGAGGATCGCGCGCGCGCCGGCATCGCCTATGTGCCGCAGGGGCGGGAAATCTTCCCGCTGCTGACGGTGAAGGAGAATCTGGAGACGGGGTTCGCGCCGCTGAAGCGCAAGGACCGCTATGTCCCGGATGAACTCTTCGACCTGTTCCCCGTGCTGAAGTCGATGCTCGGCCGGCGCGGTGGAGACCTCTCGGGTGGCCAACAGCAGCAGCTCGCCATAGCGCGGGCGTTGGTCACCCGGCCCAAACTGCTGGTTCTCGACGAGCCGACCGAGGGCATCCAACCCTCGATCATCAAGGATATCGGCCGCGCCATCGACTATCTCCGCCAGAAGGGCGGCATGGCGATCGTGCTCGTCGAGCAGTATTTCGACTTCGCCCGCGACCTTGCCGACACGATGTTCGTGATGGATCGCGGCGAGGTCGTCCTCTCCGGCCCTATGAACGAGCTGGACGGCAATCAGGTGCAGCGGCTGATCCAGGTGTGAGGGCGAGACCCGCTGATCAGGAGTCAGCGGGTCCAGCCAAGCTTCGCTTCACGCTGCGAGATCACGCGCCGCAAACACCTCATTTGCCGCGAAAAGCCCGTTGAGCGCTGCGGGAAACCCGGCATAAACAGCCATCTGCATCAGGATTTCGGTGATCTCCTGGCGCGATAGGCCGACATTCAGCCCCGCCTCGATATGCACCTTGAGCTGCGGCGCGGCGTTGCCCATGGCGGCCAGCGCGGCGATCGTCGCGACCTCCCGGGAGCGCAGGTCGAGGCCGGGGCGCGAATAGATGTCGCCGAACGGGAATTCGAACACGTAGTCGGCGAAGTCCGGCGCGATGTCGGCGAGCGCGGCGATCACCTTGTGGCCAGCCTCGCCGTCGATTTCAGCGAGCGCGCGCTTGCCGCGTTCGCGCCGGCTGCTTGTGGGGTGGGAAATGTCTTGCGTCATGGTCGTCGATCCTCTTCTCCACGTCGGCATAGCCGGCGATCTTGGTGTCGAGGACGAGAAGGCAGGCGCCGAGTTCGGCGATGCGGGTTCGGACCTGTTCGCGATGTTGCTCCAGCAGCGCGCGTCTTTCGGCTTCGGTGTTTGCACCCCGTTCCCTCAAGGCAGCGTAACGCAGCATATCGCGGATCGGCATGCCCGTGGTCTTGAGCCTGCCCAGGAACTCGGTCCAGGAGAGGATCGAGGCATCGTAGTCGCGTTGGCTCGACCGGTCCCGGTCTGCATAAGGCAGAAGCCCGATCCGCTCGTAATAGCGGATCGTATGGGCCGTCAGCCCCGAACGCCGGGCCAGTTCGCCGATCTTCATGGCCGCCTTCTTCTCGTCGTGACGCCCCGGAAGCTACGAGTTCGAGCGCACTCTAAGTCAACAGCGCAGCCGAGAAATTTTTCGACGCCTCGAGAGGGTGCTCAAAACGCCAGCGGCGCGTTGTCGACGACCTCCTTCATCACGAAGAAGGTCCGCGTCTGCCGCACGCCGGGCAGCGCGATCAGCTTGTCGGCGTGAAGCTTGTTGAAATCGGCCATGTCGCGGACCCGGATCTTGAGGATGTAGTCGAAGTCGCCGGCGACGATGTGGCAGTCCAGGATCACCGGCATGCCCCGTATGGCGGCCTCGAAGTCGCCGAAGCTCTCGGGCGTCGAGCGGTCGAGCACCACGCCGACGAAGGCGAGCGTCCCCATCTCGACCTTATGCGGCGACACCTGCGCCCGGACCGAGGTGACGTAACCCTCCGTGAACAGGCGCTGGATCCGGCGGTGGCAGGTCGCGGCGCTGGTGTTCACCCGCTTGGCGATCTCGGCATTGCCGAGCCGCCCGTCCGATTGCAATAGGCGCAGGATTTTGAGGTCGGTCCGATCGAGATTCAGAGTCATGAAAGAATCTTCCAGATTGAGGCCATATTCTGGGATCGCAGCTATAGCGAATGCCACTATTACGTTGATCGGAGGCAGAAAGATGCCTCACTTCGGAAGGACGTTCCAGCCGCTTTTCAGTAGGTTTCCGGCCATCGAACCCGATGAAGGACCGGCTGCCATGCGGAGTAAATTCGAGCGTTATCCCCTGACATTCGGCCCGACGCCGATCGAGAAACTGCCGCGCCTTTCGGCTCATCTCGGCGGCCAGGTCGAGCTCTTCGCCAAGCGCGAGGATTGCAATTCAGGATTGGCGTTTGGCGGCAACAAGCTGAGGAAGCTCGAATATATCGTTCCCGACGCGATCGCCTCGGGTGCCGACACGCTGGTCTCGATCGGCGGCGTGCAGTCGAACCACACCCGCATGGTCGCCGCCACCGCCGCCAAGATCGGCATGAAGTGCCGGCTGGTGCAGGAGAGTTGGGTGCCGCACGACGATGCGGTCTATGACCGTGTCGGCAACATCCTGATGTCCCGCGTCATGGGCGCCCATGTCGAGCTGGTCGATGAAGGCTTCGACATCGGCATCCGCGCGAGCTGGGAAAATGCCCTGGCGGATGTGAAGGCGAAGGGCGGCAAGCCCTACGCGATTCCGGCCGGAGCTTCCGTCCATAAATACGGCGGGCTCGGCTATGTCGGCTTCGCCGAGGAGGTGAGGGCGCAGGAGGCCGAACTCGGCTTCACCTTCGACTATATCGTCGTCTGCACCGTTACGGGCTCGACCCATGCCGGCATGGTCGTCGGCTTCGCCGAGGATGGCCGCCAGCGCAACGTCATCGGCATCGACGCGTCATTCACCCCGGCCCAGACCAAAGCGCAGGTGCTCGAGATCGCGCAGAACACCTCGGCCTTGATCGGCGGCAAGGAGATCGTCGAAGCGGACGTCGTCCTCAATGAGGACTACGCCTATCCGGTCTACGGCGTACCCTCGCAGGAGACCATCGAGGCCATCCGCCTGTCCGCCCGGCTCGAAGGCATGATGACCGACCCCGTCTATGAGGGGAAATCGATGCAGGGCATGATCGATCTGGTGAGGAAGGGGTTCTTCCCCGCGGGCTCGAAGGTGCTCTACGCCCATCTCGGCGGCGTACCGGCGATCAACGGCTACAGCTACACCTTCCGAAACGGCTGAGCCGCGATGGAAGCGCTGCTTCTCCTCGAATACGACGCGCAGCCGTTCAGCACCCGGCCAGCGCTGCTCCGCCGGGTCGAGGCGCTGGCTCTGGCCCGCCAGGGCCGGCTGCGCTTCGTCGCCAGGCAGCGGATCGCCGGGGGCATGGTCCGCGAGATCATGGCCATCGATCTTGCGAAAACGGGCGACGCCAGCGCGATCCTGGCGCGCTGGCAGGCGGATTCCGCATTTCCGGGTGGGGTCGATACGCGGTTGCTGACGATCGAGCCGGTCCGTGGGACAGAGCCGCCCGAGCCGCTCTTCCCGTGAACGCATCAGCCGTGCAGCTTCAAGCCCTTGATGATCTTGTCGATCTCCTTGCGCTCGGCGTGGAGCGCGAGGCCGACAAGGTCGAGCTCGGCGGTCGGGACGGCGGCAACAGCTGCACGGTTGTCGACATCGTTGCCGGTGGCGAAAAGAGCGTTCGTGTAGAGATGGGGCCGGACGCCGCGCTGCTGGGCTCGCTGCAAGACACCCGTCAGTTCTTCGGCGGTCGCAGCGAAGATCAGCACCGGCTGGCGGATCAAGGGCCCGTAGAAACGGCCGGAGCCGTCGCTGTAAGGTTCGCCCCCGCCAGTTCAGGCGAGGAGCCGACGAGGCCGCCGGCCAGAAAGCTGGCGACATTGAGTTTCTGCCAGGTTGCGAGATTATCGCGAACCACGATGGCGATCTTGGTATCGTAACGCATGGCTGCATCGCTAACCGAGGCCGGGAAGGCCCGTCTTGAACGATCGTGCAAACCGCATGACGCGGACTGGATGCGCCACGGCACCGCCGCCGCCGGCATCGAGCGCATCGAGGCCTTCTTCCGGGGCTATGCCTACGACCCGCACCGGCACGACACCTATGCCTTCGGAGTGACGCTCTCGGGCGTGCAGTCCTTCGACTATCGCGGCGCCCGGCGCGACAGCCTCGGCGGCCACGCCATCGTCATCCACCCAGATGAAGTCCATAACGGCCGCTCCGGCATCGCCGATGGCTTCCGCTACCGCATGCTCTATGTCGAGCCGCGCTTGATCCGCGAGGCGCTGGGCGAGCGTGGCCGGGCCTTGCCCTTCGTATCCACGGCAGTCTCGCAGGATCCGGCGCTCGTTGCGGCCGTCGCACGCGCGCTGCGCGATCTCGACGGGCCGCTCGATGCCATGGCCGCGGAGGACATGGTCGAACGGCTGGCCGACGCGCTGCTCGCGCTCGATCCCTCTGCGGCTGGAACGCGGCCGGGGCGCATCGATTCCGTCTCGCTGGCCAGGGCGCGCGCCTATCTCGATGCCCATGCCACGGACGCCGTGGATTCGGCCCGGCTCGAGGTGGTCACGGGGCTCGGTCGCTTCGCCCTGGCGCGCCAGTTCCGGGCCGCCTTCGGCACCAGTCCCTACAATTATCTCGTGATGCGCCGGCTCGACCGCGCCCGCCACATGCTGATGCACAACAGCTCTCTTGCCGATGCGGCCTTCGCCTGCGGCTTTGCCGACCAGAGCCATCTGACACGGCAGTTTCGCCGTGCCTTCGGTGTCACGCCCGGGCGCTGGCGCGCCCTTCAGAATGGTTCCAAAGCATCGCGCTGAAGCGCCACCGGCTTGCTCAGCCCGCTGCCGCCATGCTTCAAGCAGGCACGCAAGCCGGCTTTGCCGCAGGAGTGTCTGACATGCAGCTCGGAGTGATCGGCCTCGGCCGGATGGGTGGCAACATCGTGCGCCGGCTGATGCGCGCCGGCCACGAATGCGTGGTCTATGACCGCGACCCGAAGCCGGGCCAGGCACTTGCCGCCGACCGCGCCGTGCTGGCCAATGACCTCAAGGACATGGTCGCCAAGCTGAAGGCGCCTCGTGCGATCTGGGTGATGCTGCCGGCCGGCAAGATCACGGAGGGGACGCTGGCCGAGCTCGCCGGCCTCGTCGATGCCGGCGACACGCTGATCGACGGCGGCAATGCCTTCTGGAAGGACGATGTCCGCCGCGGCAGGGAGCTGGCGGCCAAGGGCATCCACTACATGGATATCGGCACATCCGGCGGCGTTCATGGGCTGGAGCGCGGCTATTGCCTGATGATCGGCGGTGACAAGGAAGCCTTCGACCGGCTGGAGCCGATCTTCAAGGTCCTTGCGCCGGGCAAGGGCGAGATCGAGCCGACCAGGCACCGCGAAGGCCGCAACCCGACGAGCGAGCAGGGCTATCTGCACTGCGGCCCGACCGGCGCCGGCCACTTCGTCAAGATGGTCCATAACGGCATCGAATACGGCATGATGCAGGCCTTCGCCGAAGGCTTCGACCTCTTGCGCAACGCTTCCGCCAAGGAAGGCCTGCCCGCCGAATACGGCTTCGACTTCGACGCAACCGAGATCGCCGAGGTCTGGCGGCGCGGCTCGGTCGTCACCTCCTGGCTGCTCGACCTGACGGCCGAGGCGCTCGCCGCCGACGAGGAGCTCTCCTCCTATACCGGCAACGTTTCGGATTCGGGCGAGGGCCGCTGGACGGTCGATGCCGCCGTCGAGACGGCGACGCCGGCCGAGGTGCTGACCTCCGCGCTGTTCGCCCGCTTCCGCTCGCGCGTCGATCACACCTTCGGCGAGAAGATCCTCTCCGCCATGCGCGCCGGTTTCGGCGGCCATATCGAACCCAAAAAGCAGGGCTGACCAGCTTGAGCGCAGAACATAAGGGCGGCGGTCCGGCCGTCGTCGTCGTGATGGGCGTCGCCAGCTCGGGCAAGACCTCGCTGGGCGAGCGGCTGGCGGAGCGCCTCGGCTGGCCCTTCCGCGACGCCGATTCCTTCCACCCGCCGGAGAATGTCGCCAAGATGGCCGGTGGCACGCCGCTGACCGACGAGGACCGCAAGCCCTGGCTCGCGGCGATCGCTGCCTGGATCGACGATCTCAGGGCGACGGGCGAGCACGGCATCGTCACTTGCTCGGCGCTGAAGCGCGCCTACCGGCAGGTGATCGTCGGCGATCGGCCTGATGTGGCGCTGGTCTACCTCAAGGGATCGCGTGAACTCATCGGCCGGCGCATGGCGGCCCGCCAGCATCACTTCATGCCGCCGGCGCTGCTCGACAGCCAGTTCGCCGCGCTGGAGGAGCCCGGCGCCGACGAGAGACCGCTCGTCGTCTCGGTCGAGGACAGCAAGGACGCGATCGTGCAGGACGTGATCGACCGGCTGGGGTTGTAAGGTCGTCTAGGGACCGACCTACCTCACGCGGTCATCCCGGGCGACCGGAGGGAGACCCGGGATCCATGCCGGAACATCTCCGCTTGAGTTCAGGCATGGATCCCGGATCGGCGCGACTTCGTCGCTTGTCCGGGATGACAGGGTGTTTCCGCCTTAGCCTTTACGTCACCTCGAACCAGCTCCACACGCCGAGGTCGAAGCGCTCCAGCACGGTCGAGGAGATCAGCCAGCGGCCCGGATTGTCGGCGATGAAGGCGATGTGCAGCTTCTTGCGCTCCGGGATCTGCACGGTGTCGAGGAAATAGGCCTCCCAGCCGTCGTCGAGAGGGTGCAGCAGCCGGAAGCTGTGGCCGTGGACGTGAAACGGCTGGATGAAGGCGGTGCGGTTGTCGATGGCCAGCACGATCGGCGTGCCGCGCTTGACGCTGAACAGCGGTTTGCCGTCGAGGCTGCCGACGCCCCCGTTGACCCGCCAGGGCCTCGCGAAATCGACGCCGGAGAAATCGAGCTTCTGGTCGTCGCTCAGCTTCGCTCCGCCTTCAATCACGATCTCCGGGCGCGTCGCATCCTGCATTCGGACGGCAGCGGGCAGCGTTGGGTTGAGCTTGAGCTGGGGAACTGCGGCGGGCGGTACCTTCGGCTCTCCCGCGGTCACGATTCGCACGAGCGGCAGGCCCGGCCCGATGAGGGCGGTGACGTTGACGGAGGCGCCGACTTCCACCGGCAGATCGAGGATGACGTCGTAGCGCGTGCCCGGCGCGAAAGGCAGTTGCGAGCGGACCGGCTCGAAGCTTTCCGTCGGCTGGCTGTCGACCGCGATCACGGTCGGCTTGCCGCCGTCGAAACGCAGCCGCATGATCCGCGCGTTGCAGGCATTGGCGAGGCGCAGACGGATGCGCGCGCCAGGCCGGGCGGTGACGGGCCGCGGCGGCGAACCGCGGTTCACGGTCACCCAACTGCCGAGCCGTCCCGCCGAGGCGGCAGGGTTGCCTTGCAGGACGAAGGGCTGGAGCGACTGGTCGTCGCCCAGCAGCCAGTCCGTCACCAGCACCGGCAGATCGAGATCGACCGCCGGCGGCTCCTTCTCCTCGACGATGAGGAGGCCGCTCAGCCCGCGGCCGCAGGGCTCCGACGAGCCGCCGAGCACGAGCGGCCGATAGAGCAGGGTGCCCGTGTCGGGCGGCGTCAGGCGGACCTCGCCGGTCTCGCCCGGCAGGATGGGCGGCTGGCTGAAGCCGCCGACGCCGTCGCTCGCCGCATCGCCGCGCGATCCGTACCAGTGCAGCCCGAGCGGCGCAGTCGTCCGGTTTTCGAGCTTCAGGTTCACGGTCTCGCCCTGCTTGATTCGCAGCGTAGGCCCGGGCGTGGCGCCGTCGAACGTCCAGATCTCGGTATCGAGCGGCGGTGTCGGGCGTAATCGCGCCTTGGCCGAGGCAGCGACGAGGGTGCGGGTCTGTGGATCGGCCGGAGCCTTGAGAGGGTCGGTCTGTGTCTGCGCGAGGGCTCCCAATGACGGAAACATACCGGTGCCACCTATTCCCGCCAGCAGATGGCGGCGGGATATGCGGGAGGATCGGGCGGAGTTCTGCTTCGTCATGGCCTATCGCATAATCCGGGCGGCCCGCTCTGGCGAGAGGCGGCTTCTCGCCCGCGCCGAAACGCGGCTGCGCGGGCTTCTTCGCAGAACCGTCATTTTTTTGCTGCAAGCGCCGGCTGAAATGCGTATAGCACCGCGGCCCAATGATGGCCGCGCTGCGTTTGCTCGCGCGCAGCGCTATCGGGCCGGCGGGCGTGGCGGAATTGGTAGACGCACTGGTTTTAGGTACCAGCGGCGAAAGTCGTGGGGGTTCGAGTCCCTCCGCCCGCACCATCGGTTTGGTTTTTTCGCGAGCGCGGCGGCGGTCGATCCGGCGTCGCGCTTTGGACATTGAGACGTAAACGAGCTGTTGGCGGTACAAAAATGAACGTGACCGAAACCCTGTCCCAGGGCCTCAAGCGCGAATTCCAGGTGGTGCTGAACGCCGCCGACCTGAAGACCAGGCTCGACGACAGCCTGCAGGACCTTCAGGGCAAGGCCAAGATCAACGGCTTCCGCCCGGGCAAGGTGCCGGTCGCGCATCTGCGCCGCCTCTATGGCCGTTCGGTGATGTCCGACGTGCTGCAGAACGCCGTCAACGAGGCGAACCAGAAGATCGTCGCCGACAACAACCTGAAGCTCGCCTTCGAGCCGCAGATCCGCTTCCCCGAGAACAAGGAAGAGATCGAGGCCGCGATGGAGGCCAAGGGCGATCTCGCCTTCACCGTGGCGCTCGAGGTTCTGCCGAAGATTGAGCTCGCCGACATCTCGGACGTCGCGCTGGTCAAGCCGGTCGCCGAAGTCCCGGACGCCGATGTCGACGCCGCGCTGGAGCGCATGGCTGCCGGCAACCGCAGCTATTCGCCGAAGGGCGAGAAGGCCAAGGCCGAGACCGGCGACCGCCTGATCATCTCCTATGTCGGCACCATCGAGGGCGAGGCCTTCGAGGGCGGCACCGGCGAAGGCATCCCGCTCGATCTCGGCTCCGGCCAGTTCATCCCGGGCTTCGAGGAGCAGCTCGAAGGCGTGAAGCAGGGCGAGAGCCGCACCATCAAGGTGACCTTCCCCGAGAACTACACCGCGACCCACCTCGCCGGTAAGCCGGCGGAGTTCGAGGTCACCGTCACCGAGGTGCAGGGCCCGGACGCCGTCAAGATCGACGACGAGCTCGCCAAGGCGTTCGGCATGGAGTCGCTCGACGCCCTGAAGACCGCGGTGCGCGAGCAGATCGGCCGCGACTTCCAGGCGCAGTCCCGCCGCAAGCTCAAGAAGGGCCTGCTCGACTCGCTTGACGAGAAGTACAGCTTCGATCTGCCGCCGACCCTGGTCGAGCAGGAGTTCAACAGCGTCTGGAGCCAGGTCGAGGCCGACATGAAGGCCGCCAACAAGACCTTCGCGGACGAAGACACCACCGAGGACGCCGCCCGTGCCGACTATCGCAAGATCGCCGAGCGTCGCGTCCGCCTCGGCCTGGTGCTGGCCGAGATCGGCGAGCAGGCCAAGGTGCAGATCTCCGAGGACGAGGTCACCCAGGCCCTGATCGAGCGCGCCCGTCAGTTCCCCGGCCAGGAGAAGCAGGTCTGGGAGTTCTACCGCAAGAACCCGCAGGCGCTGGCCGAGATCCGCGCCCCGATCTTCGAGGAGAAGGTCGTCGACCATCTGCTCGGCCAGGTGAAGGTGGAGGACCAGACGGTCTCGCGCGAGGCGCTCTACGCCGACGACGAGGCCGAGGAGACCGCCGAGGCCAAGCCGAAGAAGGCCGCCGCGAAGAAGACCAAGAAGGCCGAGGCCAAGGCTGACGAGAAGGCCGACGACGCTTCGGCCTGAGGGCCACGGCAACCTTAATGCCACTATTTGCGCCGCCGGCTCTCGCGACCGGCGGCGCTTCCCTTTTCAGCCACGCTTGGCGTGCTTATGTGGGTGTCTTCCTGAACACCGCTGATTCGACCAATCGCCGCTACAGGCGCATTCACCCGAGGACAGATCCATGCTTCGCGATCCGATCGAGACCTACAACAATCTCGTCCCGATGGTGGTCGAGCAGTCCAGCCGGGGCGAGCGCGCCTTCGACATCTATTCGCGCCTGCTGCGCGAGCGCATCATCTTCCTGACCGGCCCGGTCGAGGATTATTCGGCGTCGCTGATCGTGGCGCAGCTCCTCTTCCTGGAGGCCGAGAACCCCAAGAAGGAGATTTCCTTCTACATCAACTCGCCCGGCGGCGTGGTCACCTCGGGCCTGTCGATCTACGATACGATGCAGTTCATCCGCTGCCCGGTGACGACGCTCTGCGTCGGCCAGGCCGCCTCGATGGGCTCGCTGCTGCTGACGGCCGGTGCCAAGGACATGCGCTTCGCCCTGCCGAACGCGCGCATCATGGTCCACCAGCCCTCCGGCGGCTATCAGGGCCAGGTCACCGACATCCTGATCCATGCCAAGGAAGTCGAGAGCCTGAAGAAGCGGCTCAATGAAATCTACGTGAAGCACACCGGCCGTCCCTACGAGGACGTCCACAACGCCCTGGAGCGCGACAACTTCATGACCGCCGAGCAGGCCAGGGATTTCGGGCTGATCGACCAGGTCATCGAGAGGCGCCCGGAAGAGGCGGCTTGATGCCTGCGACGCGTGGTCTCGAAGCTGTGGGTTGGCGCGCCGGCCCGCAGGGACCATATTGAAAGCAGGCCGGCCCCGTGTTTGCATGGGGTCGGGGGTGAGCGGACAAGCGCTCCATGTTGATCCGGTTTGGATCGGTCCAGCGTATCCGGATGTATCGGAACGGGCCGTTAACCTAATCATCGTGATCTGGGCGCTTAATTTATGACGGAGAGACGACGGTTGCATCCGCCTAGGCTGGTGTTGTCCCGGTCTCCGGAACTGGAGATGGAAAATGGCTAATAAGCCCGGCGGCGACTCGAAGAGCACGCTGTACTGCTCTTTCTGCGGCAAGAGCCAACACGAGGTCCGCAAGCTCATCGCGGGCCCGACCGTGTTCATCTGCGATGAATGCGTCGAGCTCTGCATGGACATCATCCGCGAGGAATCGAAATCCGCGCTTGTGAAGTCCAAGGACGGCGTGCCGACTCCCAAGGAGATCCGGAAGGTTCTGGACGACTACGTCATCGGCCAGGAGCACGCCAAGAAGGTGCTCTCCGTGGCGGTTCACAACCACTACAAGCGCCTCTCGCACGCGACGAAGCACAACGACGTCGAGCTCGCGAAGTCGAACATCCTGCTGATCGGGCCGACCGGCTCGGGCAAGACGCTGCTCGCGCAGACGCTCGCCCGCATCCTCGACGTGCCCTTCACCATGGCCGATGCGACGACGCTGACCGAGGCCGGCTATGTCGGTGAGGACGTCGAGAACATCATCCTCAAGCTGCTGCAGGCCTCCGACTACAATGTCGAGCGGGCTCAGCGCGGCATCGTCTATATCGACGAGATCGACAAGATCAGCCGCAAGTCGGACAACCCCTCGATCACCCGCGACGTGTCGGGCGAGGGCGTCCAGCAGGCGCTGCTGAAGATCATGGAAGGCACCGTCGCCTCCGTGCCGCCGCAGGGCGGGCGCAAGCATCCGCAGCAGGAGTTCCTGCAGGTCGACACCACCAACATCCTCTTCATCTGCGGTGGCGCCTTCGCCGGCCTCGACAAGATCATCTCGAGCCGCGGCAAGGGCACCTCGATCGGCTTCGGCGCCAAGGTGCAGTCGCCGGACGATCGCCGCACCGGCGCGATCTTCCGCGAGGTCGAGCCCGAGGATCTGCTGAAGTTCGGCCTGATCCCGGAATTCGTCGGCCGTCTGCCCGTTCTGGCGACGCTGGAGGATCTCGACGAGCCGGCGCTGAAGACCATCCTGACCGAGCCGAAGAACGCGCTGGTCAAGCAGTATCAGCGCCTGTTCGAGATGGAGGACACCCAGCTGACCTTCACCGACGAGGCCGTCAGCCTGATCGCCCGCAAGGCGATCGAGCGGAAGACCGGCGCGCGCGGCCTGCGCTCGATCATGGAGGGCATCCTGCTCGAGACCATGTACGAGCTGCCGGGGCTGGAAGGCGTCGAACAGGTGGTGATCGGCCCCGAGGCCGTGGAGAACAAGGCCCGGCCGCTGTTCATCTACGCCGAGCGCGAGGACGAGACCAAAACGGCCTCGGCCTAATCCTTCGTGGCCCTGCGACAACGCAACGCGCGCCTTTGGCGCGCGTTTTGCGTTTGATAGACATGAGCTGGCGCGGTGCTGCATCGCGGCAGCTCGACACGAGACCGAACCGCCACAGGTTGCGGTATCCGCCCTTCGCCCGTTGCAGGACAGCGGTGCATGGCCCGGATACCTCGCTTGAAAGCCGGCGAGGAAGTCTCCACTTTAGGTGCACTTGCGAGAGTCGCATGCCTAAGAGGGTGCGATGCGCGAGGGCGGAGGAGCGAATGGTCGCGTCCCTCCGCACACGTCCGATCGCTCCGCCCATCTTGGGGGTCCGCCGGGCGCAACTGCAAAGGAACTGCCATGACTGGCTCGACGCCACGCGCTCCCTTCGTCCCAGGCGAGACCGGCACCTACCCGGTTCTGCCGCTGCGCGACATCGTCGTCTTCCCGCATATGATCGTCCCGCTTTTCGTGGGCCGCGAGAAGTCGATCCGCGCGCTCGAGGAGGTGGTGAAGACGGACGGGCTCATCCTGCTGGCGACCCAGAAGAACGCCGGCGACGATGACCCGCAGACCACGGACATCTACGAAATCGGCACGCTCGCCCGCGTGCTCCAGCTGCTCAAGCTGCCCGACTCCACCGTCAAGGTGCTGGTCGAGGGCGTCGGCCGCGCGAAGGCGCTTTCCTACTCGGCCGCCGAATCCTTCTATGAGGCGGAGGCTACCGGCCTTGCCGAGGAAGAGGGCAAGAAGGTCGAGGTCGAGGCGCTGGGCCGTTCGGTCGTCAGCGAGTTCGAGAGCTATGTAAAGCTCAACAAGAAGATCTCGGGCGAGATCGTCGCTGCGGTCTCGCAGATCGACGAGCCGACCAAGCTCGCCGACACCGTGGCCTCGCATCTGGCGGTCAAGATCGCCGATCGTCAGGGCGTGCTGGAGATCACCAACGTCGCCCACCGTCTGGAGAAGGTCCTGTCGCTCATGGAGAGCGAGATGTCCGTGCTCCAGGTCGAGAAGCGCATCCGCTCGCGCGTCAAGCGCCAGATGGAGAAGACCCAGCGCGAGTACTATCTCAACGAGCAGATGAAGGCGATCCAGAAGGAGCTGGGCGACGGCGAGGAAGGCCGTGACGAGCTGGCCGAGCTGGAAGAGCGCATCGCCCGCACCAAGCTGACCAAGGAAGCCCGCGACAAGGCGACGGCGGAGCTGAAGAAGCTGCGCCAGATGTCGCCGATGTCGGCCGAGGCGACCGTCGTGCGCAACTATCTCGACTGGATGCTCGGCATTCCGTGGGGCAAGCGCTCGAAGATCAAGAAGGACCTCAACGCCGCTCAGCTGGTGCTGGATGACGATCACTTCGGTCTCGACAAGGTCAAGGACCGCATCGTCGAGTACCTCGCCGTGCAGCAGCGCACCAACAAGCTCGCAGGTCCGATCCTGTGCCTCGTCGGCCCTCCGGGCGTCGGCAAGACCTCGCTCGGCAAGTCGATCGCCAAGGCGACCGGGCGCGAGTTCGTGCGCATGTCGCTCGGCGGCGTGCGTGACGAGGCCGAGATCCGCGGTCACCGCCGCACCTATATCGGCTCGATGCCCGGCAAGATCATCCAGTCGATGAAGAAGGCCAAGACCTCGAACCCGCTCATCCTGCTCGACGAAATCGACAAGATGGGCCAGGACTTCCGCGGCGATCCCTCGGCGGCCCTGCTGGAGGTGCTCGACCCCGAGCAGAACTCGACCTTCAACGACCATTACCTCGAGGTCGATTACGACCTGTCGAACGTGATGTTCGTCACGACGGCGAACACGCTGAACATCCCGCCGGCCCTGCTGGACCGGATGGAGGTGATCCGCATCGCCGGCTACACCGAGGAAGAGAAGACCGAGATCGCGCGCAAGCACCTGATCGCGAATGCGATCAAGAAGCACGGGCTGTCCGGCAAGGAGTGGTCGGTCACCGACGAGGCTCTGCAGACCCTGGTGCGGCGTTACACCCGCGAGGCCGGTGTCCGTAACCTCGAGCGCGAGATCTCCAACACGGTCCGCAAGGGCGTGAAGGACATCGTGCTCGGCAAGAAGCAAAAGGTCGTCGTCGACGAGACGCTGCTCGAGGAATATCTCGGCCCGCCGCGCTATCGCTACGGCATGGCGGAGACGGAGGATCAGGTCGGTGTCGTCACCGGTCTGGCCTGGACCGAGGTCGGCGGCGAGTTGCTGACGATCGAGGGCGTCATGGTGCCCGGCAAGGGCCGCATGACCGTCACCGGCAACCTCCGGGACGTGATGAAGGAATCGATCTCGGCGGCGGCCTCCTATGTCCGCTCGCGGGCCGTCGATTTCGGCATCGAGCCTCCGCTCTTCGACCGGCGCGACATCCACGTCCACGTTCCCGAAGGGGCGACCCCGAAGGACGGGCCTTCGGCAGGTATCGCGATGGCAACCGCCATCGTCTCGATCCTGACGGGCATCCCGACCAACCGCGACGTCGCCATGACCGGCGAGGTCACGCTGCGGGGCAGGGTGCTGCCGATCGGCGGCTTGAAGGAGAAGCTCCTGGCGGCGCTGCGGGGCGGCATCAAGAAGGTGCTGATCCCGGAGGAGAACGCCAAGGACCTGATCGACCTTCCCAAGTCGGTGAAGGACGGCATGGAGATCGTCCCGGTCTCGCGCATGGAGCAGGTGCTGAAGCATGCGCTGACCCGCCAGCCGGTTCCGATCGTCTGGGAAGAGGATCTCAAGGCCGTGCCCGCTCCGAGTGCGGACGACGAGGCAGCGGGCGTCGTCGCCCACTGACCTCTCGCGAGAGACATGAGAGCCGCCGGTGCGCAAGCGCCGGCGGTTTTCTTTTGGGCGCGGGACAGGACGCATCGTGCCGCAAAGCGGGCCGGCGTCCTTAAGGAAGGGATATCGGGAGAAATGATGGTGGGCGGTGACGGGCTCGAACCGCCGACCCTCTCGGTGTAAACGAGATGCTCTACCAACTGAGCTAACCGCCCCCGGGCGCTTGCGTTTAAGGCTTCGGGAGCGGCATCGCAAGCGCTCTCGGCCGGCGCCCCTCACGAATCCACGGGCAAGGGCAGAATTCCGCCATCTTCATCGGCAGGCTGGCGCGTGTGAATACGCCATTCCTGAGCCGCTTGAATGTCCGCCGCCGCCTCTCGGCCGTCGCCGGCTTTTCCGTCATGCTGGGCGTGCAGCCTGCCTTCCCGCAATCGCTGCTGCCGGATGCGTTCTTCGCCGGTCGCCCGGCCTTCTCGCATCCCGAGCAGCCGGGCAAGCCGGCGAGCTGCGAGGACATCGCCGGGCAGCTGCCCGACTCGGTGCCGGCCGATTCGCGGGTAGACATGGCAATCGCGGGCGAGGTCAGTCTGGTTCGGACGGACGGCGCGCTTTGGTATGTCGCCATCTGCGCGGAGCCGGGCGTGCGCGTGCTCTGCGTGACCTACAGCGCCAACGACCTCAAACTGGGCGACAAGGCGATCCTGCGGGGCGGATATAACCGCCAGGACCGCCGCCATGTCCTGCTCGATCCCTGCCTCGCATCGCCTGCGAATGACGGCGGTGTCCCCGAGCCCTGAGTGCCGGCGAAGGGGATTTTTCCCCAGAGGCAAATTTGCCGGCATCACGCGCTTGACACTTCCGGCCGGGGGCAATACTCACCACGTCGCTGGCGGCGAATGCCTCAGCCGCCCTGCGCGGGCGTAGCTCAGTTGGTTAGAGTGCCGGCCTGTCACGCCGGAGGTCGCGGGTTCGAGCCCCGTCGCCCGCGCCATATACTTCAAGGGCTTAGAGCTCTTCTCCCCTCGGCCGCTACACTTTTTCAAGTGAGGCCGTTACAATATCCGCCCCCGGTTTGTTCTGCGGAAATTTGCCTGGCTTTCGCGCTGGCTTGCGCCAACACCCCGACCTCGAGCGCGCTACTTTTCATAGAACCACGCTAGTCATCCCGGGCTTGACCCGGGATCCATGCCAGAGCCTGCCTGGATGAGGTTCAGGCATGGATCCCGGATCTCCGCTTCGCTCCGTCCGGGATGACCCGCGTTTCGACGAAAACGCAGCAGGCTCTAGGGTCGTCTGCCGGGTGTGGATCGGTCTCGGCTCGATATCCGCGGCATCATTGAAATCGCTGGCGCGCAGACCGGGGTACACGCCGTAAGGCTTTATCGCCTGCGTGGTGACAGCGCCGCCGGACGGCCGGGGCGCTGGGTTCCTTCTCAATCGAGCAAGACTGCGCCGGAATTCCGCTCGGGGTCGATATCCGCGACAAGCCTGCCCGCCGGGGCGGCTGCGGGGCCGCCTTTTCGGCTCAGCCAGCGCCCGGAGCCCGGATCGGCCCGCAGCGCGCCATCGGCCACGATGTCCTCGCCCCGGACGAGGACACGCTCCGGCCAGCCCGTGACGCTGCGGCCGGCGAAGGGCGTGAAGCCGGTTAGGTCATGCATCGCCGCGTCGGTGATCGTGACCGTCTTCTGCGGATCCCAGATCGCGATATCGGCGTCATAGCCCGGCAGAAGCGCGCCCTTGCCCGGCAGGTTGTAGATCGCGGCGGGCGCGGTCGCAGTCAGCTCGACGAAGGCCTCCACCCCCCGCCCGGCGAACTCAGGCCGGCCTTTCGAGACCAGCGCATCGAAGAGCAGCGGCAGCCGTGTCTCCAGCCCAGGCAGGCCATTGGCGATCTGCTTGAAGGTCGGGTTCGGGCCGGCCGAGAGTTTGCCGGTCTCGTCGAAGCGATAGGGCGCATGGTCGGACGAGACCGTCTGAATGTCGCCGAGCGCAAGAGCCTGCCAGAGCGCCTCCTGATCCGCCACCTCGCGCGGCGGCGGCGAGCACATCCACTTCGCGCCTTCCAGCCCGGGCTTGTCGAGATCGTGCCGGGTAAGGAAGAGATATTGGGGGCAGGTCTCGGCGAAGACCTTGAGCCCGCGTCCACGCGCTGCGCGGATCGCCTGCGCGCCCTCGGCGGTCGAGACGTGGAAGATCATGATCGGCTGGTCGAGCAGCTCGGCCGCCGTGATCAGCCGGTTGAAGGCTTCGGCCTCCGAGCCGCGCGGGTGGCTGATCGCATGGTATTTCGGCGCGACATAGCCCTTCTCGACCAGCTTCCTGCCCATCCAGGAGATCATGCCATGGTTCTCGGCGTGGACGCAGATCAGCGCCCGGTTCTGCCGCGCCGTCAGCAGCAGGTCGAGCAGGGGCTCGTCGTCGACCTTGATCAGGTCGTAGGTCATGAAGACCTTGATCGAGGCGTGGCCCTCGCCGATCAGCGCCGGCAGATCCTGCTCGATCGTCTTGCGGTCGGGATTGGCGACGATGAGGTGGAAGGCGTAGTCGATCAGCGCGCCGCGCCGGGCGAGCGCCGCATAGTCGTCGACGACCTGCCTGAGATCGAGGCCGCGATGCTGGGCGGCGAAGGAGATCAGCGTGGTGTTGCCGCCGAAGGCCGCCGAGGCCGTGGCGCTCTCGAAGGTGTCGGCGTTGAGCAGCCCGCCGGCCGAGACCTGCTCGACATGGGCGTGGGTGTCGATGCCGCCCGGCAGGACGAGCCTGTCGCTGGCGTCGATCTCGCGGGCGCCTTGCGCGAGGCCGAGGCCCAGCGCGGCGATCTTGCCGTCCTTGACCGCGACATCGGCCCGGAAGCTGCCGGTCGCGGAGCCGACAGTGCCGCCCCGAATGACCAGATCATAGGTTGTCGTCATGCTGCTTGCCTCTCGCATTCCACGGCCAGTTTGATCCTTGTCGAGCTCTCGTCCCGAGGAGCCGTGTAGCGGCGTCCCGAAGGATGGTCGAGATGGTCCCGGAGCCTCCTGAAACATCCTTCGAGACGCATTTCGCAACTGATTCTTAGGATGAGGTTTCGTGGGCAGGCCCTTCTCAACGCACCATAATCGCGCCGATCGCCATCGCGACCGCGGCCTGGGTCGGGTCGATGACGGGGATGCCCAGCGCATCCTCCAGCGGCCTGCGGTGGCGCGCCATGCCGGCGCAGCCCATGACGATGGTGCCGGCGCCGTCCTCGTCCCGAAGCTCGCGCCCGATCGCGATCATGCGCTGCAGCGTGCCTTCGCCCGAGGCGCTTTCCGCGACCGACATTTCGAGCGGTCGTTCGCCCGCCAGCCGGTCCATCTGTCCGATCTGCCTGAGATAGCGGATGTGGCGCGGGATGGAGCGCGACTTGATCGCGATGACGCCGAAGCGGTCCGCCCGCGTCAGCGCCGTCAGCACGCCGCATTCCGCGATGCCGAAGACCGGGCTCGCCGTGCCCTCGCGCGCGACGTGAAGACCGGGATCGGAATAGCAGGCGATGACGAAGGCATCGATGTCGTTGGCGGCTTCGATCCGGCGGCGCAGGGGCAGGGTGACGCTCTCGACATGCTCTTGCGTCTCGATGCCGGCAGGACCCTCTCTGAGCGTCTCGCAGACGATCTCCGGCCCCTCCGCGAAGGTGAGCGGCACAAGCGCCTGCCGCAGCCCTTCCGTGACCGCTTCGTTCGAATTGGGGTTGATGACGAGGATGCGGGGGCGGCGGCTCATGGGCGAAGTCCTGAAAAGAATGACTCGGTACCTGCTGATTTTGCATCAAACCACGCAGTCATCCCGGGCTTGGCCCGGGATCCATCCCTGAGCCCTTCCGATGGAGGCTGAGGCATGGATCCCGGCTGTTCGTCTCGCTCCGGCCGGGATGACCCGCGTTTCCGATCAAAAGCTGCATGGTCCAGGTTTCAACATGGCACCGCTCGCCCGTTCAGGCGACCTCTCTCGCCACCCAATCGGCCAGGATCGTGCAGGCGGCGAGGAAGTCGTCGATCTCCATCGCTTCCTGCGGATTGTGGCTGCCGTGCTCGTTGCGCACGAACAGCATGGCGATAGGCACGCCGGCCGCGGCGAAGGCGGCCGAATCATGGGAGGCCGGGCTGCCGAGCGGCATCGTCGCGATGCCCTGGCGCGCCGCCGCCGCCTCGAGCCCGGAGACGATGGCGGGGTCGACCGGCCCGACGGCGGCGCTGGCGCGCGCGCCGAGTTCGAAGATCACGTGCCGGCGCGCCTCGATCTCGCGGACAGCCGCCGGCATCCTCGCCTCGACACGCTCCAGCACGGCGGAATCATAGGCGCGCACGTCGAGGCTGAAGGCGAAGCTGCCGGGAACCGTGGTCAGGCCATGAACGGCGGGGTCGGTGTGGAAGCGACCGAGCGTGACGGCCATCGGGAAGCCCGCCTCTTCCTCTTCCTGCCAGAGTCGGTCGATCATCACGGCGAATTCGGCGCCGGCCATGGCGGCGTCGCGGCGGAAGCGGCGCGGCGTGCCGACATGGTCGTGCCGCCCGATGATGCGCGCATCCGGATAACGGAAATTGCCGGGCACGCCGGTGCAGATCGCGACCGGCAGCCCGGATTCGACCAGGCTCGGCGCCTGCTCGATATGGACTTCGAGGAAGGCCCGGATCGCAGCCGGATCGAGATGGCGCTGGCGCCGGCGGATCGCTGCGGAATCGCCGCCGCTGGCGTCGATGCTCGCCGCGAGCACGCGGCCGTCATCGATGCGCCGCGCCTCCAGCGCGCCGTCCGGCAGCGTCCCGAGCGCCGAGCGGCTGCCGATATAGGAGACCTGGAACCAGACACTCTCCTCGGCCCGCACACCCATCGCGGTGACGTCGCAGCGCGGCTTAATGCCGAGCGCGCGCAGGGTCTCGATGACGACGAGCCCGGCGATGACGCCTGCCGCGCCGTCGAAATTGCCGCCATGCGGCACGCTGTCGAGATGCGAGCCCATCAGGATGCGCGGGGAGGCGGCATCGCGGCCCGGCAATGTGACATAGCTGTTGGCAGCGAAGTCATGCGAGACGACGAGGCCGCGGTCCTTGCCGTGCTCTGCCAGCAGCCGGTGGCCGAAATCTTCGCCCGCGCCATAGGTGTCGCGCGTGATGCCGGGCTCGTCACGGCTGCCGGCCGCCAGCCGGTCGAAGAGGGTCTTCGCCCAGTCGCGCTGGGCGGCGACGGCCTCGGCGATCGCCGTGTCGGCGCGGGGCGTCTGGACGGTTGCGGTCATGGTCGTCGTCGATCCGGTCGGTTGAGCCTGCGTCCGGCCGGGATCGATGATCCGCGGTGGACGCGATGTCGCTGCCGGCAGGCGGCCCTGAAACCTTGGGCCAGCCTGCGCGGCCGTACAATGGCGTCGCCTATGCGGAATTTCGGGGTGACATTCGCGTGTTGAATACCGCGGGAGCACTCAGGCTTGGCCGAGTTTGGCGGCCGTTTCGGCGGCAACGAGCCTGACTTCGCGCAGAAAGGCCTCGGCGGCGCGCGAGATCGGGCGCTTGCGCGAGCGGACGGCCGAGGCGATCACCTCGGAGGCCGGAACGAAGGGGCGGATCGCCAGCTCGTAATGCCCACAGAAGACCGGGGAGAGAGGGTCGACGACGGCGACGCCGACACCGCTTTCCGCGAGAACGCAGGCCGTGTTGCAATAGCGGACCTCGACGGAAAACTTGAACGGCACGTCGGCCTGGGCAAAGGCCTTGCGGACGATCGTGCCCATGCGGGTGCCCTGTTCTAGGGCGATATAAGGCACCGCGCGCAGATCCTCCGGGGTGATTGCGGCTTTCGCGGCCAGCGGATGGTCTGGGCGCATGACGCACACCATGTTCCCGGCGAAGAACGTTTCGGAATCGAGACCCCGATCATCGTCCAGGCCCATGACAAAGCCGAGCTCCGCCGTGCCGTTCTCGACGCTCTCGACGACGTTCTCGAAGCGCCGCACATCGAAGGAAACCCGCACCTTCGGGCGCTTGGCGAGGTAGTTGCGCAGCGCCGACGGGATGACGCCATAGCCCAGCGGCGGCGTGGCGATGATGCGGATATGGCCGGCGCGATTCTCCTTGATGTCCTGCAGCTTTGCCTCGAAGGCGGCATGCAGGCTGAAGATCGGGTCCGAATCCTTGTAGAGCATGCGTGCTTCGGCCGTCGGGAACAGCCGGTTGTTGACGCGCTCGAACAGCGGGAAGCCGACCTGGCTTTCGAGATGCTTGATCGCGTTGCTGACCGCCGGCTGCGACAGGCCGAGTTCATGCGCCGCGCGAACCGTCGTCTCGCAGCGGACGACGGCGCGCAGAAGCTCGATCTGGCGAAGGTTCATATGCCCGCTCCGAATAGAGTGGCCCCACTCTATTCGCTCCGCAAATCATATGCCAGCTTCAGGCCCAGCGCAGGCTCGGCGGAGCAAGCTCGTCCATGGAGCGCCCGGCCCAGTCTAGCGACGAGGCCTTGGCGAGCGCGCGCCGCTGCGCGGCTTCGAGCCCCTCGGAGGCCGCCGGGTAGTCCATGGTCACGACCTTGCCATCGGCGACGATCTGCTTGCCCTGCACGAAGACATGGGCGACGGCGCGGTCGGCTGCGGCGTTGACGAGGCTCTTCAGCGGGTCGCGGGTCGGGCGCATCATCGGGTGGGTCAGGTCGACCATGACGAGGTCTGCCTGGGCGCCCGTCGCCAGCCGGCCGATATCGTCCCGCCCGAGCAGCTTCGCCCCGCCCAGCGTCGCAGCGCGGAAGACCTGTCCCGTCGTCACCACCGCATGGCTTTCGCCGGTGATGCGCGCATAGACGCCGGCATGGCGCAATTCCTCCAGCATGTTGTGCGGGAAGCTGTCGGTGCCGATGCCGATATTGACCCCGGCCTTCAGATAGCGGCCGAGGTCGCGCAGCGTGAAACCGCGCCGGCCGAAGACGGTTGGGCAATGGGCCACCGAGGTGCCGGTCTCGGCGAGGCGCGCGAGATCAGTGCAGGTCGGCCAGCGCACCCAGGGATGGTCGTCGAGGAAGATGGCATGGGCAATCGAGGCGTTCGGCGCGAGGAAGCCGACGCTGTCCAGCCACTGGATCGGCGAAAGCCCGCTGCGGCGGACCATCTCGTGGAACTCGCTGATCGACTGGCCCGCATGGGTCTGGATCGGAATCTTGCGCTCGGCGGCGGCGGCGATCGAGGCGCGGAACAGCTCTTCCGTACAGGTGTCGATCTGGGCGGGGCAGGCGAGGCCGGATAGCCGGCCGGATTCATGGGCGAGGGCGGCGTCGATGACCTTGAAGGCCTCCTCCATCGCCTTGCGGCCGGCGGCATCGTCGAGCTCGTATTCGACGGTGTAGCCGTTGCGGGTGAACCAGCGGCCATTGCGGTACATCGGCGCCATCACCATGCGCAGGCCGCTTGCCGCGGCGCGGTCGAGCCAGCCATCGCTCGGGAAGGAGAGGTCGACCAGCGTGGTGACGCCGGACATCAGCAATTCCGACCAGGCGACATGGTTGAGATGCGGAATGCCCTCCGCATCGGCGCGGAACAGCCAGAGGAATTCATAGAGCGAGGAGTTGTAGAGCTTCGGCGTGCCGACCTCGTCGGTCATGCCCTTGTTGCCGGGCTCGCTCGACGGGTGGGAGTGGATATCGACCAGGCCCGGCATGACCATGAAGCCCTTGCCGTCGATCTCGCGCGCCACCTCGCCGGCGAAGCCCTCGCCGAGATGAAGGATGCCGCTTGCGTCGAAGACGACGTCGAGATTGCGCCGATAGACATGGTCGTCTGCGGCCGGGTCATAGGCGATGACGATGTCGGCGTTGCGGATGCGGGTGGTCATGGCTGGGTCTCGCTGCGATGGGAAGGCGGGGAGGGCGTCATGCCCGGGCTTGACCCGGGCATCTCGTGACGCGGAGGTTCGGGCGCCTCTCCCGGTTCGAGATTCTCGGGTCGAGCCCGAGAATGACGGCGGTTGCCCGTAAGTGGGCGCGCAGTGTCGCTCAGCCGTTCGCAGCCTTTTCCTGCGCGAGGAAGTGCTCGGCGATCTCCTTGCCCGTTGCAATCCAGACATCGCCATAGCCGCGGGCGCGCGCCAGGAAGTCGCGCATGATGCCGATCCGCATCGGCCGCCCCGAGACCTGCGGGTGCATCACCATGGAGACGAGCCCGCCCCATTCGCGCGTCTGGTCGAGCTCGTCGTTCCAGATCGAAAGCACGTGCTCCTTCGGGAACATCGGGCGCGGCGAGAAGCGCTGCGACAGGCCATAGAGCCAGTCGTCGAACGACATGTTGACCGGCAGCTCGACGGGCCCCTTCGAGCCGTCGCGAAGCTTGTGGCGGTAGGGGCGGATGTCGTCGCGGAAGGAGGAGGAATAGACGATGCCCTTGTCGCGGAGATAGCCGAGCAGCTCGTCGTAGTTCTCGCCCGAAGGCGCGCGGTAGCCGATCGGCGTCACCCCGAGGATGCGCTTGAAGATATCGAGCGTCTTGTCGATCTCCTCCTTGTCGGCGGTGAAGTCGTCGGGGTCCGGCCGCTTGTGCGAATAGCCGTGATGGCCGACCTCGTGACCGTCCTTGACGATGGCCTCGCACATCCCAGGATGCACCTCGACCACCCAGCCGGGGATAAAGAAGGTCGCCTTGATCTCGACCGAGCGGAGATGGTCGAGGATCTTCGGAATGCCAACCCGCTCCTCGTAGCCGCCGAAGGACAGCGTCACCAGCCGGTCGGTGTTCTTGGCGTCGTATTGCAACCAGGCGGTCTCGGCATCGACGTCGAAGGCCGGGAACACCGCGCACCGGTGTCCGGCCGGCCAGGGATAGTCCGGGGCCGGGTCGGCGGGGTTGGCGATGCGGTGGGGGAAGTCGGTGAGCATGGGCGTTCGTCTTTCGCTGGAAAGTGCCCGGCCTGCGGAGCCGGGCTCAACGGAGGCGGTCAGTTCTTGGCTTCGCTGTTGATCATGAGCTTGTCGACCTTGGCGTCGCCCAGCTCCCACTTCTTCAGCACGGCGGCATAGCTGCCGTCGGCGAGCATCTCGGTGAAGGCCTTGGCGACGGCGTCGCGCAGTTCGGTATCCTTCTTGGCGAAGGCCAGGCCCTGGTAGACGGTGGTGAACGGCGTCCCCAGGATGGCGTAAGTGCCGGGCTCCTGATTCATCAGATAGGGCAGGGTCTCGCTGCCATGCACGGCGGCATCGAGGCGCGTTTGCCGGAGCTGGGTGCGCGCGTCGGCCGAGCCTTCCGTGCCGACGATCTGGAGCGCGGGCTTGCCCTTCGCTTCGCAGTTTTCCTTGCTCCAGCCCTCCATCTCCTTGGGAAAGGAGGTGCGGCGGCTGGCGCCGACCTTCTTGCCGCAGAGGGCGGCGAGGTCCTTGAACTCGTCCTTGCGGTCGGCATTGGTGTAGAACTGCGCGCCCGACGCCAGATAATCGACGAAATCCAGCGTCTCGCGCCGCCCCGGCAGATCGCTCATGCCCGACAGGATCATGTCCACGCGGCCGGTGGTCAGCGCCGAAACCATTTGCTCGAAGCTGATCTCCTCCCATTTGACGGCGATGCCGAGCTTCTTGCAGAGCGCTTCGCCGAGATCGATGTCGAGGCCGGTCAGCTTCGAGGTCTTGGGGTCCTTGAATTCCAGCGGCGGATAGTTCGGCACGTTGGCGACGACGAGCGCCTTCTTTTCCAGGATTCGGGCTGGCAGGCTCTGGGCCTGGGCGAGGCCGGCGGCAGCCCAGAACGCTATGGCCGAAAGGCCGAGCAGGATGGATTTCGACATGGTTTTCCCCTTTTTATCGTCAGTGTCTGACGGCATTGATGAAGGTGCGGGTGCGCGGCTCCTTCGGATCGACCAGCACTGCGCGTGGATCACCGAGTTCGACGATCTGGCCCTGGTCCATGAAGGCGACGCGATGGCCGACATCGCGTGCGAAGCCGAGTTCGTGCGTCACGCAGATCATGGTCATCCCGCTTTCCGCGAGATCGCGCATCACCTTCAGCACTTCCGAGACCAGCTCGGGATCCAGCGCCGAAGTCGGCTCGTCGAAGAGCAGGAGCTCCGGACGCATCGCGAGCGACCGCGCGATGGCGACGCGCTGCTGCTGGCCGCCGGAAAGCTGGGAGGGGTAGGCGTCGCGCTTGTCCGAGAGCCCGACCCGCTCGAGCAGCGCGAGCGCACGCTCCGTCGCGTCCCTGGCGGGCTCTCCGAGCACCTGCACCGGCCCCTCGACGATGTTCTGCAGGGCGGTCAGATGCGGGAACAGATTGAAGCGCTGGAACACCATGCCGATCGAGCGGCGCTGGCGGGCGATCGCGGCGTCGTCGAGCTCGTAGAGCTTGTTGCCCTCGCGGTGGTAGCCAACACGCTCGCCCGAGACCCAGAGCGCGCCGCCATCGATGCGTTCGAGCTGGTTGATGCAGCGCAGGAAGGTGCTCTTGCCCGAGCCTGACGGGCCGATGATGCAGAGCACCTCGCCTTTCGGAATGGCGAGGTCGATGCCTTTCAGGACCTTGAGCTGCCCGAAATGCTTCTCGACCTTCTGGGCGAGGACGAGCGGGGCGCCGGCGGCGAGATGGTCGGGGTCGATCGTCCTGACATTGGGGAGGGCGGCTTGAGCGAGGATGTCGGTCATCGCGCCACTCCTCAGCGTCGCGCCGGGGCGGCGACGCCGCGGGCATAATAGGCCTCGGTCCGACCCTGGATCAGGCTGAGGACGGTGACGACGATCACGTACCAGATCGCGGCGACGATCAGCAGTTCGATCACGCGCGAATTGGCGTAGTAGATGTTCTGTGCGCTGTGCAGGATTTCGGCGAACTGGATCACGCTCGCCAGCGAGGTGAGCTTCACCATGCCGATGAACTCGTTGCCGATGGGCGGCACGATCACGCGCATGGCCTGCGGCATGATGATCCGCCGCAGCAGCTTCAGACGCGTCATGCCCAGGGTTTGCGCCGCTTCGTATTGGCCGTTGTCGACGGAGAGCAGGCCGGCGCGCACCACTTCCGCGGTGAAGGCGCCTTGCTGGATGCCGAGGCCGAGGAGCGCCGCGACGAAGGGCGTCATCACCTCGACGGTTTTGAACGAGAACAGGCCGGGTATGCCGATGGTCGGGAAGATCAAAGCGAGATTGAACCAGAGCAGCAGCTGCAGAAGCGCCGGCACGGCCCGGAAGAACCAGATATAGCCGACCGCCGTCTTCGACAACACGGGATTGGCGGACAGCCGCATGATCGCGAAGACGACGCCGAGCGTGACGCCGAGGAACATCGCCAGGATCGCCATCACGATCGTATTGACGAGACCTTTCATGATGGCTTCGACCGTCAGGAACTCGGCGACGTAGCTCCACTCGATCTGCCCGACCGCGAAGGCGCGCACGATCGCGGCCAGCGCCAGGCAGACGATCGCCGCGCCGACGATCCGCCCGAAGTGCCGGCGGGGGACGATGATGAGGTTGTCGGATTCTGCGATCATCTTGCCTCGATGGCTTCAGGTCGTCGGGGGAGCATGAGGGATAGGCGCAGGCTTGCCGCGCTTTCGATCCTACCGAAGGGGAACCGGCATAGGACGCGGTTCCGCCGCGCGCGCTTATGATTTATCCCGCTGCGGTATTCGCGTGCCTTATACGCAGACGTCGTTGTCGGTCGCCCCGGTGCGCGAGGCCGGACCGTCCTCGCAAGCGAGCACCTCCGGCCTGCGCAAGCGAGGCAGCCTGACGGCTTTCATCGGCCGGGCATTACTGCCCGGCGTCGACGGTCGGTTCCGGAAGGCTCTGCCGCTCGAGGCCGAACTTCTTCAGGGCCTGCTGGTAGCTGCCGTTCTTCATGACCGTCGAGGTTGCCTTGGCGACGGCATCGCGCAGCTCGGTGTTCTTCTTGTCGAAGGCGAGGCCGAAGAGCGTCTTGTTCAGCGGTTCGCCGACGAAGGCATAGGTGTTGGGCTCATCCGCCATGAGATAGGCGACGTATTCCGGGCCGAGCACGGCGGCGTCGAGCCGGCCCTGCTTGAGTTCGAGTCGGGTCGCCGTGGCGCCGGCCGTGCCGTTGACGGTGATCGCCGGCTTGCCGGCCCCGGCGCAGTTCTTCTCGCTCCAGGCGGCAGTGACCGGCATGTAGCTCGTGGTGCGGGGCGCGCCGACCGTCTTGCCGCACAGATCGGCATTGCTCTTCAGCACGCCGGCCTTGGTCGCCAGCGCGAAGGGCTGCGCGCCGGTGGCGAGGTAGTCGACGAAGGTCAGCTTGTCGCGGCGAGACGGCAGGTCGCTGATCGCGGTGCCGATCATGTCGATGCGGCCGGTCGTCAGCGAGGTCATGAGCTGCTCGAAGCTCATTTCCTCCCATTTGACGGGGATGCCGAGTTCCTTGGCGATCGCGTTGACGAGCTCGACGTTGAAGCCGACGCGCTCGTTGGTCTTCGGATCCTTGTAGGCCATGGGCGGGTAGGTGGTTTCGATGCCGACCGCGATATGCCCGGCGGATTTGAGCGAGGCGGGCAGCGGGACGCTGCCCTGCTGGGCGGCGGCCGGCGTCATTGCCGTCAGGCTGAGCGTCAGGGCGAATGCGGCTGTCGGGAGATATCGTCGGGCTGCGATTTTGGCGGTCATTGTTGTTCCCCGTTTTGTCGCTGACGAGATCGCGGGCGCCCCAAGGGCAGCCACGCTCGACAGGCGGGCGCCTTTCGATCGACGCCGCAGCGATCTTAGCGGGCAGGTTTCGGAACGGGGCGCCCGCGCGCTATGATTTATCTCCGGCCGCTATTCGGCGCGCTTATATGCGCGGGGGATTCAAGGCCATCCCATGTGCTGGCCGGCCTGCCGTAGCGGGATCGAAGTAAGCGAGGACTTCTGCGGCGCAGTCTTCAATTCGGCGGAGTTATGGAGAGGCCGAAAAACTGATAGCCGACGGAATTGCCTTTGGGGCCGCCGTAGTGTCTCTGAATTCGTCGTGCGTCGACGAAGGGGACCATAATGAAATTTGTCTTGAAGGCTGTGTTTGCCGCAACCGCAATCGTATTGGCGTCGGGAGCCCAGGCTCAGACGTTGAAGACGGTGAAGGCGCGGGGCGTCCTGAGCTGCGGCATCGGCACCGGGCTCGCCGGCTTCGGCCTCGCCGACGCAGGTGGAACCTGGCGCGGTGTCAATATCGAGTTCTGCCATTCGATTGCGGCTGCGATCTTCGGCGATCCGGCGAAGGTGAAGTTCGTTTCGTTGTCCTCGAAGGACCGCTTCACGGCGCTGCAGGCGGGCGAAAGCGACCTCGTCTCGGCGACGACGACATGGACCATGTCGCGCGACGTCCAGGTCGGCCTGAATTTCCGCACGGTGTTCTACTATGATGGCCAGGGCTTCATGGTGAAGAAGTCCACGGGCATCAAATCCGCCAAGGAACTCAGCGGTGCCTCGATCTGCATTCAGCAGGGCACGACCACCGAGCTCAACACCGCGGATTACTTCCGCAAGAACAACATGAAGTTCGAGCCGGTGACCTTCGCCACCAACAACGAGGCGACGGAGGCATACGAGGCCGGCCGTTGCGACGCCTTCACCACCGACCAGTCGGGCCTCTATTCCGAGCGCCTGCGCTTCAAGGATCCGTCGGAGCACGTCGTGTTGCCGGAGACGATTTCCAAGGAGCCGCTCGGCTACGCCGTGCGCCACGGGGACGACCAGTGGTTCGACATCGTCTCCTGGGCGCAGTACGCGCTCGTGACAGCCGAGGAACTGGGCGTCACTCAGGCCAATATCGACGAGATGCGCGAGAAGTCAGACAACCCCGACATCAGGCGCCTGCTCGGCAAGGAAGGCGCCTTCGGCCAGTCGCTCGGGCTCGATAACGACTGGGCCTACCGCATCATCAAGACCGCCGGAAACTACGGCGAGATCTTCGAGCGCAATCTCGGGCAGCAGTCGCCGCTGAAGATCGCGCGCGGACAAAATGCGCTCTGGACGAATGGCGGCCTGCAATACGCGCCGCCGATCCGCTAGGCGAGCGCCGGCAGCTGCGCGTCGCGCGATCGACGTGCCGCTTTCCAAAAGATGGGCCCGGCCGCACTGCGGCTGGGCCTTTTTGCTCAAGCCTGTTTCACACCAGGGACAGCAGGGCTGGTCTCGCTGAGGGGCCCGCAGCTGATGCGTCAAAGTGGTTGTCGGCCGGCAAGCGGCCCGGACGCTCACTCGAAAAGGGCATGCGCCTCGGGCGTGTATCGAGACAGTTTCTCGCGATCGATCACGACCCCCAGCCCCGGCAGGTCCGGTATGGTCAGCCAACCCTCCTCATCGAGCGCGAAGGGCTCGGCCAGGATGCCGTCGACATAGGGGCTGCCGCCGATGAACTCCACGAGGTCGGCATCGGGGAAGGCGGAGGCCATCTGCAGATCCGCGGCCAGGCCGAGCGCCGTATTCCAGCCATGGCCGACATATCGGATGCCGAGATCGTAGGCCATCCAGGCGATGCGGCGCTGTTCCGAGATGCCGCCGACCTTGGTGACATCCGGCTGGACGATGTCGACTGCGCCGGTGGTCAGCCAGGGGATGAAGCTCTGGCGCCGGGTCAGCACCTCGCAGCCGGCGATCGGCACGGGGGAGGATCGGCGCAATTCGCGGTAGTCGTCGATCGCATCGGGCCTGACCGGCTCCTCGAACCATCCGACCTCGTAGTCGGCCAGCATCTCAGCCGTGCGCTTGGCCCATTTCAGCCCGTGTGGCCACAGCGCGTCGCTGGCGCCGGCGTCGACGAAGAGCTTGGCGCGCTCGCCTGCGGCCTCGCGCGCGGCGCGCACGATCGCCTCGTCCAGCTTGACGTCGAGCGCGCGGCCAAATGGGCCCCAGCCGATCTTGAACGCCGTGAAACCTTTGTCGCGAAAGCCGGCGACCACATCCCTCATCGCATCAGGTTCCTCCATCAGGAGCGAGCAATAAGGCTGCACGCGTTCGCGATAGCGGCCGCCGAGCAACCGTCCGACGCTGAGTCCGGTGGCCTGGCCGAGGATATCCCAGAGCGCGATATCGATGCCGCTGATCGTGTGGGTCAGCGTGCCGCCGCGGCCCATCCAGAAGGTGTTCTGATGCAGCTTCTCGCTGACGAAATCGGGGGACAGCGCATCGGCTCCAATGAAGAGCGGCTCCAGCACCTTGAGCGCGGCCTGCACGAGGCGTCCGTCCGTGAAGACGCTGCCACAGCCGATGAGCCCCTGATCCGTGTGGACGGCGATCAGCGCGTGAATTGAATCCTCCGGCCGGATTTCCGCCGACCAACCCCCTTTCGGGCTTTCCCCGAAGAGAGGCGCCGCCTCGATGCGGGTGATCCGGAAAGGCGGCAGCCCCGGCCGGCTCCGCGCGCGCGTCTGCTGGATGGCCTGATCGGTCACTATGCGTCCCTTTCCCTGCGGCGCTGCGCGACGATGGCCTCGTAGTCCATCGCGTGGTTCATGACGGTGATGTGGTCATCGAGCGTGCGTGCGATCTCTTCGATGTCGCCGGCTTCGAAGGCGGCGAGCAGATCGACATGCTCCTCGACGACGCCGGCCATCGGCTTTCCGAAAGTCGCGAGGCCGAAGATGATCGTGCATTGCGGCGCGAGCGTCTCCCACAAATCGAGCGTGACGCTGTTGCCGCCGAGCTGGCAGAGAGCGCGGTGGAAGCGGGTATCGGCGACCGCAACGCCATAAGCGCTGCCGCGAGCCGCCATCAGCTCCATCTCGGAGACCGCGCTGCGCAGCTCATCGAGATGGCTACCGCGGTTTCGGCCTGCGGTGACGGCGCGCGCCGTTGCGCTGGCTTCCAGCGCGATGCGGGCCTCGATCAGGTCCGCGACGCGCTCGTTCGTGACCGGGCGCAGGCGGATGCCCTTATAGGCTTCGCTGACCACGACGCCCTGGCTTTCCAGCAGGCGCAGCGCCTCGCGCACCGGCACACGGCTCACCCCTAGTTTCCGGGCGAGCTCGACCTCGACGATGCGGTCGCCCGGCAGGATCAGTCCTGCGGCCGCGCCCGCTATGATCGCCTCGATCGCATGATCGACGAGGGTCTGGGGCTGGAGCGGCTGCCAGTCCGGGCTGGGAGGTCCAGCCCTTTCGATCGCCTCGGCGCGCTCGCCAGTCTCCGTCATTCAGGCCTCGCTCGACTCTCGCTTGACACTTTGTATGATCGTATACAATCCTACAAACACAAGGGCAAGGAGGGGTTGGCCATGACGTCCGAGAGTCGGGTGCGCTGTGACATCGACTTCGAGGCATCGGGGCGACAGGCCGGCTATCTGCGCGCGCCGCTTTCCCGCAACACCTCTGGTTGGGGAACAGTCGAAATTCCTCTCGTCAGCGTGAAAAATGGCACCGGCCCCACGATCCTGTTCACCGGCGGGGTCCATGGCGACGAGTATGAGGGGCAGATCGCCATCTCTCGCCTCGCGCGCAGCCTCGATCCGGCCTCGGTTCAGGGGCGCGTCATCATGATTCCCGCCCTCAACATGCCCGCGGTGATGAACGACACGCGGCTCTCGCCCGTCGACAATCGCGATCTGAACCGCTGCTTTCCGGGCAACCCGAAGGGCACTTTCTCGGAGATGTTGGCCCATTTCGTCGATGCGGTGCTGCTGCCGCTGGTCGATGTCTCGGTCGATCTGCATACGGCAGGTCATTCCGGCGATTCCGCACTCTCGACCAACATGCATTATGTCGACGATGCCAGTTTGCGGGAGCGCACCATGGCGGCGGCTGCGGCGTTCGGCGCGCCCTACAATGTCGTTTTCTGGGGCGTCGACGAGGGCGCAACCCTGACCTCCTCGGTCGAGCGGCGCGGCATTCTTTCGCTCGGGACCGAACTCGGCGGCTGGGGCCGCGTCAATGTCGAGGGCGTGCGCATCGCCGACCGGGCCTTGACCAACATCCTCAAGCATTTCGGGCTGATGGAGGGCACGCCGGATACCCGCCAGCGCGACGGCTCTCCCGAAACCCGCCACATGATGGTGCGCGATGCGTCCGGCTACTCGTTCTCGCCGGCAGGCGGCTTGTTCGAGCCGCGCAACGTCGTCGGCGACGTCTGCCGCGCGGGAGAGCTCGCCGGATCCCTGCATTTCGTCGAGGATGTCGACCGCTCGCCCCTCGAGGTCCGCTACCGCCGCGACGGCGTGCTGTGGATGTCGGCGGGACCAGGTCGCGTGCAGCGCGGCGATGTCGTCGCCGTGCTGATGGAGGATTACGACGCGCGGCGAGCCGCAGCCTGACTGTCTTCGTGCCTGACCATCAATCCGCAGGGGAGAAGAACATGGCAAAGCACATCATCCTCGGCGCCGCTGTCGCGGTCGCCATTGCCCTGGGAGGGGCGCCGGCCGCGATGGCCCAGCGCAAGGGTGGCGACGTCGTCGTCGGCATCAGCCAGGCGCCACCCTCGCTCGATGCGCAGATCACTTCGGCGCAGGCCTCCCGGAACATCACGCTCCACATCTTCGAGACGCTCTACGCCCGCGACGAGAACGCCAAGCCCGTGCCCGAGCTGGCCGAGGGCGTCACGGTCTCGGCCGACGGCAAGACCTATGTCTTCCCGATCCGCAAGGACGTGACCTTCCACAACGGCAAGAAGCTCGATGCCGGCGACGTGGTGGCCTCGCTCGAACGCTATCGCAAGATCGGAGCCTCGCCAGCCCTCGTCGCTGCCATTGATGCGGTCAAGGCGAGTGGCGAGCACGAGGTCACGGTCACGCTGAAGCAGCCGCAATCGACCTTCCTCGACAACCTGTCATCGCCGCGTGCGCCGATCGCGATCTATCCGGCGAGCGAGGCTGCCAAGGAGGCCGGCAAGATCGAGATCGTCGGCACCGGCCCCTACAAATTCGTCGAGTACAAGCCGGACAGCCACGTCAAGCTGACGCGCTATGACGGCTATGCGCCCAATCCGAAGGGAACCGGCCGCGACGGCTTCGCCGGCAGGAAGGAAGCCTTCCTGGACACGGTGACCTTCCGCTTCATGCCGGAGGGCGGAGCGCGGACGGCGGCGCTCGAAGCCGGCCAGATCCAGTTCAACGAGACCGTCGACGGCCCGACGGCGAAGCGCCTCGGCACCGATAACCGCTTCACCATCCACAAGGTGATGCCGTTCGGCCTGCAGGTCATCAAGTTCAACCAGGCTCAAGCACCGGCCAATGACGTGAACTTCCGGCTCGCCGTCCAGGCGGCGCTGGACATGGAGGAGATCATGGCGATCTCCTACGCCGACATCTATCAGCTCGATCCGAGCTGGCTCTATCCCGGCTCCGCCTTTTACGGGACGGCCGGCAGCGACAAGTACAACAAGGCCGATCTGAAGCTCGCCAAGGAACTGCTCGGCAAGTCCTCCTACAAGGGCGGCAAGGTCACCTTCATCGTCGACAACCTGCGCGCCAATGTCGACACCGCGACGGTGGTGCAGCAGCGGCTCAAGGAGATCGGCGTCGATGTCGACATCGCCGTCTCCGACTGGCCGACGGTCTCGAAGATCGGCTTCACGCCGACAGGCTGGACGTTCTGGACCCACGGCTTCGGCATCGAGCCCTTCGAAGGACCCGGATCGGTGATGGCGCCCTGGGTCAACGGCCTCTCGCAGCAGGCGAAGGACCCGGAGATCGACCGCATCGCCGCCGCCTTCAACGCCGAGCTGGACGAAGCCAGGCGCAAGGCACTCTACGTCGCCTTCCAGAAACATATGTACGACGCTGCAGTCGCCATGAAGGCCGGCAATTACGGCGTCTTCCAGGCCTCGACGGCCAAGCTCAAGAACTTCAAGCCCTATCGCATCCCCCGCATGTGGGGCGTCTGGCTGGAGCCCTGAGCGCGCGTGGTCGATGCCAGCCGTCATAGGCATCGGCCGTCGCCTCAACTGCGGCGTCATCCCGGACAAGCCGCGAAGCGGCGCCGATCCGGGATCCATGCCTGAACCTTCATCGGAAGCGTTCCGGAATGGATTCCGGGTCTCCCGGAGCCTGTCATCGGGCCGACGAAGGTGGGTCCCGGTGGGTCGCCCGGGATGACCCGCACTTGTCAAAATGAAGCGCCAACGCTCGGAAGGAGGGCGGCATGGGAAGTTTTCTGATCCGCCGACTCGCGGGCGCCTTCGTCGTGCTCGCGCTGGTATCGCTGATGTCCTTCGCGCTGATCTGGCTGGTGCCGGGCGATCCCGCGGCGGCCTTTCTCGACGCCTCGGCAACACCGCAGCAGATCGCCACGCTGCGCAGCGCGCTCGGGCTCGACCTGTCGCTGCCCCAGCAGATGCTGGGCTGGTACGGCCGCATTTTGAGCGGCGACCTCGGCCAGTCGATCCTGCTGAACCGCTCGGTGAGCGCCGCCCTGATCGAGAGGCTGCCGGTCACGCTCTCGCTGGCGGCATTGGCGCTCGCCTTCGCCGTGCTCTTCGGTGTCGCTGCCGGAATCATCGCGGCCGTCAACCACAACCGCTGGCCCGATCAGGCGGTGATGACCACGGCTTTGCTGGGTCTTTCCGTGCCGGATTTCTGGCTCGGTCTCGTAATGGTCCTGGTCTTCGCGGTTTCGCTGGGATGGCTGCCGAGCGGCGGCTTCACACCCTTCATGGAATCGCCGGGAGTTTGGCTGCGTGGCATGATCCTGCCGGCCCTGACGCTAGGCCTCGTCCAGGTCGGCTTCATCGCCCGGATGGCGCGCGCGTCCATGCTCGACACGCTCGGGCAAGACTATGTACGGACAGCCGATGCCAAGGGCCTGGCGAAGCTCGACGTCGTCCTGCGGCATGCCCTGCCCAATGCCATGATCCCGATCCTGACCGTCATCGGCATCGTCTCCGGCGCATTGCTGGGCGGCGCGGTCATCGTCGAGCAGGTCTTCTCGATCCCGGGGATCGGCCGCCTGATCGTCGGTGCGATCGCGTCCCGCGATTTCCCCGTGCTGCAAGGCGGGCTGCTTTTCCTCGCCGTCGTCTATCTCGCGATCAATCTTGTGGTCGACATCCTCTACGCCGTGGTCGATCCCCGGGTGAGGCTGTCGTGACGCAGGGCATGCCGCTCGCCGGCCGCGCCGTCTGGGGACGCCTGCTGCGCAACCGTTCTTTCGTGATCGGGGCCGTGCTCGTGCTGGCCATGGTCTCGGTCGCGCTGCTCGCCGGCCTGCTGTCGCCGTTCGATCCTCTGCGCAGCAATATTCGCGCCCGGCTCGTGGCGCCGGACGCCGTCCACTGGTTCGGCACCGACCATTTCGGGCGCGACATCCTTTCGCGCGTCATGGTCGGGGCGCGCATCTCGCTCGCCATTGGCGCCTTCACCGTCGTGGTGGCCGGCATCGCGGGCACGCTCAGCGGCGCGGTCGCCGGCTTCTTCTACCGTCTCGACCAGCCGATCATGCGCGTGATGGACGCGTTGATGGCTTTCCCCTCGATCGTGCTCGCCATGGTCGTCTCGGCGGTGCTCGGCGCTTCGCTGAACAATGTCGTGATCGCGCTCGCTATCGCGACGACGCCGCACACGGCCCGCATCGTGCGCGCTTCCGTGCTGCTGGAGCGGGAGCAGGAATACGTGTCCGCCGCCCGCTCGATCGGCCTCGGCGAATGGACCATTCTGTTCAAGCATGTGCTTCGCAATGCGGCCGGCCCGCTGATCGTGCGGCTGACCTATGTCTTCGCCATTGCGATCCTCGCCGAGGCGGCGCTGTCCTTCGTCGGCGCCGGTCCGCCGCCCCCGGCAGCCTCTTTCGGCTCGATCATCGCCCAAGGCCGCGACTTCATGCGCGAAGCGCCCTGGATCACGGTGTTTCCCGGCCTCGCGATCATCGTCTGCGTGCTCGGCCTCAACCTCCTCGGCGACGGCTTGCGCGACGTGCTCGACCCTCGCCTGAAATTCTGACCCGCCGGAGCCGCCCGATGAAGCGCATCCTGATCGCCGACTGCAAGCAGGAGATCTCCTCCTTCAATCCGCTGCCGTCGCATTACGAGAATTTCCTGATCGGCCATGGCGAGGGGCTCTACGACCAGCGCGGCAAGAACCAGGAACTCGGCGGCGCACTCGCGGTCTTCGATGCCCGGCCCGATATCGAGATCGTGCCGACGATCTGCGCCCGTGCCGGCAGTGCCGGGCTGCTCTCGGCCGAAGGCTGGAAGAAGCTGTCCGAGGAGATTCTGGCCGCGATCTCCGCAAAGCTTGACGGCATCGACGGCATCTATGTCTCGCTGCATGGCGCGATGGGTGCCGATGGCGAACTCGACCCGGAAGGCTACCTGCTGGAGAAGCTGCGCGAGCGGGTCGGCCCGGACATGCCGATCGTCATCTCGCTCGACCTGCACGGCATCCTTACCGACCGCATGCTGCGCAACGTCGACGGCTTCGCGATCTACTGGACCTATCCGCATGTCGATTTCGCCGATACCGGCCGGCGCGCCGCCGAACTGCTGCTGAAGCTGATGGATGGCGGGATCAAACCCGTCGCCGCCCGCGTGGTCATTCCCGCGTTGGTACGCGGCGACGAGCTCATCACCAAGACCGGCTGCTATGGCGAGCTCCTCGCCGAATGCCGCCGGCTGGAGGAGGAGGGGCGGGCGCTCGCGTCCGGCATCATGATCGGCAACCCCTTCACCGACGTGCCGGAACTGTGCTCGCAGGTGCTCGTCCTCACCGATGGCGACAGGGAGACGGCCGAGCGCGAGGCCATCCGGCTGGCCGAGGAATTCTGGCCGCTGCGCTTTCGCATGCAGGGCAAGCTCGTGCCTGTTGACCGCGCCATCGGCCAGGCACGCAGCATCGACGGCCCCGTGATCTTCACCGATGCCGCCGATGCGAACTCGTCCGGCGCCTCCGGCGACAGCAATGCGATCCTGGCCGCGCTTCGAGACGCTGGCTACGGCAAGCGCGTGCTGGCCCAGATCATCGATGCGCCGGCGGCCGCAGCTGCCCACGAAGCCGGCGTCGGAGTGACCGTGACGCTCACCCTCGGTGGCACGATCGATCCCGCCCGCTTCCCGCCGATGCCGGTGACCGCGACGGTCAAGCTGCTCTCGGACGGAGAGGCATCGCTGGAGACGATGAAGGCGCCTCTCCGGGCTGGGCCGACCGCCGTGCTGACCTACGACAACGTCACCGTCGTCGTGATGAGCCGCTCCGTCAGCCTGTTCGACCGCGCCATGTACTACGCCAACGGGCTCGACCCGGCCGATTTCGACCTGATCGTGGTGAAGTCGCCCCACACCGAGTTCCACATGTACGACCAGTGGTGCGCGCGGAACTTCAACGTCGACGCTCCCGGCGCAACCTCCGCGAACCTGAAGAGCCTCGGCCATCGCATCTGCGCCCGCCCGGTCTATCCGCTCGACGAGAACGTCTCCTTCGCGCCGCGCGCGACGATCTACGAACTGTGAGGAGCAAGCCTGTGCCCAGCATCGAAGCCGTAGACTTCTTCTACCTCGCCATGCCCGTGGTCACCGACGAGGCCGACGGAAGCCAGGATGCGCTGCTCGTGCGGGTGGCGGCGGGAGGCCATATCGGTTGGGGCGAATGCGAGGCAGCGCCGCTGCCTTCCATCGCTGCCTTCATCTGCCCCATGTCCCATGGCGTCTGCCGGCCGGTGGCGGATTCCGTGCTGGGCCAACCGCTGGAGAGCCCCGCGGACATTGCGCGCATCGCTGCGGCGGTGGCCTACAACTCGATGGACCTGCTGCAGGCGCCCCATACCTTCTCGGGCGTCGAAATGGCCTTATGGGATATCCTCGGCAAGATGCGTTCCCAGCCGGTCTGGCGCCTGCTCGGCTACGGCAAGAGTACCCCCAAGACGCCCTATGCCTCCGTCCTCTTCGGCGACAGCCCGCAGGAGACGCTCGAACGCGCCCGCGACGCCAGGAAACGAAGCTTCCGCGCCGCGAAGTTCGGCTGGGGCCCGATCGGCCGCGGCAGTGTCGAGGCCGATGCCGAGCATTTCGTGGCGGCGCGCGAGGGGCTCGGAGAGGATGGCATTCTACTGGTCGACACCGGCCAGATATTCATTGAGGACGTCGAGCGCGCGGCGGCGAGGCTGCCCGCCATGGAGAAGGCCCATGTGCTCTGGTTCGAGGAGCCCTTCCACGCCAGCGCGTTGGAGGCCTACGGGGCTCTCGCCAAGCGCAGCCGAAAAGTGCGTCTTGCCGGCGGCGAAGGGGCTCATAACGAATCCATGGCCAAGCAGCTGATCGACTATGGCGGCATCGGCTACATCCAGATCGATTGCGGCCGGATCGGGGGCATCGGCCCGTCGAAGGCGGTTGCCGATTATGCGGTGGCGAAGGGCGTGACCTTCGTCAATCACACCTTCACCTCGCATCTGGCGCTGTCGGCCTCGCTGCAGCCCTATGCCGGTCTCGCCGACCATGAAATCTGCGAGTATCCGGCCATGCCGAAGCCGCTCGCAACGGCGATCACGGCCAGCCCCATCGGGCGCGACACGCTGGGCAGGGTCGCAGCACCGGATGCTCCGGGTCTCGGAATTGAGGTCGATACCGCGGCGCTTCGCAGCTATCTTCAGGATGTTGAAATCGTGGTCGCAGGAGAGCGGCTTTATAGTACTCCTTCTCTCTGAAGGGCATACGGAACAGCCCCATCTGCGAGAAGCCTGATGACGACCTCCTCCTGCCCGCCGATAGATGACGCCGACTGGCCGGAAGCGATTGCCGGGATGAAGGGCGGTTTCGCCGGAGCGCTCAACGTCTATCGCACCATGGCGCACCATCCCGAGCTGCTGAAGGCCTGGGCGCCGCTGCGCCAGCATGTCGTCAAGGACAGCGCTCTCGGCCCGGTGCGCTCGGAGCTGGTGATTTTGCGCGCGGCGCATCGCATGGGCTCGCCCTATGAGTGGGCGCATCACGTCAGCCGTTCGCGGGTGCTCGGGATGAGCGACGAGCGCATCATCGCGATGCGTGGCATGCCGGAAGGCGAGGATGGGCTGATCGCGCGCGCCGTCGACGCTCTGTTCGACGACCGTCGCCTGTCGCCCGCCCTCGAAGCCGAACTGGCCGCCGCCCTCGGCCGCAAGGCCGTCTTCGACCTGATCGCGACGGTCGGGTTCTATTCGGTCCTCGGCTATATACTGATGACCTACGACACGCCGATCGACACTGCCGTCGCGGCGGAGATGGCCGAGCGGCCGCTCGCGGAAGCAGGCCCGCCTAAGAGCGACTGAGCGGGCTCGTTCGTCTAAGATCCCATCGGCCTCCACGCGTCGTCGTCGCCGAGTTCCGCCAGCGCCAAACAGAACGCGGCCTGCATCGCCGCATGGGTGAGAGCATCGGGCGCAAGCTCCCCGAACTCGCAATGCAATACCGACGTGCTGCCGCTTCTGGCCACCCCGACGAACACCCGCCCGATGGGATTGCCGTCCTCGTCCGACGCCGATCACGCGGTCCCCGTGGCGATCGACGTTGTGCAGAACGGCACGAAAACGTCGCCGTAAACCGGGAACTCCGATCCAGGGCGGGGGTTCATTGCGGACAGCGCCTTTTCCGAAGGAGCCACCATGTCGGCGCAATCAAAGCGGGGAAGCTCTCCGGGCATTCGCGACGAAGCCGAGAACAACCGTTTCGTGATGACGGTTCCGGGCGGGGAAGCCTTCGCTACCTACAGGCGCATCGATGACTATCTGGTCGTCTCGCATACCGAGGTTCCGCAGACATTGCGCGGCCGCGGTGTCGGCTCGGAGCTGGCTCGGGCGCTGTTCGAGCCTGCCCGGGATCGTGGCGAGCGGATCGTCCCCGCGTGTTCCTTCATTGCCGACTGGGCGAGGCGGCATCCCGAGTATCAGGACGTTCTCGACGGCCGGAGGGAGCTGGCGCGATGATCGATCATGTCTCCGTGGGAAGCAACGATCTGCCCAGAGCGCGGGCCTTCTACGACGCGGTGCTGGCCGAGCTTGGGCTGCGTCTCCTGAGCAGCACCGGCCGTTCGGCGGATTATGGCGTCAGCGGCATCCTGTTCAGCATCGAGGCGCCGGTCGACGGCAACCGCGCTTCCGGCGGGAACGGAACCCATATCGCATTCTCGGCCGGCAGCCGGGACGTGGTCGACGGCTTCTACCGGGCTGCCTTAGCCCGTGGCGGCGCCGATGCAGGCCCGCCGGGCCTTCGTCCCTAATATGACGCCCATTATTACGGCGCATTCGTCTTCGATCCCGATGGCAACAAGATCGAAGCCGTCACCCGCTCATCCAGGTGAACCCACTCACTCAGTGAAGGAGGACGACATGCCTGCAAAATCCGCAGCCCAGCAGAAGGCCGCCGGCGCCGCGCTCGCGGCAAAGCGTGGCGATATGAAGAAGAGCGAGCTCAAGGGCGCTTCCAAATCGATGGAAAAATCGATGAGCGAGAGCGAGCTCGACAAGATGGCTTCGACGAAGCGCAAGGGAAAGCCCGAGCACAAGGCCAAGCATTGACATCATCGCGGCGATGGATCTGAAGAGGTCGGGAGGTCGCCACCAACCTCCGGACGAGGGCGCGTTTCAGTACGCGCTTCCGCGCCGGCGGAATGGCCTCGGTCCCGAGGGCTGCGTTTTGTGGCGCCGCCCGTTTCGCTTCCGCACTCGCTTTGCAATGATCGGTGCATGACCTCACCATCGCGCGAAACTGGAATTGCCATCGTTCCTGGCACGGCCTGCGGGCCAATTGTCGTGATGAAGGAGCCCCTGAGTTTCTGGGGCGGCGTCGATGCCTCCACCGGAGTGGTGATCGATGTGCACCACCCTGCACACGGCACTTCGCTCGCCGGTGCGGTCGTGATGATGCCAGGCAGCCGTGGCTCCTGCTCTGGCTCGGGCGTGCTGCTGGAACTGGCGCTTTCAGGCCGGGCCCCCGCCGCGCTGATCTTCGCCGATCCCGAGGACACGCTGACACTTGGGGCCATCGTCGCGGCGGAGATGTTCGGACGCCGCATTCCGGTGATGCGCCTCTCGGACGACGCGTTTGGCAGGCTCGCATCCGCCGCGGAGGCGAAGATCGCGCCGGACGCTATCGTGGCCGATGGCGGACGCGTGCATATCGCTCTTTCGGCGGCGGGACATGCCGAGCTGCGTCTTTCCCCCGACGATCGCCGCTTGCTTGACGGGGCTGAAGGCAGGGCCGCGCAACAGGCGATGCGCATCGTCTGCGCAATGGCGAGCCAGCAGGGCGCGGCCGCGCTCGTCGATGTGACGCGGGCCCATGTCGACGGCTGCATCTATGCCGGCCCGGCCAATCTGGTCTTCGCCGAGAAGATGGAAGAGCTCGGTGCGCGCGTTCGCATCCCGACGACGATGAACGCGATCTCGGTGGACCACGCCAATTGGCGCTGTCAGGGCGTGGCGCCGGCCTTCGGCGAACCTGCCGCGCGCCTGGCCGACGCCTATGTGCGGATGGGGTGCCGCGCGAGCTTCACCTGCGCTCCCTATTCCCTGCCGGATCCGCCCGGCTTCGGCGAAGCGATCGGCTGGTCGGAGTCGAATGCCGTGATCTTCGCCAACTCCGTCTTGGGAGCCCGGACGGCGAAGCATCCCGATTTCCTGGATTTCTGCATCGCCGTCACTGGCCGCGCGCCACTCGCCGGCGCCTTCCTCGATGAGGGAAGGCTTGCTCGGCGAGCGGTGCGGGTGGAGGTGCCGGAAGGGGTGGACGGCTCGGCCTGGCCCTTGATCGGTTATCTCACCGGGCTGGCCTCTCCGGATCGCATTCCGCTGATCAAGGGCCTCGCGAAAACGCGTCCGACGCAGGACGATCTCAAGGCGCTCTGCGCCGCTTTCGGCACGACCTCGGCGGCTTCCATGCTGCATATCGAAGGCATCACGCCGGAGGCGGAAGGCCTTGGAGGTAACCCGGAGGACGAGGTCGTCATTGATAGCGAGGCCCTCGCAGCCGGCTGGCGGAAACTGAATGACGGACCGGCGCGTGTCGATCTTGTCGCCATCGGCAGCCCTCATGCCTCGCTCGAGGAATGCCGAGCCGTCGCCGAACGGCTCGACGGACGTCCTCTCGCCGAGAATCTCTCCCTCATCATCACCGCCGGGCGAGATGTCGTGGCGGTGGCCGAAGCCGAGGGAACGCTGGCAAGGCTCCGGAACAGTGGCGTCGGTGTTATTCCCGATCTCTGCTGGTGCTCGATCACGCGCCCCGTCTTCCCCGAGCTGGCGAAAGTGGTCCTGACCAACTCAGGCAAATACGCCCATTACGGGCCAGGGCTTTCCGGTTGCACCGTCAGGCTCGGGACGCTCGACGACTGCATCGAGGCGGCCGTTACAGGCGCAGCACCAGCCCGGTTGCCGGGTTGGCTTTCTGCCGCGACGATATCAGGGCGGGAGCGTCCCCGGAGCTGAGTATACGGAGGCCGGCTGAGCGAGGCCTCGATATCGCGCAGACCGAGCGGCCACGAACGGGCGGAACAGCTCGGTTTCCCGTGCAGCCGCCAGCCGCGCTCGACGGCGGTCAGTGGTGGATGGAGGAGCCGTCCAGGGGGCTCGCCCGAATGAGCGCCAGCTCGGACGCGACGGCATGAGGCGGAGCGTCGCTCTCGGTCCTGAAGGCGCGCCTCAGCCAGCCATTGGAATCGACCAGAACCTGTGCGGGCGGCGAGGGGCTCCCGGTCAGTTCCGCCAGAGCTGCCGACAACGGCAGCGGATCCTCGACAGGGCATCGCTCGGCGGCGCCATCGGCCTGAACCTGCGCGTTTGCGCCATGCTCGTCGTGCCCGAGCCAGAGCCGCAACGGCTTCCCGCTTCCCGGCGTGACGACGCCGCCCCCCTCGCAGCGGGCGGCGAAACCCGGCATGCGCGTGACGCCACCCCAGCGCATGTCGGAAGGCGTGAAGATGCGGGCGCCGGCCCGCAACCGGATGAAATCGATCAGCGACCAGATCGCTGCATCCTCAAGCTGCGTCGCCGGCGGCATCGTGCCGATGCCGTGCCGGATCGACCAGAACAATTCCCCACCCGGGCGGCCGGCGATCAGCGGCGCGGAAAGATCCGGCGGCCAGACGGACTGTGCGACAGCAACCGGCCCACGGCCACGGGCATCCTGGCCATGGCAGCTTGCGCAATCGCGCTGGAACAGCTCGCGCCCCGTCGCGACCCATCGTGCGCCATAGCCGGTGGGGGAGAGCTGGAAGGTCGTCGGAACGGCCGCGGCGACATAGGGGCGCCAGGGCGGCAGCTGGATGGAGGCCAGCACGGCCACCCCGGCGAGAAGGGCAGGCCAGCGCAGCTTCCTCGCGAGGGCGGCAAGGGTGAAAAGCGCCAGCGCGATCACGACGGGAGCCAGCAGCCGGAAAAGCCCGTCGCGCAGATAGGCGTCGTCCCACAGGCCCGGAACCGGCCGCAGCGAGAAGGGCCAGATCGGCTGCTCATGGATCGCCGGTGGCTGGCTGGCCAGCGCGGCGGCAACCGCCACGGTGGCCAGCCCCACGCCGGCTTCGGCCGCGATCGACAGGGCAAGGCCGCGCGCCGAACCGCTGGATTCGGCAAGCGGCACGAAACGGAAACGGTTCGCAGCCGCCAGCAGCAGGAGGATGCCGAACAGGGCAAGCTTGGCGAGGGCGAGCTTGCCGTAGTCTGTGCCGAGCGTCGCCGCCAGCGTGCCGACGAGTGCCTGTGTCTGGAGGAGGGACGTGGCCGCGAGTACGGTCACACAGGCCATTCCGAGCGGCGTGAAGCGCCGTGCGAGCGCAGGCGCCTGCACCGGCAGCAGCAGGCAGGCTGCAAGCAATGGCAGCAGCGATCCGAGCCAAAGACCCGCCGCCAAGACGTGAAGACCCAAAGCTGCCGTCGTCCATCGATCGGTTGCGGCGCCATGCCCCAGCCAGCCCTGCAGCAAGGCGGCAACTGCCAGCACGGGCAGGGCGGCCGACATGGCGCGCCCACTGCCGCGCAGAAGCCAGATCGTGAGAGCCAGCAGGCTGGCGCGCAGCAGCAGCGCCTGCCCGAAGAGCGTCTCGGCAATGGTCCGGGCCGCCTCGATGCTGTCGACAGGCCGCCCCATCATCACGCTGCCTTGCAGCCAGAACCACGCCGCGCCGCTGGCGAGGGTGACAAGCACGGAGAGCCGGGCGTAGGAGACAATGCCGCCGAGCAGCGCCTCGCCTGCCGAAGTGGTGGCGAGCGCGCGCCGCGACAGCAGGCGAAAGGCCTCGGCGCCGAGGCCGGACAACAGGGCGGCGAGGTGAAGCCAGCGGATTGCCGGCAGCGCCGCCCCGATCAGCGCATCCACATCACGGCCTGACGGTGAACCGATACTGGCCGGTGACGCGGTGGGTATCGACCGAGGTTGCAGCCCACTCGACGGTGTACGCGCCTGGCGGAACTGTCTTGAGCAGCACCTTCAACGCCTTGCGGTCGCCCGGCACGGCTTCGGCCGGAGCGGTGCTGACGGTCTCGCCGCCGGCACTCTTGACCGCGATGCTGCTCAGCTTCACCTCCAGCTCCTCCGTGAAGCCGAGGATGATCTCGCTCGGCGGCGCTACCGTGGCGCCATCGGCCGGCGAGGCGGTCTTGAGATGCGCATGGGCGAAGGCCTGCGATGAGGCGAGGGCGAAGGCGAATGCCAGCCCGAGACGTCGAGACATGGACCGATCCTATGATTGAAAAGCGGCGGCGCGGGCTCACCAGCTCGCGTCGAGCCCGAGATGGGCGAGGGCCTGTCCGCGCAGCTCCGCGAGGCGCGGGTCGCCGCGATGGCGAGGATAGGGCAGGTCATTGATGATCTCGGCCTTGATCCGGGCCGGGCGCTCGCTCAGCACGATCACGCGTTGAGCGAGAAACAGCGCCTCCTCCACGTCGTGTGTGACGAGCAGCGTGGTGAAGCCGCGCTGGCGCCAGAGTTCGGCGATCTCGGTCTGCATGGCGATCCGCGTCAGCGAGTCGAGCTTGCCGAGCGGCTCGTCCAGGATCAGCACGTTGGGATCGTTGACAAGCGCGCGGGCCAGCGCCGCGCGTTGGGCCATGCCGCCGGAAAGCTGGCGCGGGAAGGCGCGCTCGAAGCCGGCGAGCCCGACCGTCTTCAGCGCGTCGTCGACGCGACTCTTCTGGGAGGAGAGCAGGCCGCGCGCCTCCAGGCCAAGCGCAACGTTCTTCCAGACCGTGCGCCAGGGATAGAGCGTCGGGTCCTGGAACACCACGACACGAGAGGGGTCGGGCGCCGTGATCAGCTCGCCGGCGGCTGCGATGCGGCCTTGCGATGGCTGTTCCAAGCCGGCGACCAGCCGCAGCAGCGTCGACTTCCCGCAACCGCTCGGCCCGAGCAGGGCCACGAACTCACCTGCCTCGATGTCGAGATCGATGTCGTCGAGCACCGGCAGGGGGCGGCCTTCGAGATCGAAGGCGTGCGAGACGCCGGCGATCGTGAGGTCGGCGCCGCGCGACGCTGCGGTGCCGCGTGGGGTGGAGACAGCAAGCTGAACGGCTACCATTTCACCACGTCCTTCTGCCAGCCGAGCAGCCGGTCGCGCGCGGCGAAGAGCAGCGTGATCAGGCTCGAGAAGATCAGCGCCATCACGATCAGCGCGCCATACATGTTGGCGTAGGCGGCCCAGCCCTGCGCCCATTGCAGGTAGTAGCCGAGGCCTGATTTGACGCCCATCATCTCGGCCGCCACCAGCACCGAGAACGACGCTCCGAGGCCCATGAACAGGCCGACGAAGACATGCGGCAGCGCGGCGGGGATCGCGACCTTGAAGATCAGGAAGGCACGGCCCGCGCCCAGCGTGCGGGCGACGTCGTAATAGGCCTTGTCGACGCTGGCGACGCCCGACCAGGTCAGCACCGTGACCGGGAACCAGGTCGCGAGCGCGATCAGGAAGATCGCCGCCGAAAAGCTCGACGGAAAGAAGAAGAAGGCCATCGGCAGCAGCGCGGTGGAGGGAATGGGCCCGAGGAAGCGCAGCACCGGGTGGACCCAGTAGCCGAGCCCGCGCGACCAGCCGATCGCCACGCCGGTGACGAAGCCGGAGATCGTGCCGAACAGGAAGCCGAGCGCGAGCAGGCGCAGGGAATGAAGCACGCTCTCGCCCAGCCGCGGCCAATCATCGGCATAGACCTCCACCAGGGACGAGGGAGGCGCGAAGAAGGGCACCGGCAGCACGCCCAGCTTCGCCGTCAGCAGGTCCCACAGGCCCACGAAAAGCGCGAGCACGACGAGCCATGGCGCAGCCCTGGCGACTCTTGCGCCGAGGGGCGGCCAGAAGGCACCGATCGTCGTGGCGATGGCCAGCAGGGCCGCCCAGCCGGCGAGCCCCAGATTGGTTTCGGTCACGTAGAGCGGTTCGGCGAAACCGACCTTCTTGTTCGCGAGCAGCGTGCCGGAAGCGGCCACGGCGGTCCAGGCGGCCGTGGCAAGCGCGCCACGTGCCAGGACCGAGCCGTCGACCTGCAGGCGCGGCCGGTCGAAGTTCGACGCGGAGCCGGTCTGTTCAAACGGGGACATTGGGCACGATCTTCTGCGCGAAGGCCTTGGCGTCGGTGTTCTTGCGGATCACGTTGACGAGCTTGAGCTGTTCGGTGAACAGGGCGACATCGTCGCGTAGCGCCGCTCCGGTGGAGTGGTGGTCATGCGTGTGGCTGCGCAGGATCGCGGCCACGGTCTCCGGCGTCACCTTGGCCGGAACGAAGGGCGCGAAGATCTCCGCCGTCTTGTCGGGGTTGGCCGCCGTCCAGGCCTGCGCCTCGACGATGGCGCGTGAGATCGCGGCTGCGACCTGGGGCTGGTCGCGGATCAGGGCGCCGCGCAGGCCGAGCACGCAGCAGGTCGACTTGGCATACTGGCCTTCGAGATTGGTGGCGAGCTCGACGAGCTTGTCGCGCTCGCGGATGAGGTAGAGATGCGGGTCATCGCCTGCCAGCGCATGAACCTCGCCCTTCTTCAGCGCTTCGCCGAACAGGTCCTGCGGGTACTGCACCCAGCTGACGTCCTTCTCCGGATCGAGCCCGATCGCGGCGAGGCGGATGGCGAAGAAGTTGCGCACCGGGCTCGCCGGATCGGTCACGGCGACGGACTTGCCCTTCAGGTCCTTCAGGCTGCGGATGCTGGCGTTTTCGGGAACCAGCAGTCGCATGCAGCCGCCATGGGTGCCGACGGTCAGGCCGACATCGAAGCCCTGCTCGAGCGGCTTGAGCCAGCGCAATGCCATGCCGATGCCGCCATCCGCATGGCCGGTCGCGATCGCCTGCAGCAGCGCATCGGTCGGACCGCTGAAGTTCACCGGCTCGACATTGAGGTTGTACTTCTCGAACAGGCCCTGCTTGAGCGCGACCGAGATCGGCGACTGGCAGACGGCCGTCTGGCCCCAGGCCAGCTTGATCGTCTGCCGCTGCGCGAGCGGCGTTGCCTGGGCGAAGGCATGATGTCCGGCGAAACCGGCAAGCGGAGCGGCGGCAAGAGCGGCGGCTCCGCGCAGAAGCGCGCGACGGGAAGGGAAGGCGGTTTGCAGGGTCATGGTGGCTCCTTGCCGCCGACTGGCGGCTGCATGATGTTTCAGGAGTGGGGTCAGGCCGCGGCGCGGCTCACGGGAATGCGCTCGACGGTGCCCCGCACCTCGGTGCCGCGCCGGAGCAGGTTGAGGATCGGGCAGAAGCGCTCGACGGCAGCGTTGAGTGCGTCCAACTCGGTCGCATCCGTGGTCAGCCGCACCGTGTAGGAAAGATCATGCGGATAGACCGGCGTGTTTTCGAAACCGGGCGTGCCCGCACGCGGATCGAGCTGTCCCTGCACTTCGACCGAGACATCCTGCAGATCGATCTGCTGGTCGGCCGCCTGGATGAGGTAGGTATGCGTCAGGCAACTCGACAGCGCGCCGAGCAGCAGTTCCGGCGAGCTCGGTCCGAGATCGTATCCCGCGAAATCGGGCGGGCTGTCGCTGATGACCTGGAAATCACGGATGCGGATTCGCCTGACGCCGCTGCGCCCCTCTGCACCGGCCTGGGCTTGCAGGCGTTGCGGACGCGCCTCCGCGGAGCGGGCGTAAGCCTTGCGACGCAACAGGGCTTCGCGCTTCTGTGCGAGATATTCCGTGAGATTGGACATGGATGACGGCTCTGCGCGTATCTGTTGATGGAGTGCTTGGACAAGGCGCGCTCGTTCGGCACGCAGCCGCGGGGAAGCGGCTGCGCGGAAGAAGTCGAGATTCCAGCGCTTTGGTCGGTGGATCGCCGTCCGAGATATCCGACACTGCGGACTGCGGTTCGGTGCTCCGACGGCGTATCGTCCGCGTTGCTGCAGACGACAGTCAGATGGCGAAGATCACAGTCTGCGATGACAGGGCGGTTTTTCGCCGAGCAATGTTCTTCGAAAAATCAGAGGCATTCGCGTCTCCAAAGCAAAGGAGCCCACGAGACATCGTGGTGCTTTTAGCGTTGTTGGCGCGGCGCAAGCTGCTCCAGCAAATCCCGCGGCGAAGAGTTTGATGTTGCTCTTCACGATCAAGAATATCGCCCAGAGGATTATTTATGGCAATGAAACAAACTCTGCGTTTTTATTGAAGGAAGGCGATAATTCGTTCCTGTTGCGGGTACGCGGCAACGCAATCAGGGTCGTCAAATCCAGCGGTGCATAATCCTCAGAAAGCTGCGGCGACATCCAGTGACGATGTCGTTCTCTCCGTCCGCGCCTCCGGGATGGCGGGGCCGAGCTTGGGAGGGCTGAGATAGCGTTCGCCGCTGTCGGCAACGATCGCGACGATCGTCTTGCCGGCGTTTTCGGGGCGCCTGGCAAGCGCCGAGGCGGCAAACAGCACCGCCCCCGACGATGTGCCGGCCAGGATGCCTTCCTGTTGCGCCAATGTCCGGGCGACCTCGCGGGCCGGGGCCGTGTCGGTCACGATCACCTCGTCGACGACGGCTGCGTCAAAATTCTCGGGCAGATAGCCGGCTTCGACGTCGGTCACCTTATGGACGCCTTCGATACTGTCGGGGTAGGGCGCCTCCGGCGAGGGGATCGAGGCCGGGCCCGGCTCGACGACGACGACTTTCACGCCGGGTTTCTGCGCTTTCAGGAAGCTACCGGTGCCCGAGATCGTGCCGCCGGTACCGACTGCCGCCACGAAGATGTCGACCTCGCCCTTCGTGTCGCGCCAGATCTCGGGGCCGGTCGTCTCGAAGTGAACGCGCGGATTTGCGGGGTTCGCCCGCTGGTTGGTGTAGTAGGCGTCGGGGTTCTCGCGGCGCACGCGGTCGATGATGGTGTGGATCGCGCCCGCCTCGAGGAATGCGCTGTTGTCGATCAGGACGACTTCGGCGCCATAGTGCTGGAGCAGCTTGATCTTGTCTTCGCTGATCGTGTTCCGGAGGTAGAACTTCGAGCGATAGCCACGCGCGGCGGCCAGGGCCGCGAGCCCGATACCGGTGTTTCCGCTGGTGAGATCGACGATGCGCTGGCCCGGCTTCAGCCGGCCGCTCTCCTCCGCTTCCCGGATGATGCCCCAGGCCGCACGGTCCTTGATGCTGCCGGCCGGGTTCAGGTACTCGATCTTCGCGAAGATGCGGGAGCCGAGATGCAATCCTTCCGCAAATCTGCGCAGCTCCAGCAACGGGGTATTGCCGACCAAAGCTGCAAAATTGTTGTTTCTCGGTTCCATCACGGTCTCTCGCAGAGGGATGGCGACTTGTGCCGTCACGGACGGGTGCGCCCGCCGATCGGGCTCGCAGCCACCCGTCGTTTCATCGGTAGTCGCGGCTCACGGCCCGTCTCGCACCTGGAAAAGTTTTCACCTTCGCTACGCCGCGGTTGCGCGACGGGCGGCCAGCCGGGCTGCAATCCCTGCTTCCTGCTGGGCCTTGATCGCGCCCACGCGGGCTGTCGCCTCATCCGGCGATGCGGCAGGGGCATAGACGGGCGCGCTGCCGGCCACGCCGGCCTTTGCCCCGATATGTTTCTCGAAGGGCAGGGACCGGTACAGGACCGGGTCGACGGAGGTGTCGAACAGCGGTCGATAGCCGAGCGACAGATAGAGGCCCGTCGCTTCCGGCTGCCGGAATCCGGTCGTGAGATAGGCTCTGGTGTAGCCGAGCTCGGCAGCGCTCTCCTCGAGCGCCAGCACGATGCGGCGCGCCAGACCCTGTCGCCGCAGAGTCTCGCGCGTCCAGATGCGCTTGAGCTCGACCGTCTCGTCGTCATGGCTCATGAAAGCGCCGCCCGCGATCGTCTCACCGCCGCGCTGAACCAGCAGGAAATCCCCGAGCGGCGGTGCGAACGCTTCCGCCGGATAGCGCATGAGCTCGGAGCGCGCGCCGCCCGGCCTGCTGTTGACGCCATACCGGCCGTCATATTCGGCAACGAGCCCTTCGACCAAGGCCTCTGCTTCAGGCGAAAGAGGAGATGATCGCACGATCAGGTCAGGCATAGCAGAATTCCAAGGGTATCGCGTAATCGCGAAAAGAGCGCCGATGACATCAATATTCAGATCATCGAAACAATCAACGATCGTTGGAAAATAAGAATATGTGCATTTATTCTGGTTATGATTTTGAGAAATACTTCCACGCGCGAGGGCGATCCAGATGGATTTATGCTATTCGCTGAGCGCGCATAAGCTTCGACGCAGCTCCCCGGGGCTCGCAGGACGAGTGTCGTGGCGTCCAGCCCCATGCGGTTGCTGGCTGACACGGGCTCGTCGCCGACAGCGCTTACCGGCCGGCCGAGAAGCTGGCCCGTTGTGTGCCTCCGTAAGAGGCCGTCACAGCGCCGGCTTCAGTCATGCCTCATCGAGTGCAAGTTCCAGTTGATGAATGGCCGCGAGCAGGCGCTTGGCATCCTTGCCGAGTGCTCCCAGGATTTTCGCTTCGAAAGCCAGGGCCCGCGGGACGATTTCCGTGTAGGTCTTCAGCCCAAGCGGCGTCAGGCATAAGATCTCTTCGCGCCGATCGTGGGGACTCTCGCGCCGCTTGAGCCAACGGCGCTCCTCGAGAGCGCGCACGGCGCGGCTCACCTTCGTCTTATGCATCGCGGAATGAGTGCCGATCTCCTTGGCGCTCATCGTCTCGAATTGGCCGAGCGTCGCCAGAACACGCCATTCGGGAACGGTCAGGTCGTGATGCGGTCCGTATACGGCCCGAAAGGCCTGCGAGACCGTCGTGGCGAGCCGATTGAGGCGATAGGGGAGGAATTCTTCGAGAGCGAGCTTCGTCATCATTGTTAGTTACAAAATGGACGGTTACCGATGCAACGATATATTTGTCCGAGCGCCTAAGGAAGCGATGAGGGCCGCTGGATCGGGAATGCCGACGACGTTTCACCGCTTCCCGGGGCCGGGCCTGCGTCCTCGGCGGCAATTTCCCACGGGAGAACAGACATGAACGTTCAAAATCCGTCGGCTAATCCGAAGAGCGCTGAGGTCCGGAGTGCCATCCAGGCGGGCTACATGTCCGGCTTCGGCAACGGCTTCGAGACCGAGGCGCTGCCGGGTGCGCTGCCGATAGGGCGCAACTCTCCCCAGAAATGCGCCTATGGCCTCTATGCCGAGCAGCTTTCCGGCTCGCCCTTCACCGCGCCGCGCACAACCAACGAACGGTCCTGGCTCTATCGCATCCGGCCGACCGTGGCGCACTGGAACCGGTTCCGGAAGGCGGAGATCGGGCTGTGGCGCACGGCGCCGGCGCGCGAGGTCGACTTGCCGATCGCGCCAATGCGCTGGAGCCCGATCCCCATCCCCTCGCGGCCGCTGTCCTTCGTCGAGGGTATGCACAGCATGACGACGGCCGGCGACGCCGGAGCCCAGGGCGGAATGGGTGCGCATGTCTACCTGATCACGCGCTCCATGGTCGACGAATACGTCTACAACGCCGATGGCGAGATGCTCTTCGTGCCGCAGCAGGGCGACCTGCGCCTGTGGACCGAGTTCGGCATCATCGATATCGAGCCAGGGGAAATCGCAGTCATCCCGCGCGGCGTGAAGCTCCGCGTCGAGCTGCGTGACGGCCCGGCGCGTGGGTACATCTGCGAGAACTACGGCGGCGCCTTCACCCTGCCGGAGCGCGGACCGATCGGCGCGAACTGCCTCGCCAATCCGCGCGACTTCCTTACGCCTGTCGCAGCTTACGAGGACCGCGACGCGCCGTCGAAGATGTATGTGAAATGGGGCGGCAATCTCTGGGTCGCCGATATCGAGCATTCGCCGCTCGACGTCGTCGCCTGGCACGGCAACTACGCCCCCTACAAATACGATCTCAGGAAGTACTCTCCGGTCGGGCCGGTCCTGTATGACCACGCTGACCCGTCGATCTTCACGGTGCTGACTTCGCCTTCCGAGACCCCCGGTACCGCCAATATCGACTTCGTCATCTTCTCGGACCGCTGGCTGGTGGCGGAAAACACCTTCCGGCCGCCCTGGTACCATATGAACGTGATGAGCGAGTTCATGGGGCTGGTCTACGGTGTCTATGATGCCAAGACCGGCGGCGGCTTCGTGCCCGGCGGCATCTCGCTGCACAACTCGATGCTGCCGCACGGCCCCGACGTCGACGCCTTCGAACGCGCGAGCAACGTAGAACTCAAGCCCCACAAGCTGGAAGGCACGCTCGCCTTCATGTTCGAAACGCGCTTCCCGCAGCAAGTCACCGCTTTCGCCGCAGGAACGGACGCGCTTCAGGGCGACTACGGCGGCTATGGCCACAAGCTGACGAAACACTTCGATCCGAACAAGCCCTGAGACAAAGATGACTGCCCTCGACGAAACCCATGACGCGACGCTTCGCAGTTTCGAGGCGTCCGCGAACGGCCATGCCGACTTTCCCATCCAGAACCTGCCGATCGGTGTCTTCAGCCCGCCGGGCGAGCCTGGCAGGGGCGGGATCGCGATCGGCGACAAGATCCTCGACCTCAAGCTGGCGCTGGAAGGCGGGCTCATGGCGGAGGATGCTGGTTTGGGCGAAGCCTGCGCACAGGGCAGCCTCAACGGCTTTCTCTCGCTCGGCTCGGCCGCGCGCGCAAAGCTTCGCCGTCGCGTCTCGGCCCTTCTCGCTCGAGGCGGGCGTGACGAGACGAAGGCGGCGCGCTGTTTGCGTTCGGCCTCCTCCTGCACGCTGCATCTGCCGGCGCGGATCGGCGACTACACGGACTTCTACGTCGGCATCCACCACGCGACCGAGGTCGGAAAACTGTTCCGTCCGGACAATCCCTTGCTGCCGAACTACAAGTACGTCCCTAATCACGCCGGAATTGTCGATGACGATCGAGGCGTTTCCGGTGCTGACGATGTCGCCGTTGATCGTTCCGGTGGCGAGGTTGTTGAGGGTGTTGAGGCCGTTGCCGGCAAAGGTGATCGCGGCGCCGGTTCCGCCATTGATCTGAGCTGCCGCGCCGCCGAAGCCATTGTTGATGACGATGGTCTGTGCGGCGCTGGACGCGCCGGTGCCGGCAGCGAACGCATTGGTCGATCCGCGAATGATCCCGCTATTGTCGATCACCAGCGAGCGGGCTGAAGCGCCCACCGCAAAATTCTGGTTCACGCCCACGCCGGCGCCGCCTCCCGTCGCCGTTCCGGCGATCGTCGCGCCGGTGGCATTGACGATCCGGATCGTCGAGATCGCGTTGCCTTGCAGGAGAGAGACGGCGAGCGCGTTGCCGGCCCCCGCGTTGGTGGCGGAGATGCTGCTGAAATTGTTGAGAATGCTCGTGCCGGCGCCCGTACCGGAAAAGAAAGTCACGCCTGTCAACGCGGCGGCGGCGTTTCCGGAAGCGGCAATCGAGCCATTGTTGTTGAGCACGTTTCCAGCCGTGTTCAGGCCGAAGGTGACGGCCTGTCCCGTCGCGGGAGCCTGCTGGACGGTGCCGCCCGGCACGACATTGATGGTGAGCGGCGTATTGGCCGGCGCCGCGAAACCGTCGTTATCGGAGCCCGTGCAGGTCACCGTCGCGCCTGGTCCCGGCGGATCGGGCGCGCACTGCGCCCAGGCAGGCAAAGCCGCGAAGAGCCCAAAGAGACCCGGCGCAAGAGCAGGCATCAAGCCGCGAGTAGAATTTCGCCTTGTCCTGGTCTCTCGCAGGCGTCGCCGCATATACAGGCCTCGCATGTAGTCGAGCCCCGGTATAATGCTGTCGATGGAGCATGAAGTCGACCGGAAAATGCCTTGGGGACTGCCCCCGATATGAAAACATCCTGATAATTGAGTGCAATCGACTGGCGCGCCGCCCGTTTGTGCGCAAACGATAAGGTTGATTCTACTTTTTGGGTTGCCGGGTCGGGATTTGCGCGCCATCTCGCGGAGACGCATGGCTCACCGTTGCTGGTCACGATCTCGCAGATTGCAACGGCCCGTTCATCGAACGGATTAAGTGGATAGGGGGACTTCGATCTCCGACAGCAGCCCGGCTCTTGCCTCTGAAGCCAGACAGCCGAGTGGAAACATCTCGGCGCCGGCTGATCTAAGCAAGCTTGGCGAAACTGGCCATTTCCGACTGAAGGAAGCGCACAAGGGCCGGGTCGTCCGCATAGGCGACGTTGACCCGCATGCCGTTCAACCCACCGTCCAGTTCCAGCTGACGCCTGTCGGGAAGGAAGACCGTGCCGGGCGCGATGAAGATCCCTTGCTCCGAGGCGCGGCGCGCGAGCGCGAGGTCGTCCAGCCCCGATGGCAATGCGACCCAAAGATAATAGCCGCCTACCTGGCGCGCAAAAACCGGCAGGCCGAGTTGCTCGAGATTGCCGAGCGCGCGCGCCGTGGCCTTGCCGATGCGTTCGCGCAGGCGCTTCAGATGGTGGCGATACTGGCCGCTGGCGATCAGATCGCTGACAAGGCGCTCCAGATAGCCGGAGCTGTTCACAACGGTAAGCATCTTCATGTCACCCAGTGAACGGGTGAGTGCCGGGCTTGCCGCCACGTAGCCGATACGTTGGCTGGCCGAGAGCGTTTTTGAGAATGTCCCGACATAGATCACGCGTTCGAGCTGATCGAGCGCGGCGAGCCGCGGCGCGCTGACCGGCAAGACGTCGGAGAACGGGTCGTCCTCGACGATCGTCAGATCGCGGTGAGCCGCAATCTGAAGCAGACGGTGAGCGACCGGCAGAGTGAGAGAGCCCCCGGTCGGGTTATGCGCCAATGACTGCGTGAAGAAGACCTTGGGCCGATACCGCGCGATCTGAGCGGCCAGGTCGTCGAGATCCGGGCCGTCCGCCCGGCGCCGGACGCCGGCCATCTCGATGCGCGCGAGCTTCAGCTTGCCGAAGAGCGGATAGTAGCCGGGGCTGTCGACAAGGACTGTATCGCCGGGCTGCAGGAGATGGCGGATGATCAGGTCGAGGGCGTGGTTGGCGCCGAAGGTCATCAAGATCTGCGCCGGCGAGACATGGATCGAGCGCTCCGCCAGCATCAGTCCGATCTGGGCGCGCAGCGGTGGATAACCCGTTGGGTCGCCGTAGCCGTGCTCTGCCGGCGGATCGCCCTTGCCGTTGCGCATGCGCAGATGGCGGCCGAGTTCGGAATCCTCCATCCAGGACGCTGGCGGGCGTCCGTCTCCGACGCGGACGGGATGGACCTGGCAGAGCTGCTCGCGCAACAGCGAAACGATGTCGATCGCCTTGGTCATATGCGGCGGAGCGACGTCGTTGGGGCGCTGGCCCGGCGCCCGAACGAAGAAGCCGGAGCCGCGCCGCGCCTCGAGCCGCCCCTGCGCGACCAGCCGGTCATAGACCTCGACCATGGTGTTCTTCGAGACGCCGTATTCTTCCGCCGCGGCCCGCAACGACCCCATGCGCTTGCCGGGCTGAAGCAGGCCTTGTTCGATCGCACGGACGATGCGCGCAACGATGCCTTCGGTTCGGTTGACCTCGGCCTGCTTATCCATCGCCCCTCGCAGTCGTACCAGCAAACTGACTGGTACAGAGAATGGGTTTGTCGGCGAATTGTCCCTTGTTCCTGTCCCGCCTTTGCTTGAGCCTGTCAATCAACAAGTCGAGCGATAAGCCGACAAAAGGCCCGGGCTGCGGGTGGAGGAAACACCATGACGACGGCAGAAGCGCGCGATGGCGTCGCGCGCCCAGTGAACTCGCGTATCGAAAACTACCGTAGCCTCTCCTGTGCCGCGCGGCTGAACACGGCGGTGGCCGCTGCCGGCCTCGGTCCGGAGGACGTAGCCCTGCTGGCTCAGCCCGGCGGGCTGCCTCTCAATCTCGCCAACGGCATGATCGAGAACGTCGTCGGCACGTTCGAGCTGCCGCTCGGCGTCGCGACGAACTTTACCGTCAACGGCAGGGACTATCTGATCCCGATGGCGGTGGAGGAGCCTTCCGTCGTCGCCGCCGCCTCCTATATGGCGCGGATCGCGCGCGGCTCGGGCGGTTTCCGGACTTCGAGCGACCGCCCGATCATGCGGGCACAGGTCCAGCTTCTCGGCATCGGCGATCCGGAGGGCGCGCGACACAAGCTCATCGCCGCGCGCGACGAGATCGTCGCCGCCGCCAATGCCAAGGACAAGGTTCTGGTCTCGCTCGGCGGTGGCTGTCGCGACATCGAGGTCCATGTCTTCCCGCAAACGCCGCGCGGACCGATCGTGGTGATGCACCTGCTGGTCGATGTACGCGATGCGATGGGCGCCAATACGGTCAACACCATGGCCGAGACGGTGGCGCCGATCGTCGAGCGCGTCACCGGCGGAACGGTTCGCCTGCGCATCCTGTCGAACCTCGCCGATCTCAGATTGGCACGTGCCACCGTCACCGTTCCGGAGGCAGCGCTGGCGACAAAGGACTTCTCTGGCCGGCGGATGATCGAGGGCATGCTCGACGCCTACGTCTTCGCGGCGATAGACCCCTACCGCGCCACCACCCACAACAAGGGCATCATGAACGGCATCGACCCGGTCGTGGTCGCGACCGGCAATGACTGGCGCGCGATCGAGGCCGGCGCCCATGCCTATGCGGCACGCAGCGGCCGCTATACCTCGCTGACGACATGGGAGGAGGATCGCGACGGCAATCTCGTCGGCTCGATCGAGATGCCGATGGCGCTCGGTCTGGTCGGCGGCGCCACCAAGACGCATCCGCTGGCGCAATGGTCGCTGCGCCTGCTCGGGGTCAAGACGGCACAGGAGCTGGCCGAGGTCACGGTCGCGGTCGGGCTCGCCCAGAACATGGCGGCGCTCAGGGCGCTGGCGACGGAAGGCATCCAGCGCGGCCATATGGCCTTGCACGCCCGGAACATCGCCATCGTCGCCGGTGCCGAGGGCGCGGAGATCGACGCGGTCGCCGCTGAGCTCGCCCGCAACCACGATGTCCGCGTTGACCGGGCCCGCGAACTGCTCGCCGAACGACGGCGCGGGGGCTGAAGCATGCTCGCCATGCCAGGAAGCGGCTTTTCCAATCGCGGGCTTGCCCCGGATAACGACGCGGCTCCGAGCCAGGACCACACCATCTAGACGCCGCGATACCATCCATCACCACAGAACCGCGCAAAGCGGACGAGCCACCGGAGGAACCTGCATGAACACCCTGATTTCCCGTCGCGCGCTTGGCGCTTTGCTGGTCTCGACCGGCCTGACGCTGTCGCTGCCGGCCTTCGCCCAGAACGAGATCAAGATCGGCTACAATGCCGACCAGTCGGCCACCGGCGCCGCCGAGCTCGGTCTGGCCGGCCTTTACGGCTTCCAGGCCGCGATCGAGGATTTGAACGCGCAGGGCGGCGTACTCGGCCGCAAGATCGTCGGCGTGGTGCGCGACGATGCCGGCGCGCCGCCCAAGTCGATCCAGAACATGAACGAGCTGATCGACAACGAGAAGGTCGCTGCCGTCGTCGGTCCGACCAATTCCGGCAACGCCTTGGCGTGGCTGCACATCCCGCAGCAGAAGAAGGTGCCGGTGATATCGCATGTGGCGACGGCGACCGACATCACCGCCCGCTACGCCAAGGAAGCGCAAAACTACATCTTCCGCGTCTCGATGGTCGACCGTGAGCAACTCGCCCTGCTCACCGCCTACGCGGTCAAGGCTTCCAAGACGAAGAAGATCGCGATCATCGCCGACACCACCGGATACGGCCAGGCCGCGACGAAGGACCTGCAGGAGATCCTGGCGCTGCACGGCATCACGCCGGTCGGCATCGAAAAGTTCGGCCCCAAAGACACCGACATGACCTCGCAGCTCGCCAAGCTGAAGGCCGCCGGTGCCGATATGGTGCTCTCCGGTTCGTTGGGCGACGCCACGGCGCAGGTGCTCAAGAGCATGGAAAAGATGGACTACTATCCCGGCCTGCTCTCGACCTGGAGCTCGATCAACACGCCGCTGGTCAACATCGCGGGGCCGAAGCTTTCGGAGAAGACGATCTTCGCCGCTTCGACGACCGAGGACGCGAACGACCGCGCCGTGGCACTGAACAAGCGCCTCATCGCCAAGTATCCCAACATGCCGGCCTTCGTCTCGGCCGCCCAGGGCTATGACGCGGTGATGCTGATCGCCGCCGCCGTCAAGCAGGCGGATGGCACCGACGGGCCGAAGCTTCAGCAGGCGCTGGAAAACCTCGGCAAGGTCCAGGGCATCATCAAGCTCTACGACAAGCCCTTCAGCAAGGAGCAGCACGAGGCGCTGGGCGTCGCCGACTTCCATCTGGCGCAGTGGAAGAACGGGCGCGTGGTCAAGGTCGACGACGCCGTCGTGAAGGGGCTGACGGCGGCCGATCTGAAGCGGTGAAGAAGCGAACCGGTCGTCCCGGCCGAAGCGTTGCACAAAGCCGGGACGAGCGCGTGATGTCAGATCGCAAGGTTCGGTGCCGGCACAGCCGGCTCGCGGAGAGACCATGACAGCTTTTCTTCAGGCTCTGGCCAGCGGTCTGGCACTGGGCGCGATCTACGGACTGATCGCGCTCGGTTTCAACATCACCTATGCCACGACCAAGACCTTCAATTTCGGCCAGGGCGCCTTCCTCGTGCCGGGCAGCCTGGTCGGCGTCTCGCTCCTGCTGCTGGCTGCCGGCAAGCCGCATTTCGGCAATCTCTCGCAGCAGGAGATGACGCTCGCGGCTTATGGGCTGGCGACGGTGGCGAGCGTCGTCGTGGTCGGCGCGATCGGCGTCGCGCTGTACTACTGCGCGATCAAGCCCTTCGTCGGGGCAGGGGGGCTGAACTGGGTGCTGAGCACGATAGGCTTCGGCATCATCATGCAGAACACCGCACTGGCGATCTGGGGCCCGGCTTCGATCGCCGTGCCGTCGCCGCTCGGTAGCGAGGTCTGGCGCATCGCCGGCGCCGGTATCCGGCCGCAGGAGGTCCTGATCGCGGTCGTCGCGGTCGCGGTGATGATCGGGCTCGACATCGTCCTGCGCAAGACGCGCTTCGGCAAGGCGCTCAGGGCCGTCGCCTTCAACCCGCAGGCGGCCGCGATCGTCGGCATCAACGTCGAAACCATCGTGATCCTCGCCTTCGTCATCTCGTCGGGCCTGGCGGGGCTCGCCGGCATCCTCATCGCGCCGATCACAACGGCCTCCGTCTTCATCGGCCTCGGCATCGCCCTCAAGGCGTTCTCGGCCGCGATCGTCGGCGGGCTGACCAGCCCGCGCGGCTGCATGCTGGGCGGCTTCCTGCTCGGCGTGGTCGAGGCGCTGGTCGGGCTCTGGCGCGCGGAGATGCGCGAGATCACCATCTTCCTGCTGATCATCGTCGTGCTGGTCGTCCGGCCTGGCGGGCTGATGGGCGCGCGCAGCGTGGAGAAGATCTGATGCCCGCGCTCGGCCATGCCATCGGGGTGGGGGCGCTGGCGGCGGCGCTCGCGCTGGTGCCCTATCTTTCCCTCAACGACTTCCACCTGCAGATCTTGTTCACGATCGGGGTGAACTATCTGGCCGCCGCCGGGCTGAACGTGCTCGTCGGTTATGCCGGCCAGAAATCGCTCGGTCATGCCGGCCTTTTCGCAGTTGGCGCCTATACGGCGGCGATCGCCAATATCGAATGGGGGATCAATCCCTGGCTCTCGCTGGTGCTGGCCTGCGGTTTCGGCGCGATCTTCGGCCTCGTCATCGCCATGCCGTCGGTGCGCGTCTCGGGGCCGAGCCTCGCCATGGTGACGATCGGCTTCGGCATCGTGGTCGAGAAGGTCGTCACGGAGTGGACCGACATCTTCAAGGGCCAGGCCGGCTTCTACGGCATCAACGCACCCTCGCTCGGCGGCACGAGCTTCACGAACCTGCACTGGGTCTGGTTCGTCGGCGCGCTCTGCATCGCGACCCATCTGATGCTACGCTCGCTGCTCGCCGGCCGTTATGGCCGCGCCTTCCTCGCGGTGCAGATGGCGGAGCCGGCGGCGCAGTCGGTCGGCATCTCGGTGGTGCGCGCCAAGACGCTGGCCTTCGTCATCTCGGCCGTGACCTGCGCGCTCGCCGGCGCCGTGGTCGCGCAGCAGAACCAGTATTTCAACTCCGACTTCATCACCTTCAACCTGTCGATCTTCCTGCTGGTGGTGGTGATCTTCGGCGGCTCAGGCTCGCTCTACGGCCCGCTCTTCGGCGCGGTGATCCTGACGCTGCTCGACGCCTGGCTGGCGCGCTGGCCGGCATTGCAGCACTTCACTTACGGCGCCCTGCTGCTGTTCTCGCTCTATCTGATGCCGAACGGCATCGCCGGGGCGGTCTCTGGCCTTGCGAAGCGTTGGGGCAGGCGTGACCGGAGCCTGCCCGGCGTCGCCGGCCACAGCGCTCTGGCCGCGGCGCCCGCGGCGTTGGTGGGCGGTGAAATCCTGGTCGTGAAAGACCTCTACAAGGCCTATGGCGGCATCGTGCCGGTTCGCAACGTCTCCTTCGCGATCGGCGCCGGCAAGGTGCATGCGCTGATCGGCCCGAACGGCGCCGGCAAGACGACCCTGCTCAACCTGCTCTCCGGCCATGTCGCGCCCGATGGCGGTTCGATCAGGTTCCAGGGGCACGAGACGGTCGGCCTGCCGGCGCATCGCGTCGCTGCGCTCGGCATCGCCCGAACCTTCCAGAACCTGAAGCTGTTCGGCGATCTCTCGGCCCTCGACAACGTCCTGCTCGGTGCGCATCTGCACATCGAGACCGGCTTTGCCGCCTCGCTGCTCGGCCTGCCATCGAGCCGTCATGTCGAGGCCAAGGCGCGCGCCGACGCGCTGGCGCTCCTCGGCGACCTCGGCCTCGGCGAGCGCGCTCACGAGCCCGCCAAAAGCCTGCCCTATGGCCTGCAGCGTCGGCTCGAAATCGCCCGCGCTCTCGCCTCGCGGCCGAAGCTTTTGCTGCTCGACGAGCCCGCGGCCGGGCTCAATCCGCAGGAGACGCATGAACTCGGCGAGGTCATTCGCCGCATCCAGCAGGCCGGCGTCACCGTGTTGCTGATCGAGCATCACATGGATCTGGTCATGGGCATCTCGCAGCATGTGCTGGTGCTCGATTACGGCGCATTGATCGCCGAAGGGCGCCCGGAGGTGATCCGGAAGGATCCAAAGGTCGTCACCGCCTATCTTGGCGCCGAGGACGACGCTGCCGTGACCGGAGACGCCGCATGACCATGCTCGCGATCGAGGGGCTCAAGGTCCGCTACGGCGCGGTCGAGGCACTGAAAGGCATCTCTCTGTCCGTCGGGCAGGGCGAAGTCGTCACGCTGATCGGCGGCAATGGTGCGGGCAAGTCGACGCTGATGCGGGCTGTCGGCGGGCTGGTGAAAGTCGCCGGCGGCGCGATCCGCTTCGAGGGGCGCGACATCGCCGGAATCAAGGGGCACGAATGCGTGCGTCTCGGCATCGGCCATTCGCCGGAGGGGCGCATGGTCTTCGGCGACCAGAGCGTACGCGACAATCTCGTGCTGGGTGCCTATGCCCGTCGGGACGACGATGGCATCGCCGCCGATATCGAGCGCTATTTCGGCATCTTCCCGCGGCTGGCCGAGCGGCGGGACCAACTTGCCGGTACGCTGTCGGGCGGCGAGCAGCAGATGCTGGCGATCGCGCGCGCCCTGATGAGCCGGCCCAAGCTGCTCCTGCTTGATGAACCCTCGCTCGGCCTGGCACCTTTGATCGTGCGCGAGGTCTTTGCCGTGATCCGCCGGCTGCGCGAGGAGGGAGTGACGATCCTGCTGGTCGAGCAGATGGCCAATCAGGCGCTTGCCGTAGCCGACCGGGCCTATGTCATCGAGACCGGCACGATCACGCTCGAAGGCACCGGCGCAGAGCTGCTGCGCGACGAGCGCGTCCGCTCGGCCTATCTCGGCGCCTGAGATGGCAGATCGTGAGGTTGTCATCGTCGAGGTCGGTCCGCGCGACGGGCTGCAGAACGAGAAGGTCCCGATCGCCACCGCCGACAAGCTCGCCCTGATCGGCAAGCTGGCCAGCGTCGGCCTCGCCAGGATAGAGGCGACTGCCTTCGTCTCGCCGCGCTGGGTGCCGCAGATGGCGGACCATGACGCCGTGATGCGCTGCCTGTTCCCGCGGCCGGGCGTGACATATTCTGCGCTGGTGCCCAATGAACGCGGAGCGGAAGCGGCGCTCGCAGCCGGTGCGCAGGCACTGGCGGTATTCACGGCCGCCTCCGAGAGCTTCTCTCAGAAGAACACGAACTGCAGCATCGCGGAGGGCATCTCCCGCTTCGAGCCGGTGCTGGCGCTTGCTCGAAGTGCAGGCGTGCCGGTACGCGGCTACGTCTCTTGCGCGCTTGATTGCCCTTACGAGGGCGAGATCGCGCCTTCAGCAGTCGCCGAAGTCACGGCGCGACTCCTCGCCATCGGCTGCTCGGAGATCGCGCTCTCGGACACGATCGGGCGAGGCACTCCGGACCGTACTGCGCAGATGATAGAAGCGGCCCTGCGCGTTGCCGCCGCCACGAAATTGGCCGGTCATTTCCACGACACCTCCGGGCGCGCGCTCGGCAACGTCGAGGCGGCCTGGCGGCTCGGTCTGCGCGTTTTCGACGGCGCCATCGGGGGCACGGGCGGATGCCCTTATGCGCCGGGAGCGGCCGGCAATCTGGCCACGGAGCGGCTCGCGGCTCACTTCGCAGCGAAGGGTATCGAAACCGGCATCGACCTCGTCGCATTGCGTAGCGCGGCCGCGTGGATCGGCACTCTCCTGCGATCGTGACGTATCGAAAAGGCGGCGCTGTCGATCCGGCTTATCGCAACTCGGTGAAGTCCTTTGTCCGGCTGTACGGCCCAGTGGCGGATTGTTAAGTCAGCGCACATTCATGCTTGCAGCAATCGGCGGCATCGGCGAGCGCAGTCGGCTTCAGGGCGCCAACAACAGCCCGCGCGAACGATGGCCAATCGCTTCGAGCCAGGTCGAAACCGCGGCGGCTCCGCCATCTGGTGAACCCAGTGCACGTTCTCCAAGATAGCTCGCTCGCCCCAGGCGTGGCTGCATCGCTGCCGTAGCCTCTGCGCCAGCCGCTGCAGCATCCGCTGCCAGCCGCCAGGCCTCGGCCGGAGGCAGTTTCCGACGAGCCGCGTCGGCCAGGGCGTCTGCCGCCGGCAGAAGAGAATCGAGCATCGTCCTGTCACCGGCGCGTGCGCCTCCAAGCTCGGAAACGGCTTCGGCGCCCCTGGCAAAGGCATCGGCCCAGTCTGCGAGACTGGTGCTCGGCCCCTCGGCGAGACGGCGTGCCGCTCGCAAAAGGCCTACGGCGTAGAACGGTCCCGAACTGCCGCCAATCGCGCGTCGCAACTCGTTGGCCAGAAGGAAGAGCACGGTTGCAGCACTGGCGGATCTGTCGGAGGCACAGCAGGTACGGATCGCGGCTGCGGCGCGACACATGCTGACTCCGAGGTCTCCATCGCCCCCCTTCCTGTCCAACTCGGTCAGGCGTGGCTCGGCCGCTTCCAGTGCTTCCGCACAGGCGAGCGCGGCCGCTCGGGCCACAGCACCAAGGCTGTCGGCCGAAGTCACCACATCCTTCACAACGTCCGGCTTCGCCGCAGGAATTGTGGCCGTGGTCCGCGGTATGATCCCGGGCCCCGGCCAGCTTGAAGCCTGAGTAGCCCAATCCAGGAGTTCGAGCCGTTCGTCGTCGACAGCGATGACGGAAATCGAGAAGCCCGGCATCTCGAGCGCGCTCAACAGGGTACCGGCCCAGGCGCGTTCGACCACCAGGCCTCGCTCGCGCAGGTAGGCGAGGGCACGCCGCGCGATAATGGACAGCTCCATCTGCGTGGTGCCACCCAGATTATTGATGAGCAGAGCGACGCGTGCGGCATCACCGTAGCCGCCATCCTTGAGGACGAGATCCAACATCCGGTCCGTGATGGCATCTGCGGAATCGACTTTCTGCCGCACCATGCCGGGTTCGCCGTGTATGCCCAGGCCGAATTCGATTTCGTCGTCACCCAGTTCGAAGCTCGGGACACCGACCGCCGGAATCGTGCAGGCACCGAGTGCCACACCCATGGTCCTTGCGGAGTCGGCCGCAGTCCGCGCTGCTGTGGCGACCGCATTGAGGGATTGCCCCTGTTCGGCCAGCGCTCCCGCAATCTTGTGGATCAGGACCGTGCCCGCGATTCCCCGGCTTCGCTCCTTTGGCACCCTCTCACGGAGGGCGACGTCGTCCGCCACGACCACGATCTCGGTCGGGATGCCGCCTGCTCGTGCGATTTCCGCAGCCAGGCCGAAGTTGAGCCGGTCGCCGGTGTAGTTCTTGACGATCAGGATCGCTCCCGACGGCCCCGCGACCGCATGAATGGCGGCAAGCACCGCGTCGACGGAGGGCGAGGTGAATACGTCCCCCACGACGGCGGCGTGCAACATGCCCGCGCCGACATAGCCTGCATGGGCTGGTTCGTGCCCAGCACCACCTCCGGAAATCACCGCGACACCGCGCCGCGCCGGTTCGGGGAGGTCGTTGCGGATGACGACGTCGTGTTCCGCCAGTAGCGCGAGGTCAGGGTGGAGCGCGACGACGCCCTCGAGCATTTCCCTGACGACCTGACGCGGGTCGTTGATGAGCTTCTTCACGTCATGCTCCCTCGAGGCCCGCTCGGATCTCACTTCGTATGGCCTGGCCAACTATCACAATTGCGGATCGCAGCGATGGGCTGCTCGGCCATGGAATTTCAGCCTGTGCAGGCCCTCGGATTCATCGGTGCCGATCGATCGCTCCCCGAGACCCGACACAAGCCGATCAGGCAACGGTCGGACGCTCACGCCCTCCGGCTGTCGAGATCCAGGAATTGCGCATACGAAATCTCGGGATGATCCAGCCAATAGTCCGCATAGTACGGCACGAGCGGTTCATAGGCGTCGAAGATGCGGCGCAGGTCGCGTACCGCATCTCCTCCCTCGGCCGGCAGCGGGTTCGCCATGTCGACCCGCAGATCGATCAAGGGCCTCTCCACGTCCGGAGCGCAGGCGATGAGTCCGGCGGATTTGTGCCCGATCGGCTCTCCGCCCGCGGCGGCGCCCGCCTCGATCGCCCGCACCAACCTCTCGAAGAACGGTATGGCTTCGTTCGCGACGAACGCATCGTGGATGGCGTCCACGACTTGTGGGCCGGCGAGTCCGTTGCCCATTGCGACAAAGCCCTCGCCGACGCGGTGGCCGGTATATGCGGCCCCGTTTACGGGGCTATGTGCAGCCGCACGGCCATCGGCGGTAACAATGCCGATCTGGCGGTAGTCGAAGAAGCGGTCCTTGTGCCGTAAGGCGACGAGGATCTCATCGGGGCTCCACCCCTTGGCGGCGAGTTCGAGGCCGGTCAGGCCATGCCGCCAATCGGAATGGCACTGCGACGAGATCGCCGCGACGCCGCCGCGTACATGCGGGCAGCGGGAAGCCACCGCGAGTGGGCTGGTCGCAAGGCAGACGCCAAGCAATTCGGTTTCAGGGCAGCGGGCGACAATCGTGAACGTCATGGGCGATCTCCCAGCTTGGGTCAGAATGCGCGAGGTGCCACCGAGCGGGCGGCGTAAGTGTCGACCAATGGCAGGTACTCGCCGTAGAGACGGCGCAGATCGGCAAGAGCATCACCGCCGTCTTCGATCGGCCGGCTCGGCAGGTCGATGCGCAGGTCGATCTGGCTTTCTGCACCGGGCGAGCGGACGAGAAGCGAGGCGGAATTGATCGGAAAGCTGTCGCCCAGCAGCCGCCTGGCGCTCTCCAGGCCGATCAACAGGCGATCGGCCATCAGCGCAGCGGATGGCGTGCCGGCGAAGCCTTCTGCCACGGCGTCCAGCGCCGCCGCACCCAGCGCAAGGCCATTGCCGAGGCAGAGCAGGTCATCGCCGATCCGATGCCCTGCCCAGCCGGTTGCCTCGCTGCCCGTATGCGCGCCGATCTGTCCGTCGGCGGTCAGAATCCCGATTTGACGATATTCGAGCCAGCGGTCGTGCTGACGCAGCGCTTCCAGCACCTCCGCGGCGGTCAATCCGCAACGCACCAGATCCAGCGCCAACGGCCCGACCTTGAGATTTGTGAAGCCCTGGCTCGCAATGGCGGCTTGCTCCGTTTCCAGGTGGGGGCAGCGCGAACCGATCGCTATCGAGCTCGATGCGAGTGCGATGCCGAGTGTGCGGTCGCGCGGGTCCCGCGCGAGCACGCTCAGCATCGTGCCCCTGTGAGTCAGATCAATGTTCATGCGGCGTCGTCGATCTGCTGGGAACGGGCTTCATCAACGAAGCTCTCGATCGCGCTTTCGGCAAGGCGGCGGATGAGGGTTTCGAGCCGCGCTTGCGCGGCGGGATCGCCCAGGTCCGGAAGCGCGATGCTCAAGGAACGATCCGCTTGCGCGTAAACTTCTGCGGCGCGTTCGGGATGCGCTTCGACATAGGCCTCCAGAAAGATGCGCTCCTCTTCTGGCGTCAGCTCCGCGAGCTTAACAATCGCGCGGACTTGCCCCCCCGGGATCGCGAGATCGTAGGCGGGGCTGGTGATCTGCGTCACGAAGCTGCGCGTGTGGCCGAGTGACTCGGCAATCGCCTGGCGCGCGCCCGTGCCTCGGCGCTTCAGGAACGCCTGCAAAAGCAATTTGTAGCGTCGGACGGGCATGCGCTCGTCGAACAGTTCGAAATCTCGGGCCGTAGAGGCGGGCATTTTCTTAGGTCTCGTCATGGCGCAACCAAACGCCATTCTCCGCTGACGATCAAGAGGAATGTTTAGTAAGTTGGGATTAGTCGCCCCGTTTCTCGAAACGCGCAAGCGCCCGAAATTTAGGCCTCAACGTTCAGTTTGGCGCCATCTTCCATTTCGTTTTGCCGCCAGCGATCAGCGATGAAATCAGGATTAGATTTGATTTTACAATACGTTGAGGTGGTATTCCCATCGCTCTCGACGGAGCGGTCGCCGGGCGTCCATATTTTTCGCTTGCGATCCAATTAGTTTAGTCAATAAACTTTCAGTCGATGGTTCTCATCGCCCTGGGAGGGGTCACATGAAGGGTTCTGCATTTTTGATCGGCGCGACCGTTGCGCTTGCGCTGACAGGATCGGCGCATGTCGGGGCGAAAGCCGCCGAGCCGATCGTCATCGGATTGTTCGGTCCGATGTCCGGCGAGCGCTCGGCATTGGGGGTGCGCTTCAAGGAGGCGGCGACGATGTTCGCCGATGAGCTGAACGGGGCAGGCGGGATCGGGGGGCGGCCCATCGAGGTTCGCGTCGAGGATAGCCGGGGTAACCCGCGCGAGGCGGCGACGCTGGCCCAGAAGTTTGCGCAGGATGCGGCGGTGCTCGCAGTGGTCGGTGGGCAGACCTCGACGGAATCGATGGCGGCAGGCCCTATTCTCGCGGAAGCCAAGCTCGCGCAGGTGGCGCCGACGGCCGGTCATCCGGACTATGTAAAGATCAGCCCCTATCAGTTCCGCACGACGCCTACACACGCCTCCATGGTGCAGCCCCATGCCGACATGCTGCTCAAGAAACTCGGCATGAAGAAGATCGCGATCGTCTACTTCAAGGACGATTGGGGCATGGTGACCAACACCATGATGAGCAAGCGCCTCAAGGAATTGGGCGCCGAGGTCGTGCTGTCCGAGGCGATGATCCCGGAGACCCGCGATTTCCGCCCGCTGATCACCAAGATCAGGGCCGCGACTCCCGATGGCATCTTCCTTGTGAGCCACTATGCGGAATCGGCCTTGTTCATGCAGCAGTTGCGCCAGGCCGAGCCGAACCTCAAGGTTGCCGGCACGGATACCCTCAACGACCCCAAGTTCATCGAACTGGCCGGCGGTGCCGCCGAGGGCGTCGTGATGCCTACCCTGTTCCTGGCTTCGGCGCCGGAAGCGGTGAAATTCACGAAGGTTTATGAGGCGAAGTTCGGGAAGGAGCCGAATTATTACTCGGCTTTCACCTGGGATGCGATGCTGATCGTTACCAGCGCGATGAAGGAGCTGGCCGCCGCGGGCAAGCCGCTCACCCGCCAGGCCGTGCGCGACCAGATCGCCGCCGCGGCGCCGATCCAGGGCGTCAGCGGCAGCTTGAAATACGAAGGCTCCGGCGACCTTGGCGAGCGGCAGATCAACTACATCGTCGTGAAGGGCAAGGGTTACGAACCCTTCAACTGACCGTCCATTGGCGCCGGCTTCAGAGAGGATGCCGCAACCATGATCGAATTCCTCAGCCAGATCCTGAACGGGCTGGTGATCGGGAACGTCTACGCGCTCGTCGCCATCGGCTTCTCGCTGATCTTCGGCGTGACGAACCTGATCAACTTCGCTCAGGGCTCCCTTCTGATGCTCGGCGCCTTCTTTGCCTATACCGGCGTGCGCCTCGGGTTGCCCCTGGCGGTGGCTGCTCTCTGTTCCGTGGCGCTCACCACCGCAGTCGGCATGCTGATCGAACGGGTGGCGCTGCGCCCGCTCGAGAATGCGCCCTGGATTGCTCCGCTGCTTTCGACGCTGGCGATCACTTTCATGCTCGACCAGGCGGCCGAGATCATCTGGACGCCGGAAGCACATCCATTTCCGAACCCGCTATCGGCTTACAGCGTCGTTGTCGGCGCAGCCTATGTCACCGGCATGGACGCAGCGATCCTGGTGATCTCTCTCTCCTCGATGGTGGCGCTGTACCTGTTCCTGACGCGGAGTTGGGCGGGCAGGGCGCTGCGCGCCATGTCGCAGGATATGGATGCCGTCCGGCAGATGGGGGTTAGAACCGACCGCCTGCGCCTGCTTGCCTTCGGCCTCGGTGCGGCGCTGGCTGCCGTCGCCGGTGTGATGGTCGCAATGTACTATCAGACCGTCTATCCGCAGATGGGTGTGCCGTTCGGTCTCAAGGGCTTTACGGCCGCCTTGCTCGGCGGTCTCGCGAGCATTCCCGGCGCCGTCGCGGGCGGTCTTCTGCTGGGCATCCTGGAGGCGCTCGCAGTCGGCTATGTCGGCGAAGGCTTCCGCGACATGGTTGCGTTCGGCATCCTGCTCGTCATCCTGACCTTCCGGCCGCAAGGCCTGTTCGGTGACAAGCGGCTCGACGCGCTGGGCGGCTCGCGGGGCGCTTCCGGTGTGATGCCCTCGACCAGCATTCTGATCGGGCAGGGCGGCCAGGCGCTGCCGCAGATCCGCGGGCTGAACCTGCCTTATCCGCTGCTGGCCCTGGGCGTCGCGGCCTGCCTGGTCCTGCCCTTCTTGCCGGTTTCCGCCTATGTCATTCAGGTTGCGCTGCTGATCGCGATCTTCGGACTGCTGGCGGCCGGGCTGACGATGCTCTCGGGCGCGGCTGGCATCATGTTCCTCGGCTTCTCCGGCTTCTTCGGCGTCGGGGCCTATGTCGCTGCTCTCAGCGCAAAGCAGGGGGCACCGGCCGATCTCGCCCTGCTGGCGGCGGCGGCTGTCAGCGCCGCTCTGGCCGGGATCGTCGGCCTCGTCTGCGCCGGCTTGACCGGGCATGTCGTTGGGCTCGCCACTCTCGCTATTGGCGTGCTGATCTGGCTCGTCCTGCTCAACTGGACCGATGTCACGGGCGGCCCCAACGGTGTCTTCGGCATACCCCGCCCTTCGCTGTCTTTTCTACCGGACGTGTCGATGGCTTCGGTCTCGGCACAGTATTGGCTGGCTGTCGGCCTGCTGATCGTGGCCGTGCTCGTCGTGGGGCGCCTGCTCGCATCGCCTGTCGGGCTGAGCTGGCGTGCGATCCGGGAAGACCGCGTGGCGGCCCATGCGGCCGGGCTGCCCGTGCGGCGTTATCTCGTCACCGCCTTCGTCATGGCCGGAATCTGCGCCGGTCTGGCTGGAGGCCTCTTCGCCTTTCTGCAGCGCTTCATCAGCCCGGACAGCTTCCGGCTCGACACCTCGTTCCTGATGGTTGCGATCATCGTGCTCGGAGGCCTTGGCAATCTGACGGGAGCCCTGCTCGGCGCTGCCGCGCTCATCGTCCTGCCCGAGATGCTCCGCGATGCGGCCGAGTTCCGCATGATCCTCTTCGGGGCAGTCCTCTACCTCACGCTGCGGTTCCGCCCGCAGGGGATTGCCGGAGTCCGCTGATGCACGGGACACGAGCCATGAACCCAAATCCCAATCTCGAGCTGACCGACCTGAAGGTCAGCTTCGGCGGGCTCAAAGCGATCGGCGGCGTCGATATGTCGGTGGCCCCGGGTGAGTTTGTCGGAATCGTCGGGCCCAATGGCGCCGGAAAGTCGACGCTGATCCAGGCGGTCACGGGCTTCGTCAAGCCGACCGGCGGGTCCGTGAGCTTCAAGGGGCATCGCCTGGACGGGCTGGCGCCGGAGGATATCGCCGCGTTGGGCGTCGCCCGCACCTTCCAGACCAGCCGCGTCTTTCCGGCGCTGACGATCGCCGAGAGCGTTCGTGTGGGCACGCAGCGCGGCCTTATAGGCGGTGGTCGCCAACGATCCCGCTTCGGACATCTCACCGAGCCGCTCGGGGCGATCTTCGGCCTCGCGGCATATCGAACGGCAACCCGGGAGGCCGACGAAAAGGTCGAGGCGATCCTCAAGATGTTCGGGGAGCGTCTCTGGCCGCGCCGCGATCGTCCGACGCATAGCCTTTCCTATGCGAACCGGCGGCGCCTGGACATAGCCAGAGCGCTGGCGACATCTCCGGATCTGCTGCTGCTCGATGAGCCGACCGCCGGGATGAATCCGACGGAAAGCCACGAGCTCGCCGACCTGCTCATCGATATGCGCCAGCGCTTTCCCCAGATGGCCATCGTCATGGTCGAGCACAAACTCGATATCGTCCGCAAGCTGACGCAGCGCACGATCGTCATGGCGCAGGGCAAGATCATCGTCGATGACGAGCCCGATCGGGCTTTCGCCAACCCGGAAGTGGCTGCGGCCTATCTCGGCCAAGGCGGCAATGCCCGCAGTTCCATTGTCGTGAAAGGTCATATCGACCACCAGCCCGAGATTGCGATGCCGGGGGAGCCGGACAGCCCTGCCGTCGAGCTCAAGGGGGTCGACGTCTTCTATGGCTCGGTCCAGGCTCTCTTCGGCGTTTCCCTGCAGGTTGGCCGCGGCGAGGCCGTTGCGGTGCTCGGCGGCAACGCCTCCGGCAAATCCACCGCTATCAAGACGGTGTTGCGACTGACCACGCCGCGCACCGGCGAGGTGTTGCTGCATGGACGACCTCTGGAGGCACGCTCCACGGCCGAAGTGATCGATCAGGGCATTGCCTCGATCCCCGAAGGTCGGCGCATGTTTGCCGAGCTTACGGTTCGCGACAACATTCTGATGGGTGGTTATGCGCGACGCCACGTGCCCCGCCAGCAACTCGATCGCGACGTCGAGGCGGCTGTCGCCGAGTTTCCCTGGCTCGGCAAGCGGCTCGACCAGCTCGCGGGAACATTGTCGGGCGGCGAGCAGCAGATGGTCGCCATGGCGCGGGCCTGGCTGCGCAAACCGCAGATCCTCTGCATCGACGAACCTTCGATGGGTCTGTCCCCACTGATGGTCGACCGCGTCTATGAGATCCTCGCGCGTTGGAAGTCGCAAGGTCTGACCATCCTCATGGTCGAGCAGAGCGCCAACAAGGCACTCGAGCTGGTCGATCGCGCTTACGTCCTCCGCAACGGCATCGTGATCATGGAAGGCCGCGCGGACGAACTGCGCGAGAACCCGGCGGTCCGGGAAGCTTACCTCGGCGGAGAGCATGTCTCGGCCTCCGCCTCTGCGTCATCGGGCCTCGCGCCCAGTCTTGCTCACTGATCCGGCTCGAAGCCGTTCCATTTGGAGGTCCCTGCGATGGGCTTGCGCGTTGGCGTCGATATCGGCGGCACATTCACCGATTTTGCAGTGCTCGACCCGGCTACGGGCCATTTTGAGATCGGCAAGGTGCTGAGCACGCCGGCCGATCCGGCCGAGGCCGTGATCGAGGGCCTCAAGGCCCGGATGGCCCAGAGCGGCCGACCAATGAGCGAGATTGCCGAAGTCGTTCATGCAACGACGATCGCTACGAATACCGTGATTCAGCGCAAGGGCCCGCCGACCGCGCTGATCACCACCAAGGGCTTTCGTGATGTGATCCTGATCGGCCGCCAAAAGCGGTACGAGCTCTACGACAACATGGCAGGGCGCCCGGCGCCGTTGGTTCCGCGGGACTTTGTGTTCGAGGTCGCCGAACGGATGCTCTGGACCGGAGAGGTCGAGACCGCGCTCGACGAGGACGGGGTCCGCTCGATCGCTCGGGAACTGGTCGAGAAGGGCGTGGTCGCCGTGGCAGTCTGCTTCCTCCATTCCTACGCAAACCCTTCGCATGAAAAGCGCGTTGCGGAGATTCTGCGGGAGGACGCCCCCGATCTGATGGTGTCGATTTCCTGCGAGGTCTCGCCTCTCTATCGGGAGTTCGAGCGGACCAGCACGACGGTCATGAATGCCTACGTTATGCCCGGGGTGGCCAGCTACGTCGAGCGGCTGGATCGGCAGCTGCGGGCATTGGGCGCGCAAGTGCCGATGCTGATCATGCAATCCAACGGCGGCGTGGCGACCGTAGAGACGGTGAAGCGCTTTCCGATCCGCATCATCGAAAGCGGTCCCGCCGCCGGCGTCCTGACGGCAGCGCGCTTCGCACCCGCAGCGGGCACTGACAATCTCATTTCCTTCGACATGGGGGGCACCACCGCCAAGCTTTGCCTGGTCGAGGATGGAAAGCCGTTGCTGACGAGCCAGTTCGAGGTGGACATGACCCACCTCAAGAAGGGTAGCGGCCTGCCGGTCAGCATTCCGGCGGTCGATCTGATCGAGATCGGCTCGGGAGGCGGAAGCATCGCCAAGGTCGAGCTCGGCGCGATCGCTGTCGGCCCCGAAAGCGCGGGTTCGGTGCCCGGTCCGGCCTGCTATGGGCGCGGCGGCGCCAAGCCGACCGTCACGGATGCCGATCTCGTGCTGGGTTATCTCAATCCGGACTACTTCCTCGGCGGCGAGATGAAGCTCGACAGCGAAGCGGCCCTTACGGCGATCGAGAGGGACGTCGCCGTCCCGCTGGGCATCGACGTCATGCAGGCTGCCTGGGGCATCCATGAAATCGTAACCGCACAGATGGCGCAGGCCGCACGCGCGGTGACGATCAATTGCGGAAAGGACCCCCGCCTGTTTGCGCTTGTGCCGTTCGGCGGCGCCGGCCCGGTCCATGGCACCCGCCTCGCACGCATGCTCGGCTGCCCGAAGGTCGTCTTCCCGCGCGCCGCGGGCGTGGAGTCCGCCGTCGGGCTCCTGATGGCGGAGACCTCTCTGGATCTGGCGCGCACCCAGGTGATGAATCTTGACGCCGACGCGATCAACGAGATCAACGCCCTCTACCTTGACCTTGAGGAACAGGCGCGCGCGCAGCTCGATGATGCAGGCGTCCCGCGCGACAGGCAGAGCTTCTCGGCGAGCTGCGACATGCGCTTTGCTGGCCAGGGCTTCGAGATTGCCGTCGATCTGCCAGCCTATCCTTACGCGACAGCCGATCTCGACATGCTTCGCGAGGCCTTCCACGCCGCCTACTCCAAATCCTATGGCGCCCGAACTTTCGATCCCGACTGGACGATCGTCGCGGTTCACTGGCGGTTGCGCGCGATCGCCGTCGGCAAGACGCTGACCATGGACGAGCTGCCGAAGCTGCACGGAGGTGTCGAGCGGGCCAGGCGCGGCCAGCGTCAGGTCTGGTTCCCCGAGACCGCCGGATTCACGCTCTGCGACGTCTACGACCGCTACGCGCTGAGCGCCGGCGATGTCTTTGCCGGGCCTGCCATCGTCGAGGAGCGGGAGTCGACCATCGTCCTGCCTCCGGAAAGCAAAACCACTGTCGACTCCCACGGCAACCTGATCACCACGCTGAACTGAGGAAACCGCGATGAGCACGATCGATCCAGTTACGTTCTCGGTGGTGTGGGGCGGCCTTCTCTCCACGGCAGCCGAGATGGGCAGCACACTGCTGCGCACCGCATATTCGATGACGGTGCGCGAAGGCTCCGATTTCTCGACGGGCGTTTTCGATGCCGAGGGCAATATGATCGCACAGGGCGACTACAGCCCTGGCCATCTCGGCTCGATGGCGTTCACCGTTCGTCAGATGCTCGACTACTACCCGAAAGGCACTCTTGGACCGGGCGACGCGGTCATCTGCAACGACCCCACGATCGGCTCCGGGCATCTTCCGGACTTCTTCATGGTCACGCCTGTCTTCCATGACGACGAATTGATCGGCTACGCCGTCAATATCGCCCACCATATCGACGTCGGCGGTAGTGCGCCGGGCAGCGAGGAAGTGGTCGGCGTCAGCGAAACCTGCCAGGAGGGCATCAAGCTGATGCCCGTCCTTCTCTACAAGGCAGGGGAGCCGATCCGGGAAATCCTGCGCATCATCGAGGGAAATGTCCGCATCAAGGATGTTCTCGGTGACCTGCATGCCCAATATGCTGCGAACATGACCGGTGTCGCCCGCATGCAGGCGCTCGCTCGGCAATACGGGACCACGCAACTCGCCGATTGCATGCGCGACATCGTTTCGCGCAGCCGCGACGCGATGGTCGAAGCGATCGCGGAGCTGCCCAAGGGCACCTACCATTTCAGCGACGTGCTCGATGATGTCGGGCCGGGCACGGAGCCCGTGCCGTTTCAGCTTGCGCTCACCGTCGAGGACGGTCGCATCATCTGCGATTGGGAAGGCACCGGCCCACAGAGGCCGGCCGGCATCAACGCCTACATGCAGTACACGCGATCCTACTGCATTGCGGCCATCAAGGCGGTCACGCTCCCGCGTTCGCCCCAGAATTTCGGCATCATCAGCTGCATCGAGATCCGGGCGCCCAAGGGCAGCTACGTCAATCCTCATCCGGGCGCGGCCAGCGGGGCGCGCGCCGTCAACGCCAACCGCATCTACGAGGTGGTGATGGGCGCGCTTGCGCAGATCGTGCCCGACCGCGTGATCGCTGCCAGCTCCGGCTTCTGCAATCCGAAGGTCAGCGGCTTTGTCAGCCCCTATACCGGCAAGCCTTTCCTCGCCTGGATGACGGCAATCGGCGGCGTCGGAGCGCACCGCCACCGCGACGGCCAGGAGGCCACGACCTCTCCGACGAACGGCACCAATACACCGGTCGAGGTCCAGGAGATGAATGCGCCGGTCTTTGTCGAGCGGATGGAACTCATACCCGATACCGGGGGGGCAGGGCGGTTCCGGGGTGGCATGGCGGTACGCAAGGACGTGCGCCTGTTGGCCGAGGCCGGACTCGTGACCAACCTCGGCGACCGCTATGTCAACGCGCCTTACGGGTTGGAAGGCGGGCTGCCGGGCTCTCTGGGGGCCACGATCCTGAACCCGGGCCAGCCAGGCGAGCGCAACCTGCACTCCAAGGGGACATATCCTCTCCGGAAAGGCGATGTGCTCAGCATGCGGACAGCGGGCGCCGGTGGTTTCGGCGATCCGGCCGAGCGTGCGCCCAAGGCTGTTCTGCGAGACATCCGGCAGGGACTGGTCTCCGCCCGCGCGGCGCAGAGCCTCTACAAGATCGTGCTCAGCGAGGATGGCTCGGACATCGACGAGACCGAAACGCGCAAGGCCCGCACTGCTTGTTCGCTGTTGCCGACGGCTTGAGGCGCGATGCCGGTGCATCTCCTGATCTGCTCAGGTGAGTGACTGGCCGCCCGAGCACCAAGGCTCGTGACTAGTGACGAGCTTGCTGCCGGCCGCATGGCAAGCGCGCTAACGAGCGCCTGTGATGCAGCCGCTGCTCGTTGAGTATCCCGATGATCGGCTTTCCGGAGCCGTTTGGGTGCATCGTCCGCCTGCCTGAAGGGGCGGAAGCCTTCCGGATAAGGAGATCAGGGAACCACGGCAGCGCTCGTGACTGTCGGCCCAGCCTGAGAGCCAACTTGCATTGCGGTCTGGAAAAAATCGCGACAAGTATCGGTCGGCTGAATCGTCAGACGGGGAGCATGGCTCCCACTTGATGATCCGGAAGTCGATTAGGCGGGTTTGATGGTCACCCGAACAGAGCTGGTATCAAGGCTGGAGCGGGAGTTCCTTGATCACGGCTATGCTAACCTTACGATGATCAACATCGCCAAATCGGTAGATGTAACGCGTCGTACATTGTATAATTATTTCAGCAGCAAAGAGGACGCTTTTCGGTTTTTGATCGAGAACGGTAACGCTTGCGCAGTCGATCTTGGCATGAGCGCCGGTCGATCGGCTTTGGTTAGTGGGCAAAGCACAGTCGACGTGCTCGCGACAATCCTTGACGTTCGCTATGGGGATGCGCGGCGCCGGCTGGCCAGGTCGCCTCATGCGGTCGAGATCAATGATCAGGCATTTCGTCGCTGCCGCGATATTATGGTGGCGTCGGCGATTGCGTTTCAAGCTGTGCTGGCCTGCTTCATCGAGGAACTCGAGGCGAAGGCCCTGATTAAAACCAGGGCGGGAATAAGCTTTGCCGATCTGGCTCAACTATTGGCTGACGGTACACGCGGTACCAATCAGAGCTTGCCGCCAATTCCGCCTGACCAATTGATACTTCGCTATCGCGCTATGGTTCGAGCCCTGCTCCACGGCGCTGTGGAAGGAGCCGCCTGAGCAGCGCTGGCGCGCACAGGCGGGGAAACGTTCGATTCAGGTTTGCTTCGGTTTCTCAGTTTTCTCCAACATGTGCATTTTGTGCTAGGCGCACGTTACGGCAGCAGGTTCGTTCGTATTTGCGGGGCAGCGAATGCAATCATTGGAATCGCAGTCACTGGAATCGAAAGCGCAGGATTGGCTGGCTGACCCTCGCTTCCACCGTGTCGTGCATCGGCTCGCGTCGGGATTTGTAGGGGTGCAGACGATCGCGCCGCGCCTCGCTTCCCAGTTCTCTACACAGCAGCGTTGGCTGATGTGCCATGCGGCCCTCTGGCGCTTTTTTGAAGCGGCGAGGGCAGGGCGCTTCGGCATCACACGGCAGGAGTTCGTCGATGCAGTGTTGGCTTATCAACTGGCCAGCCGGAACACGGCCATGGCCTTCTTCGCGCAGGCGCTCCAGTACGGCCTGATACAGCCGGTCAACCGCGGCGCGGGCAACGGCGCCGGGCTGGTCGAGCCAGCCGGCGCGACCTTGGGAGCGCTGATCGAGTGGTATGTCCTCCATCTGACAGCACTGGATGCATTGGATGGCGACAATCGTGCGCTGCGCTGGAGGGAAGCAGGGCATCCCCTTCTGTCCGAGCTGGCGCCGCTCGTGGCTGAGAGGCTCTTAACATCCGAGCAGATCCGGGCCCCTGCGCCGACTTACGCGGTGTTCGCATCCGTCGACGACGGCGGAAGCCTGATGGATCGGTTGATCGCGGGTCTGAGCGCCGATGCCTCCTTCGACCAAGAGAGGGCGATGACGAATGTGAGTTCGGTTTCATCCCTGGCTCGCCCGTTATCGCTGTCCCGCACGCATACGGGGCGCACCCTCTCGGCTGCCGCGGCTCTTGGTGGGCTGGGCTGGTGCGGAGCGCCAGGCCATTCGGCGATCTGGCTGTCGAGAACCTTTCGTTTGGAGTACGCCGCTTTCCAGGCTCTGAAGCTTGCAATCATCGACGATGCCTTCGAACGGACGCAGGCAAGCACAGAGACGCTTGGGCCAGCCTTGCCGTTGCTCGGCCGAGAAATGGCTCCTGAGGCATTGGGCAGCCAATCTTGCTGACGAAGACGTCTGGCAATGCCATGGAACTGGCGATCTTGTGGGCCCCGCAGGCCGATCGGCACGGCCCGTTGTCTGAGACCCGGCATGGTCCGCCCAGGCAAGTGACCATTTTTGAAACTCATATTGCACATAGAAGAGCAATCTGAGAATTGATGCGCCCATCATCCGGGCGTCTGGAAGGTCGCCTCGCCAGAAAAGCAACTCGCCGCCCGCTTCATTTACGTCAGCGGGTGTCTGCCGAGGGCCGAAGTGCCCTGATGCAAACGCCGTCGTCGCCTGGGGTGAGACGGAACGGTGTCGAGGTGGGCTGTGCAGGCGAAGCAGATGATTTTGGGCTTGGCGACTCTTGGTGTGGTCGTGGCCTCAATTGGCTCGGGATTCGCGCAGAACGGCCCGGCGAAGCCGGCAGCGGCGCCTCCCGCTGCCCCGCCGTCGATCCCTGCGGTCTCATCGGAGCCCACAGTCACGACGGCGAGCTTCGGCGACTGGACGCTGCGCTGCCAGCGCATCGTCGACGCAGCCAGGGCGGCGCGGGTCTGCGAGGTTGCGCAGGTTCTTCAGGCGCAGGGCCAGCAAGCCCCGCTTGCGCAGGTCGCCCTCGGGCGGCTCGCGAACGGCGAGCCGGTGCGTATCACCGCCGTCATGCCTGCCAGCGTCTCCTTCCCGAGCAGCGTGCAGATCTTCATGGGCGAGAAGGATGCCAAGCCGGTCGACTTGCCTTGGCGGCGTTGCCTTCCGACCGGCTGTTTTGCAGACGTCGTTCCAGGCGACGATGTGTTGAAGCAGTGGCGCAAGGCGACCGAGCAGGGCCGGATCCTGTTCAAGGACGCGGCCGGTCGTGAGCTGGCATTGCCCCTATCGAGCCGAGGTCTCGATCAGGCGCTCGACGCACTCGCCAAGGAGCGCCTCTGAGATATCGAAGCGCCGCTCGCTCCGTCCGGTTCCCGCGTTTGTGCCGAGTGCAGCCGAGCGTCCGGCAGCGCGGGGCTTTCGCGCCGAGGTCGCGCCCATTCTGAGCTATTCCAGTATCACAGAACGGAAATCATCCCTCCGTCGACATATATGATTTGCCCATTGATGTAATTCGACGCTGGCGCAGCAAGAAATACGGCCGTCCCAATCAACTCGTCGGGCCTGCCCCAACGCTTGGACGGCGTGCGGTTCTTTACCCACGCATCGAACGCTGGATTGTCGATCAGCGCCTGGTTCATATCGGTCAGCATGTAGCCAGGGCCGATCGCATTGGCCTGGATGCCGTGCTCTGCCCACTCGGCCGCCATGGCCTGGGTCAGCATCTTGATGCCGCCCTTGGCGACGGTGTAGGGGGCGACGGTGGCCCGTGCCAGGGCGCTGGTCAGCGAGCCAATGTTGATGATCTTCCCATGGCCGCGCGCGATCATCCGCTTCGCAGCTTCCCGTCCGATCACGAAGGCCGATGTCAGGTTCGTGTCGATCACGCGCTGCCAGTCCGCTGTCGCCAGTTCGACCATCGGCTTGCGGAACTGAATACCGGCGTTGTTGACCAGGATGTCGACGGTGACACCGGACGCGTCGAATCCGGCGAAGGCATTTACGACCTGCTCCTCCGAAGTGACGTCGAATGCGGCAGGATTGGCCTCGAAGCCGGCCTGACGCATCTCCTGCACGGCGGCACCGACACGGGCAGGGTCGGTACCGTTCACGAGGATGCTTGCGCCGGCCGCCGCAAGACCTTCCGCCATCGCCCGCCCGAGGCCGCGCGAGGAGCCTGTGACGAGGGCGGTGCGACCAGTGAGATCGAAAAGCGGATTGGTCATCCCGGACTCCTCACAGGCTCGAACGGCGATGATGCAGGTCCGGACGTTCGAAGACTGCCGGCAGCAGCTCGACGCCCAGCCCCGGGGCCTCCATCGGGTAGACGTAACCGTCCTTGATGACGGGCATCTCGGTGACGAGCTCCTTGTACCAGCCGGTGTAGAAGGCACGCACCGATTCCTGGATCAGCGTGTTCGGCTGGCTGAAGGAGGCGTGGATCGCGGCGATGAAGCCGACCGGTCCGATGCAGTCATGCGGCGCGAAGGGCCGGTGATAGGTCTCCGCCATCGCGGCGATCTTGCGCCCTTCGGTTAAGCCGCCGGTCCAGCAGAGATCGGCCATGACGACATGCATCGCATCGCGGTCGAGCATGTCCTTATACGGGAAACGCGAGCCCAGCGTCTCGCTGGCCGTCACAGAGACCGTCGTAGAGCGCGCGAACTCGGCCAGCGCCTGCGGCGAGTTCATCCGGATCGGATCCTCGTACCAGCTCGGCTCATACTGCTCGAGCACACGGGCGATCTTGATCGCGGTCGGCAGGTTCCAGAGCGAATGGAACTCGACCATGATCTCCATTCTGTCGCCGACGGCCTTGCGGATCTTTTCGAAGGGCTCGATCGCCTTCCGCATCTGCTCGGGTGTGATGTAGAGCCCCTGATTCTCGATCGCCGGCGGATCGAAGGGCCAGATCTTCATCGCCGTGATGCCGCTTTCGAGCAGGCTCTCGGCGACGGCATCGGCCCGGTTCATGAAGCCGTCGAGGTCTTCATAGGGGCCGCTGGTCTCGCCGAGATTCCAGGTCGAGACCGGCTTGATGTTCTGCGAGCGGACATATTTGTAGCCAGCGCAGGTATTGTAGATGCGCTGCTTGTCGCGGCAGAGCCCGCCGAGCATCTGATGCACCGGCTGGCCGCAGACCTTGCCGAAGATGTCCCATAAAGCGATGTCGACCGCCGAGGTTGCGCGCGATTCTACACCGGTCGAGGCCTGCGCCATCGGCAGGTTGGTCATTTCCTTGTGCAGCGCCTCGATATGCAGCGGGTTCTTGCCCAGCAGGCGCATCGCAAGCGTGTCGTGCAGATGTGCCTCGACGGCGGCAGCGCCGTAGAAGGTCTCGCCGAGACCGACGATGCCGGCATCGGTGTGCACCCGCACCCATAGCACATTGGCGAACTCGTCCGTCCGCAGCGTTTCGATCGCGGTGATCTTCAAATCAGCCTCCCGGAGCTGCGCTCTTCGGCGAGACGAGCTCGGGAGCGCCTTGTTTGCTTGTCGCGGCCTGCCAAGGGGCGATGATGGCCACGCAGTCTGGGACCATAGAAGCGCTTGTAAAATTTCACAACATGTTTATCGTTGCGTTCAAGATGGCGCCGCTACAGAGCGCCACGCGGGAGGAACAGGGTCATGGCGAAGCGCCAGAACCAGCCGCGGCTGGTTGCAGCCGGCGACACGGCGACGCCGAAGCGGCAAAACCGCGTGAACCTGTTCGAGCTCGCCTATGGGCGCATCGAAGAGATGCTGGTGACCTGCGAGCTCAAGCCCGGGCGTTTTCTCGCCATGCAGGACCTGCAGGATCTGACCGGCTTCGGCCGCACGCCGATCCACAACGCGGTCAACCGGCTGGCGGCCGACACGCTGATCGTCATCCGCCCGCGCCACGGTTTGCAGATCGCTCCGATCGATCTGGCGCGAGAGCGGCTGCTGCTCAAGCTACGGCGCGATCTGGAGCGCTTCGTCATCGGCCTGGCGGCCGAGCGCGCGGGCCCCTCGCACCGCAACCAGATGCTGCACATGGAACGCCTGCTGCGCGAGCGCCGCGCCGGGCTCACTCTTGCCGAGTTCAACACGCTCGACCGGCGCATCGACCAGATGGTGCTGGCGGCGGCGGCCGAGCCCTTCCTGGAACATACGCTGCGCCCGCTGCACACGATCTTCCGGCGCATCGGCTTCATCTATCACAATTACATGCCCCATCGTGTCGGGCTGGAAGGCACCATCGACCACCATATCGCTGTGCTGAACGCGATCGCGACGCGTCATGGCGACCGGGCCGTCGCGGCCTCCGATGCGTTGATAGGCTTCGTCGATGGCATGTTCGACGAGATGGAGGCTGCGATCGACCCTTCCTTGCTGGATTGCAGCCTAGAGCCGCTGCTAAATACCTGACGTAAAGAGAGCCGCCGATCATGCGCATCGTCTTTCATGGTGAGAATGCCGCTTCCTTCAGCGAAGGCTTCGCCGGGCTGGTGGGATCGGACGCCGATATCCGTGTCCTCCCGGACCAACTCGAGGCCGAAGCCGATCGCCGTGCTTATGCCGATGCGGATGTCGTCGTCGGCGTGAAGTTCGATGCCACCTTGCCCGCCCTGACGAATCTGCGCCTGTTCCATGTGCCGGGGGCGGGCTATGACGCGGTCCAGCTCGACAAGCTCCCGTCCGAGACGAGCCTCTGCAACTGCTTCGGCCACGAGCAGGCGATCGCGGAATATGTGATGAGCGCCTTGCTGGCGCGGCACATTCCGCTCGCCGACGCCGATCAGCGTCTGCGCCGCGGCGACTGGGCTTATTGGGCGGGCGCGCCCGACCGGGTCCATGGCGAGATCGCCGGCAAGACCATCGGCCTGCTCGGCTTCGGGCATATCGGCAAGGCGATCGCACGGCGTGCCAAGGCCTTCGAGATGCAGGTCAACGTCGCCAATCGCAGCCCGGTCGCGACCTCCGAGATCGTCGACCGCTCTTTCACGCTCGACCGGCTCGACGCGTTCTGGGGTTCGGCCGACGCGATCGTTGTTTCGCTCCCGCTCACCCCGGAAACCCGAGGGATCGTCGGCGCTGACGCTTTCGCCGCGATGCGCCGCAATGCGGTCGTCTTCAACGTTGGGCGTGGCCCGTTGCTCGACGAGGCTGCGCTGTACGAGGCGCTAAAGCAGGAGCGCATCGCCGGTGCCGTGATCGACACCTGGTACCGATATCCCTCTTCCGAAGACGCGAATCCCCTGCCGGGCTCGTTGCCTTTTCATGAACTGCCGAACATCGTGATGACGCCGCATATGTCGGGCTGGACGAGCGGCACGATCCGCCGCCGCCAGCAGACCATCGCCGACAACATCCGGCGCTGTTTCGCCGGCGAGCCTCTGACCAACCTCGTGCGCGAGGGCAAAGCTGTCGCCTGATCTCCGATTTCCGAGCCGGACGCCAAGAAGCCGGCTGGGCCAACCGCGGACAATCCGCAAAAAGCAGGGAAGCGCACCATGGGTCTCTTCAAGCATTTCAGGGTTGCCGGCACTTTGCTGGCGCTGGGCGCCGGCATGCTGGCGGCAAGTCAGGCCTCGGCCCAGACGGTCACCGACATCATCAAGCGTGGCTCCGTCAAGATCGGCGTGCTGATCGGTGCGCCGCCCTATGGCTCGGTCGACTCGCAGGGCAATGCGATCGGCTACGATGCCGACGTCATCGCGCTGATCGGCAAATATCTCGGCGTCAAGGTCGAGATGGTGCAGCTCACCCCGCCGGCCCGTATCCCGGCGCTGGAGGCCAACAAGGTCGACTTCCTCGTTGCGACGCTCGCCCCGACGCCCGAGCGTGCCAAGGCGGTGATGTTCTCGATTCCCTATAGCGCCTTCCAGACCGGCATCTACGCCAAGAAGAACGTCGCCATCAAAACCTGGGACGACCTGAAGGGCAAGAAGGTCGGCGTCAACCGCGGCTCCAGCGTCGAGCGCGAGTTCACCAGCCGCGAGAAGGAACTGAACCTCACCATCCTGCGCTTCGAGGACGATGCGACCACGATGCAGGCGCTCTTCTCCGGCCAGGTCGAGGCCATCGCCGGCCCCGACGCCCAGGCCAACGCGGCCATGAAGGCGCGCGGCGAGACTGAGACCGAACTCAAATTCGTCTTCGGCATGCAGCCCAACTCGATGACGATGCGCAAGGACGCCTATGAGCTGCGCCAGTGGCTCAACAACTTCATCTACTACGTGAAGCAGAACGGCGAACTTGATGCGATCGCCCAGAAATGGGTCGGCAGCCCGCTGCCCCCGCTGCCGACCTTCTGATCCTACGCTCGAGCCGGCGCGCGTTCCAGCGCGCCGGCGATCCCTCTCGACCTCCAGGGCCGAAGGAGCGCGCCGTTGCTCTTCCAAGACGTCTTTTCCAGATGGCCGATGATCCTGAACGGGGTCATGCTGACGATCGCGCTGTCCTTCATCGCGATCGGCCTCGGCCTCGTACTTGCCACGCTCATGACCGCGCTTCGCAGCCTCGCGGGCAGTTGGGCCGGCTACCTCGTCGATGCCTATGTCGAGCTGATGCGCAATACGCCCTTCCTGGTCCAGCTCTTCATGATCTTCTTCGGATTGCCTCAGATCGGCATCCGCATGAACGGTCTCGAGGCCTCGATCCTGGCGATGACGCTCAACCTTGCCGCCTACGCGACCGAGATCATTCGCGCGGGCGTCGACTCCATCCACAAGTCGCAGATCGAGGCCGGCATGGCGCTGGCGATGACCAAGCGCCAGGTCCTGCAATATGTGATCCTGCAGCCGGCTTTCGCGCGTGTCTGGCCGGCGCTGTCGAGCCAGTTCGTGCTGATGATGCTGGCGTCCAGCATCTGCTCCTTCGTCTCGGTGCAGGAGCTCTCCGGCACGGCCGCGATCATCGAGCAGGATACCTTCCGCAGTTTCGAGACCTACATCGTCGTCACCGTGATCTATCTGGTGCTGGCGCTCTCGCTGAAGCTGTTCCTGAACTGGCTCGGCCGGAAGCTCTTTCCGCAGGTCTCGGGCCTCGCGCGCATCACCGAAGCGCATGGGGAGGCCGCCTGATGCAGACCTTCGGTTGGCCAGAGGCCTATTTCATCCTGCGTTCCGCCGGCTGGACGCTGGCGCTCACGGCAATAGCCTTCTTCATCGGCAGCATCCTCGGCGGCGCCTTCGCGATCATGCGCCTGTCCCGGGTCAAGCTGCTGCGCCAGTTCGCGGCCGGCTACATCCTGGTCGTCCAGTCGATCCCCGTCCTCATGGTGCTGTTCATGAGCTATTACGGGCTTTCGGCTGTTGGCATCGAATTGCCGCCTTTCTTCGCGGCCTCGGCCTCGCTGTCGATCTACGTCTCGGCCTATCTCGCCGAGATCTGGCGCGGCTCGATCGAATCCGTGCCGCGTCAGCAATGGGAGGCCTCCGCCTCGCTGGCGCTGACCACGCCGCAGCAGTACCGCTACATCATCCTGCCGCAGGCGATCCGGATCTCGCTGCCGCCGACGGTCGGCTTCCTCGTCCAGCTCGTGAAGAACACCTCGATCGTCCAGGTCGTCGGCTTCGTCGACCTCATGCGTGCCGGCATGCTGGTCAACAACGCGACCTATCAGGCCTTCCAGATATTCACCCTGGTGGGCGCGATCTATTTCGCGATCTGTTTCCCGCTGTCCCGGCTCAGCCGCCATCTCGAAAAGGTGATGAATGCCAGCCGTTCTCATTGAAGACGTCCACAAGCGCTTTGGCTCGCTGGAGGTGCTGAAAGGCGTCTCGCTCAGCGTCGAGACAGGGCAGGTCGTCGCCATCATCGGCCGCTCCGGCTCGGGCAAATCGACGCTGCTGCGCTGCATCAACGGGCTCGAGACCTTCCATGCCGGCAAGATCGAGGTCGCCGGCCACACGACAACGCAGGACCCGACCAAGCTGCGCGAATTGCGCAAGGATGTCGGCATCGTCTTCCAGAGCTACAACCTGTTCCCGCACCTGACGGTCGGCCAGAACATCATGCTCTCGCCGCGCATCACCAAGAACGTCTCCCAGGCGGCGGCGCTCGCACTGGCCAAGGACGTGCTCGCGCAGGTCGGACTCTCCGAGAAGTTCGACAGCTACCCCGACAACCTCTCCGGCGGCCAGCAGCAGCGTGTCGCCATCGCCCGCTCGCTGGCGATGAAGCCGAAGGTGATGCTCTTCGACGAGGTCACCTCGGCGCTCGACCCGGAGCTGACCGGCGAGGTGCTGATCGTCATGGAGAAGCTCGCCAAGGGTGGCATGACCATGCTGCTCGTCACCCACGAGATGAACTTCGCCCGGACCGTGGCCGACACCACGGTGTTCATGCATCAGGGGAAAATCTGGGAGCAGGGGGCGTCGAAGGCGCTGTTCGCAACCCCCCAGACCGCTGAGCTGGCGAACTTCGTCAGGGCTGGCGCTCATTGAGCGTCTTCGCTCCGCGTCGATGATTTGGCTCGGACCCTGGCGGAGCACAAACGATTCTGCTTCCGCAATGCGAAGGTGGATATTCCATAGGTGAGCTTCGAGCGTCCGCTTTCGGACGACGGCTCGATGGCGGCTGTTGGCGCCACTGCGCTTGCCACCTGATCGGGCGCAACGCCCCGGTTGGCAGTTCGCGTTGAGCCGCGGCGCATTGCTTCGATCTGGCTTGCGCAAGCCAGACATGTGTCGATGGCCTGAAAAGCCCTGATGCGCGCAACATCCTGGCCTGCCTGCTTATTCAGACGGGCGCGTTCCCCGGGCTCTTCGCCGATCGAATTCTTGTCGATGTTGAATGGTCCGGCGAAGCGGTGCTCGCGCTTCGGCCGGTCGAGATGCGCAGCTACAAGCCGCAGATGGGCGCCGCACAGCATGTAGCGACGGCCACGTCTCGACGATATTGCGCTCGCCCTCAAATTGGTTCAACATTGGCTGAAATTGATCCGCATTGGCTGGACAAGGAATGCGACGGGCCATGATCATCGAAGACATCGCGTTCATCCCCTTGCAGGCGCAACTTCCCCCCGGTCGCAGCTATGGAATGGCGAAGTCGCTCGCGAGCGCCCGGGCCACGACCCTGGTCCGCCTGCGCCTGTCGGACGGAACAGAAGGCGTCGGCGAATGCTGGGGCATGCCCACGGTAAATCTCGCCATGCTGCCGCTGGTCAAGGGCTACCTGCTCGGGAGTCACGTGCTCGACATCGAGCATGTCTTCTCGCAGATGCTGGCTCGCCATTACCATTTCGGCGTCCAGGGGCCCATGACCTGGAGCATTTCCGGCATCGACATGGCCGCCAAGGATGCGGCGGGCAAGGCGCTGGGCCTGCCGGTTCACCGCTTGATCGGCGGCAAACAGGCTTCCCAGGTGCCGATCTATGCGTCTGGCGGTTACCTGACGGAGAATAGCGAGCGCGATTTCGAGCCGCAGATCGAAGCGATGGCGAAGGCGGGCCATCGCTCGATCAAGATCAAGATCGGCGTGTCGCCGGCCAGCGACGAGCAGCGTGTCGCTGCGGCGCGCCAGATTCTCGGCCCCGATGTCGAGATACTGGTCGACATCAACTCCAACTACACCCTCGATCTCGCGCGCGAGAGCATCGGCCGGCTCGTTCCCCACGGCATAGGCTGGGTCGAAGAGCCGCTCGCGCCTCAGGATTTCGCCGGCTATGAGGCGCTCCATCGCTGGAGTCCGGTCCCGATCGCCACGGGCGAGGCCCTCTACACCGCCTTCGACTTCAAACGCCTGATCGATCGGCGTGCTGTCGATGTCGTGCAGCCGGATCTCTCGCTCTGCGGTGGTTTCTGGCAGGGCCGTCAGATCGCCCAGCTCGCGATGATGGAGCATTTGCGCCTGTCGCCCCATGTCTGGGGCACGGGGGTCGGTTTGGCGGCGGCGGTGCATTTCGTCGCGTCGCTGCCGGTCTATCCCCATGGAGGCAATGTCCCGCGGCCGACGCTGGTCGAATATGATCTGGGCGACAACCCGTTGCGGGATTCAATCCTGGTCGATCCGCTCAAGCAGGTCGATGGCGTCATCGCCGTGCCCGACGCGCCCGGCCTCGGTATCGAGATCGACTGGAATGCGGTGGATCGCCATGTCCTTCGTTGATGCAGTCGAACCCGAGTCCACTGAGCTGGCGTCGAGGCCTGGCAGCGCCGGCACCGTGCTTGTCGCTGGCGGACTGGGCTTTGTCGGGTCTCATGTCGTCCGCGCCCTGATCCGTGCTGGGTATGCCCCGGTTCTGTTCGGGCCAGCCATGGCCGAGGATCGGCTTGCCGATGTCGCGGGCCGCTATCAGGTGTTCGAGGGCTCCATCGGCGATCGCGAGGCTCTCGACGCGGCCTTTGCCCGGTTCAAGCCGACGCAGGTGGTATCCTGCGTGGCGCATAGCGTCGGCAAGCAGGGACTGATGCGCGCCGGGGAAGCCGAGGCCGATGCCGCATTCGAGATCAATGTCGCCGGTCACGGCCGGCTCGTCGAGGCCGCGTGCCACGCTGGCGTGAACCGCATCGTCTGGACCGGTTCCGCCGTGGTGTATGGCCCCGCATCTGCCTATGCGACCACGCATGTCAACGAAGACGATGTCTCGGCTCCGACCACCGTCTACGGCGTGACGAAGCAGATGGCGGAGGTGCTTTCCGAGTTCCTGATGCGCCGGCACGGCGTCGAGATCGTCAGCATGCGCCTGCCGCTGATCCTCGGCCCCGGGCTCTGGTATCAAGGCGCCGCGAGTTCGATCTCCGAGGTCTTTGCGGCGGCACGCGAAGGGCGCCCGGCGCATGTGACGTTTCACGACCACCCCGTCGACCTGATGCATGTCGTCGACGCGGCGGCGGCGATGCTGACGGCGCTGCGCCATAGCGGGCCGGTCCGGCCGGCCTATAACATCAAGGGGTTCGAGGCGAGCATCCTCGACATCATCGAGGCCGTCCGGGCGAGGCGACCGGGGGTCGAGATCGGGTTCGAGCGCATCGAGCCGGCACTGCTGTTGCCGCTGAGCGACGGCAGTCGGTTCGTGTCCGAGACCGGCTTCGGACCGCGCTACGACCTTGACGGCCTCGTCGAAGATCTTCTCGCGCCAATTCCGGGACAAGCCCATGATTGACCAGCGTCTTGCCGAGCTCGGTATCGAGCTGCCGGAGGCTGCCTCGCCTTCGTTCAACTACGTACCGGTGACGCTGCACCGGGGCGTCGCCTATGTCGCGGGTCAGCTTCCCAAGGTTGACGGCGAGGTCAAGGTCAGAGGCAAGGCCGGCGCCGGGGTCTCGCTTGAAGCCGCTCGCGCCGAGGCGCGTATCTGTATCCTGCAGGGACTGGCCTGCTTGAAGCAGGCGTTGGGCAGCCTCGATCGGATCGAACGCGTCCTGAAGGTGACGGGCTTCGTCGCGTCGGCTCCCGGCTTCAACGACCAGCCGAAGGTTCTCGACGCCGCCTCCGACCTGCTCGGCGAAATCCTGGGCGAGGCCGGCCGCCACGCGCGCTCTGCCGTCGGGGTTGCCGAACTGCCGCGCGATGCGGCCGTCGAGATCGAGCTGGTAGTGGCCTATCGCGACTGAGCTTCTCGACATGGGGTACCGGCCAACGGGCGCCCGGCCATCCCAGGATCTCAGCAGATCCGAACCGGAGCCCGGTGAGGGGAAAACAACAATGTCGGATTCGGATCTCTTTGGCGGCGTCGACCGCCGCAGCCTGCTGCTGGCCCTCGGAGGATTTATTGCCACGGCGACCTTCGCCGGTTCGGCCGCCGCGGCCGAACTCTACGGGCCGAAGCCCACGGGCGCGAAGACGGGTGGAACCCTCAACATGGGTCTGCTCGTCGAGCCTCCGGGACTCGACCCTTTTCATCAGGCGGCCGATGCGCGCATCCGGCTGACGGTGTTGATCTATCAGGGGCTGTTCTACGAAAGCCCCGACGGCACCGCCATGCCGCTGCTCGCCGAAGGTTTCGACCTGTCTGCCGACCGGCTGGTCTATACCGTGCGCCTGCGCAAGGGCGTGAAGTTCCATGGCGGCCAGACGATGACCGCGAAGGACGTCGCCTACAGTTACAACTATATTCGGGACCCGAAGAACGGCTCGCCCGGGGCCGGCGATTTCGCCATGATCACGGCGATCGACGCCGTCGATGACGCGACGGTCAAGATCACGATCTCGGCGCCCAACGCGGCACTGCCGATGACGCTCGGCAACAAATACGGCGGCGTCGTCCCGGCCGGTTATTTCGATGCGGCCGATGCGAAAACCAAGCTGAACCAGACGAGCGTCGGCACCGGGCCGTTCAAGCTGGCCGAGTTCAAGCCCAACAGCAATGCCACCCTGGTCCGCAACCCGGATTACTGGGAGCCGGGCGTTCCTTATCTCGACCGGATCAACTTCATCTTCGTTCCGAATGCTGCGAGCCTGCTCGTCGGCCTGCGCAACAAGCGCATCGACATCGCGACGCTGAGCCGCCCGCAGGACGTCAAGCAGGTCGAAGGTGTGGCCGGGCTCGTTGTCGAGCGGAAGCCGTCCTTCAACCAGAAGGCCATCGATCTCGGTGCCGAGCTCAAGCCGCTCGACGATGAACGCGTTCGCCGCGCCATCGCCTTGGCGGTGGACAAGGACGAGATCATGCGCGCTTCGATCGGCGGGCTCGGCAACGTGATCGGCACCATGGTCGCCGGCATGCAGGAGAGCTGGGGCGCGCCGCTCGACAAGCTGCCAAACCAAAAGCTCGACATCGCCGCCGCCAAGAAGCTGCTGGCCGAGGCCGGCCATCCCGACGGGTTCGATCTCACCCTGACCTCGATCATCGGCTACGACTGGATGGACGCCGCCAGTGTGATCCTGCGTGAGCAGCTCGCCAAGATCGGCATCAGACTCTCGATCCAGCGCGTCGAGCTGGGCGTCTGGGTCAAGAATTTCCAGTCGAAGCAGATGGGCTTCACCTTCAACGACTGGGCGACGGTTCCGGACCCGAACCTGCTGTTCTACCGGCACTTCCACAAGGCGCCGAAAGGCGCCGATTTCCGCAACTGGAAGAATGACGAAGCCAGCAAGCTGCTCGACGAGGGGCGTGCCGAGAGCGATCCGGCAAAGCGCCGTGAGATCTATACACGCTATCAGCAGGTGATGGCCGAAAGCGTGCCGACGATCATGCTGTTTTCGGCCGACCATGTCGTCGTCAGGGGCGAAAGGGTGCACAACTACGATCAGCATCCCACCGGCTGGTATTACGGCCTGGCGCGCGCCTGGG